>CAZWFG010000200.1:0-3733 GCA_964632245.1 uncultured Synechococcus sp. | reverse complement strand
GCGGCTGGTCCACGATCATCCCGGCCAGAGCCGATAGGGTCTGCCTTCAGATTGTCCCAGTCCGCTTCCGGGCCCCCATCACCATGAATCCGACGCTGAAAGGTGTGCTGTACGTGAGCGTGTGGGTGATGCTGTGGGGCACCGCAGCCTCCCTGGCCGATTTCGTGCTGCTCGAACGCGGTGCCTATGCCGCCGGCACCGCCGGCCAGGCCATCACCTTCGTCTCCTACGGCATCGCTGCCGTCGTGCTGGCGGTGAGGTTCTCGGGCCGGTTCCTGCGGACGGAGGCCTGATGGCCGGCACAGTGTTGCTGGCCCACGGGGCCGGTGCCCCCATGGACAGCCCCTTCATGGAGTCGATGGCCGCAGGGCTGACCGGCCGGGGCTGGCGGGTGCTGCGCTTTGAGTTCCCCTACATGGCCCAGCGTCGGCTGGACGGCCGGCGGCGGCTCCCCGATCGCTTGCCGAAACTGCTCGCGGCCTTTCGCGCCGAAGTGGCGGCGTTGCAGGGCCAGGGCCCCCTGGTGATCGGGGGCAAGTCGCTCGGTGGACGCGTGGCCACCTTGCTGGTCGACGAGCTGGCCGGCGCAGGAGACGTGTGTGGCTGTCTCTGCCTGGGGTATCCCTTCCATCCCACGGGCCGCCCCACCCAGCTGCGGACGGAGCACCTGGCCAGCCTCAGCACCCCCACCCTGATCCTGCAGGGCGAACGCGACAGCTTCGGGCGGCGCGACGAGGTCGAGGGCTACGCCCTGGCACCGGCCATCCGGGTGGAGTGGATCCCGGCCGGCGACCACAGCTTCCGTCCCCCCCGCGCCTCGGGCCACCGGGAAGCAGACAACCTGGCCCTGGCGGTCGAGCTGGCCGATGGCTTCTGCCGCGAACGGCTGGCGCCCGGGGCCCTCAGCCCCGGCTGAGCACCTCGTGGGTGGCCGAGGTCCAGGCGCCACTGGCGTCGTACCGGCGGATCAGCCGTTCGAGACGGTCGGGGGCCGCGAGCCAACCGGCCTCGACGCTGAAGGCTTCGCGGTGGCTCACCCGGGCCGGCAGGCGGCAGAAGCCACCATCGGGCAACCAGCACCAGCCCCCGGGGCCGGCGTCGGCCAGGTCGAAGTGGCAGTCGGCCGTGGCGGGCACCCACCAGTCGGCGCTGATCGTCGTCGCCTGACCCCGCCAGGGGCCACCAAGCTGCTCGGGGCTGGCGGCGGGCCGCTCGATCCCAGTGCTGCCCTCTCGCTGCTCACGGATCAGCACCAGCTGGGCTGGCACCCCATCGGCATCGGTGAGGTGCACCAGGCGATGGCGGCGGTCGGCGGTCACGAAGGCGAACTCACCGCCGAACACCGTCGCAGGGGCCACCTGCAGCGAACCCTTGCAGAACGCCCCCGTCTCGAAGAACACCACCTGGCGCCCCAGGCTGCGGTACTCCTGGCGGTTGTCGCGGCTCGGTTCCCCCACCGGTTCGAGGGTGGGCCAGCGCCGCAGGCTGAAGATCACCAGCCGGTCGTCATCGGCCGCCTCGAGGGTCAGCAGCGAGGCCGTTTCATCCTGCAGCGCCCCCGCGGGGCTGAGGTTGGCGAAGGTGCCCCGCCAGGCCCCCAGGTTGCGCAGGAAGTTGCGCCACTGGTCATCCATGGCTGCTGCCCGTCTGGCGGCGGATCCTAGGAATGGCCTGCGGTCGCCGTGATGGCGGCGCTGGCGATGTTGTGGCGTTCGACCACCGCCGGCAGGTCGATGGTCACGAGCTGGCCCTCCTCGACGATCACCCGCCCATGCACGACGGTGTGAACGGCAGGCTGCGGTGCGCAGAACACCACCGCTGCCACCGGATCGTGCAGCGCACCGGCATAGGCGACGCTGGCGAGCGACAGGCTGAAGAAATCGGCGCAGCGCCCCACCGCCAGACAGCCGATGTCGTCGCGACCCAGCACCGCCGCACCGCCCAGGGTGGCCAGCTCGAGGGCCTGGCGGGCCGTCATCCAGGCCGCCTCCGGCGGTGTGCCCAGGGGGCTCTGGAGGCCCAGCCGCAGGCGGGCAAGCAGAAAGGCCTGGCGCACCTCCTGCAGCAGCTGGCCGCTCTCACCGCTGGCGCCGCCATCCACCCCCAGCCCCACGGGCACCCCGGCCGCCAGCAGCTCCATCACCGGCGCCATCCCCGACGCCAGCCGCATGTTCGAGCTGGGACAGTGGGCAATGCCGGCACCAGCCCGGGCCAGCCGGCGGATGTCGTCGGCATCGAGATGCACACCATGGGCGAACCAGGCGTCGGGCGCCAGCCAGCCCTGGCGCTCCATGTAGGCCAGCGGCTTCAGGCCATGGGTGTCGAGGGTGTAGTGCTCTTCGTCGAGGGTTTCGGCGAGGTGGGTGTGCAGGCGCACCCCGGGGTGACGGCGGGCCAGCTCAGCCGAGGCCCGCAAGAGCTCCGGCGTCACCGAAAACGGGGAACAGGGGGCCAGCACCACGCGGGTGAGGGCGCCCGAAACGCTGTGGTGGTGGGCGCGGATCGCCCGTTCGCTGTCGGCCAGGATGGCGCCCTCGTCTTCCACCAGGTGATCGGGCGGCACGCCCCCCCGGGAGCGGCCCAGGGAGATGGCCCCGCGGCCGGCGTGGAACCGCACCCCCACCTCCCGGGCAGCGGCGATGATGCCGTCGATGCGGCAGCCATTGCCGTACACATAGGTGTGATCAAAGACCGTGGTGCAGCCCGCCAGGGCCAGCTCGGCGCAGCCCACCTGCGTGGCCAGCCGCAGGGCGTCGGGGGTGACGGCGGCCCAGAGGGGGAAATGGGGGGTGAGCCAGTCGAACAGGCGTGCCTGCTGGGCGCTGCGGATGTTGCGCCCCAGGGTCTGGCTGAGGTGGTGGTGGGTGTTGATCAGACCGGGCAGCACGATCTGGCCCGAGAGGTCGAGCACGGTGTCGGCCCGGGCCGGCAGCTGGTCGGCCGGACCGATGGCCGTGATCCAGCCGTCCTCGACGAACAGCGACGCCCGCCGCAGCTCCCGGCGGTCGGCATCCATCGTGACGAGCAGCTCGGCATCGTGTGCCAGCAGGGTGGCCATGGAAGATCGCAGGCGGGCCGCGTCCACTGTGGCGTGGCCACCTGCGGCGCCGCTGCATACCTTTGGCGCTGACCTTCTTGTGCGCATGGCACTCCGGTTGCCCCCCAGACCCCTGATCCGGCTGGCGGCCGTTTTCGCCGCCGTGGGCTGCAGCAGCCTTCCCGGCCGGGCCGTGTCACCACCGGCCCCGACGGTCGAGACCCTCTACACCGGCGGCACGATCCTCACCATGGCCGGCGCCACCCCGCAGACGGTGGAGGCGCTGGCGGTCGGTGGGGGCCGCATCCTGCACGCCGGCCCCCTGGCCACGGCCCCCCGCACGGCGACGACGCGGGTCGTGAATCTGCAGGGTCGCACCCTGCTGCCGGGCTTCATCGACACCCACGGGCACTTCATTTATTTCGGCAAGAACCTGCTGGATGCCGACCTGGTGGGGGCCGGTTCCATCGCCGAGATCGTGCGACGCCTCAAGGCCCATGCCCCCACGGTCGGGGCCGGCGACTGGATCGTGGGCTTCGGCTTTCAGGGCAGTGCCCTGCCCCGTTACCCGAGCGTGGCCGAGCTCGATGCGGTGTCGGCCGACCGGCCGGTGATGGTGGTCGACAGCTCGGGCCATGCCGGCGCCATGAACTCCGCCGCCTTTCGGGCCGCCGGTGTCAGCGCCGCCACGGCCGA
>CAZWFG010000199.1:0-3790 GCA_964632245.1 uncultured Synechococcus sp. | reverse complement strand
GAGCTTCTGGCCGCCCTGCAGGACCTGCCCCAGGACGCTGCTGTTGATCTTGATATGGACCAACTGCGCCAGCTGGTGGCGCTGCTGCGCACCCAGGCCAGCGCGGTCGAACAGATCTGCCTCGGCTGTGTCTGCCTGGATGGTGACACCCGGGAGGTGATGGTGGCCAGCCGGCGTGTGTCGCTCACCCGTCGGGAGTTCGATCTGCTGCATGCGCTGATGCGCCACCCGGGGGCCACCCTCAGCCGGCCTCAGCTGCTCGAATGGGTGTGGAGCGATGCCCCCAGAGCCAGCGGCAATCTGGTGGATGTCTACATCCGCTACCTGCGCAACAAGCTGAAGCCCCTCGGGGTGGCCGACTGGCTCGTGACCATCCGAGGTGTGGGCTACCAGCTGCGGCCCACCGACGCCCCCAGGCTGCCTTCGCCGCAGCGATAAGCACCGCTTCTGGGAACCATCGGCCATTGCGACGGCCCCAGACCCTCAACTCCCTGGTGGAGATCCATACACTTCCCCGACAAGGCACCGAACGACGGTCCGTCCTCCCATCCTCGCCATGACCGCCTTTCTGCTTCAGACGGCCTGGCTGGTGCCGCTGTATCCCCTGGCAGCGGCCCTCCTGTCCCTGCTCTGGTCCCCGGGGCTCATCTCCCGCACCGGCCCCCGCCCCTGCGGCTACCTCAACCTCGCGATGGTGTCGGTGGCCTTCCTCCACAGCACCCTGGCGCTGGTGGCCCTGCATGCCAACGCCAGTGCAGGCGAAGGCATGCTCTATCAGCCGGTGCGCTTCGGCTGGACCTGGCTGCACACCGCCGGACTTTCCATCGGTTTCGATGGCTTGATCACCGAGCCGGCCCTGATCGCCATGACCGTGATCACCGGACTGCATGTGCTGGTGCAGATCTACAGCATCGGCTACCTCGAGATGGACTGGGGCTGGCCCCGCTTCTTCGGTTCCCTCAGTTTTTTCGAGGCGGGACTGTGCGCCCTCGTGCTCACCGACTCGCTGTTCTTCAGTTACGTCATCCTCGAACTGCTCACCCTCGGCACCTATCTGATCGTGGGCACCTGGTACAACCAGCCCCTGGTGGTCAAAGGCGCCCGCGATGCCTTTCTCACCAAGCGCATCGGCGACCTGATCCTGCTCGCCGGTGTGATCGCCCTGCTGCCCCTCACCGGCACCTGGAATTTCCATGGTCTTGCCGCCTGGGCCGCCGACCATGCCGCCGACGGCACCCTGCCCACGTGGCTGCCCTGGATCCTGCTGGCCCTCGTGGCCGGTCCCATGGGCAAGTGCGCCCAGATCCCCCTGCACCTCTGGCTTGACGAAGCCATGGAGAGCCCCCTGCCTTCGACGGTGCTGCGCAACTCGGTGGTGGTGGTGGGTGGGGCCTGGGTGCTGTTGCGCCTGCAACCGCTGCTCAGCCTCTGCCCTGTGGTGGGCTCGGTGCTCGTGGTGATCGGTGGCACCACCGCCGTGGTCGGTTCGCTCATCGCCCTGGCCCAGATCGATGTCAAACGGGCCCTGTCGTTTCTCGTGAGCAGCTGGCTGGGTCTGTTGTTCCTGGCCGTGGGCCTCGGTGACACCGTTGTGGCCGATCACCTGCTGCTGGTGTATCCCCTGCCGATGGCGGTGATGCTGATGGCGGTCGGAGCCATCATCGTCACCAATGTCACCCAGGACCTGACCCAGCTGGGGGGGCTGTGGAGCCGCCGGCCGCTGATGGGCCTGGCCTTCCTCTCCGGTGCGGCAGGCCTGATGGCCCTGCCACCCTTCGGCGGCTTCGCGGCCCAGAGGGAACTGCTGGCCCTGACGGCAACCAGTGGTCAACCCCTGCTGCTGGGGGGCCTGGTGCTGCTCACCAATGCCCTGCTCAGTGCCGGACTTGTGCGCATCTTCGGCTCCATCTGGGCCGGCCGCCCCACCACCTTCACCGCCCGCTCGGCCGAGGTGCTGTGGCTGATGGCCCTGCCGACCGTACTGCTGATGGGACTGGTGCTGCACCTGCCGCAACTGCTGGTGCGCAACGGCATCGTGGGGCTCACCCCCATCCCCGGCTGGGGCCCCCAGGCCCTCCCCCTGCTGCTGTCGACCCTGCTGGGTGGTGGCCTGTCGGCCGTCTTCTATCTGAGGCCCCATCCCCTGGCCCACCTGCCCGCGGCCCTGGGGGGTCTGCAGGACTGGCTGGCCCATGACCTCCAGACCGAACGCTTCTACCACCGCACGGTGGTGCGCCTGGTGGTGGGTCTCTCGCGGCTCAGTGCCTGGTCCGACGAGCGGCTGGTGGATGGTTTCAGCGGCGCCAGCGGCGCTGCGGCCCTGGCCGGTGCCCGCCGACTGAGCCTCACCACCTCGGGGCGATCCCAGGTCTACGCCCTCACCCTGCTGCTCGGTGTTCTGGCCATGGCGGCCTGGATGCTCAACGGTTCCCTCCCCCTGCCGCTGTTCCGCTGATGTCTGCGCTGCTGCTGCTGCTCCCGGGGCTGCCCCTGGTCGCCGCCCTCACCCTGCCCCTGCTGCCCGGGACCCGCACCCGGGCCGTTGTTCCCTTGGGCGCCATCGCTGCCGCCCTGCAGCTTCTGGCCACCCTGCTGGCCTGGCGTCTGGCCCCGGCCGATCTCGACCTGCCCTGGCTGCCATCCCTGGGGCTGCAGCTGCAGCTGGGTCTTGACGGCCTCTCGCTGCCCCTCTGCCTGCTGGCGGCGCTGATCAGCGCCCTGGCGATCCTGGCCACCCCAGGCGACCAGCCGCGGGTGGGTCTGTTCGTGACCTTGCTGCTGGCCTGCGATGGCGGGGCGACCACCGCGTTTCTGGCCCGCAATGCCCTGTTGTTTGTGCTGGCCTTCGAGCTGGTGCTCATCCCCACGACCTTGCTGGTGGCCATCTGGGGTGGGCCCCGACGGGCCGGTGCCGCCATCCGGTATCTGCTGTACGGGGCCCTGTCGGGGTTGACCCTGCTGGCGGCGATGCTGGCGCTGGGCTGGGCCGGTGGCAGCGCCGCCTTCGACTTCGACAGCCTGGCGTCCCTGCAGCTGAGCCCCGCCAGCCAGCGCTGGATCCTGGCCCTGCTGCTGCTCGCCTTCGGCCTGAAGCTGCCGATCGTGCCGCTGCACGGCTGGCAGCCCCTCACCTACAGCCAGGCCCCCACACCGGTGGTGATGCTGCTGGCGGGCACCATCTCCAAACTCGGCGCCTACGGGTTGCTGCGGTTCGGGGTGGCGCTGCTGCCCGAGGCCTGGGCCGCCTGGTCCCCGTGGATCGCCGCCGTCGGTGCCTTCAGCGCCATCTACGGCGCACTGAACGCCATCGCCCAGACCGATCTGCGCCGGCTGATGGCCTACAGCTCCCTGGGGCACATGGGCCTGCTGCTGCTGGCGCTGGCAGCCGCCACTCCCCTGAGCCTGCAGGGGGCTGTGGCCCAGGTGCTGGCCCACGGCCTGATCGTCGCTCTGCTCTTCGCCTGCGCCGGGCTGATCGAACGCAAGACCGGCACCACTGCCATCGCCGACCTGTCGGGCCTGCTCAACCCCCTGCGGGGCCTGCCCTTCACCCTCGGACTGCTGCTGCTGGCCCTGATGGCCGCCGCCGGCATTCCCGGACTGGCGGCCTTCCCCGCCGAGCTGATGGTGTTCGAAGGCAGCTGGGTGCGTTTCCCGGTGGCCACCCTGATCGCCCTCGGCGCCTCGGGCCTCACGGCCGTCTACGCCGTGCGGCTGTTCAACCGCGTGGGCTTCGGCCGCCTGGACAACGCCCGCGCCAATTGGCCAGGCACCAGCTGGCCCGAGCGTC
>CAZWFG010000198.1:0-3813 GCA_964632245.1 uncultured Synechococcus sp. | reverse complement strand
CCAACGCCGTGGCCGGTGAAGTCTTCGACGACGGCATAGCCATGTCCCTCGACGTGATCCTGCACGGCACCGGCCAGCTCGAGCAGGGTGCTGCCGGCGCGGATGCGGGCCAGACCCTGCATCAGCGATTCCTGGGCGACCCGGGCCAGCCGCCGGGCCTCGTCGCTGGCCTGGCCGACGCAGATGGTGATGCAGCTGTCGCCGTGGTAGCCGTCGAAGCAGGCCCCCGTGTCGACCTTGAGCAGATCCCCGTCGCGGATCACCCGGCGGGGACTGGGGATGCCATGCACCACTTCGTTGTTGATGCTGGCGCAGATGGTGCCGGTGAAGCCGTGGTAGCCCTTGAAGCTGGGGACGGCCCCCTCGGCGCGGATGCGTTTCTCGGCGTAGGCATCGAGGTCGCCGGTGGTCATGCCGGGCTGCACCATCTCGGAGATCTCGCGCAGCACGGTGGCGACGATGCGGCTTGCGCGCCGCATGATCGCGATCTCGCGGGCCGACTTGATCTCGATGCCACGCCGCCCCCGGTCAATGCGCGGACCGGCGGCGGTGAGGGCGGAGGCGGGGGTGCCGGGGCGGGAGGCGGCCAGCAGATCGGCAAAAAGATTCATCCCAGGGGGGCTGACCAGCCCCTTCAAACTATCAACCCTGTCCCCATCGTCGAGGACTGTCCCCGTCGTCGCGGAGCCACCCCATGACCGCCCTGCTGCCCGTGCTGCGCCGCTGGCACGCCCGCCTGGCGCCGGTGGTGCTGGCACCGCTGCTGCTCACGGTGCTGAGCGGCATGGCCTACCGGCTGCTGCGGGACTGGGGGGGACTCGGCCGCGACCGGGTGCACCTGCTGATGGAGCTGCATGAAGGGGAATGGCTGGGGCCGCGGGGTGAATCGGTGTATGTGCTGCTCAACGGCCTCGGGCTGCTGTGGATGCTGGTGACCGGAGGGCTGATGCTGCTGCAGCGCTGGCAGGTCCGACGACGGGGCGCCGGGCAGGCGGGGGGGGCGGAGCCCGGAGGGTAAGCTGGTTGTTTGGCCTGTCATCCGGCAACCGGGGTTGTCGATCCATCCGTCATGACCGCAGAGGAGAGCACCGCAGCAGCGGAGACCATCGAGGAGACCCCCGGAAGCGAGGAGACCCCAGGCACCGAGGAGACGACCCCCGGCACCGTGGCGAGCCCGGCCGTGGCCGGCCGCCGGCTGAGCGGTCGCGAACTGATCGCCGCCTTCGAGGCCGCCCAGCTCAAGGACGACCTGCCTGAGATCTATGTGGGCGACACCGTGCGGGTGGGGGTGCGCATCCGGGAAGGCAACAAGGAACGGGTGCAGCCCTACGAAGGCGTGGTGATCGCCAAGCGCCACGGTGGCCTCAACCAGACCATCACCGTGCGCCGCATCTTCCAGGGGATCGGGGTCGAGCGGGTCTTCATGGTGCACAGCCCTCAGGTAGCCTCCATCAAGGTGGAGCGACGGGGCAAGGTCCGCCGGGCCAAGCTCTTCTACCTGCGGGATCGGGTCGGCAAAGCCACCCGGGTTAAGCAGCGCTTCGATCGCTGAAGCGTTGTTTCACCGTCCCTTGCCGGTGCCTAGCGTGCACTGGCCGGGGGGTCGTCGACCTTGCGCCGTTAGTTCAGTTGGTAGAACGCAGGTCTCCAAAACCTGATGTCGGGGGTTCAAGTCCTCCACGGCGCGTTCGATGATCCCCCCGTCCAACTGTTGTTGTGGTTCTCAGGAACGAGGTACGAAGACCCATGGAATTGGATCTGCAGCCGGGTGATGTGGTGAAGGTGCTGGAATCAGCAGCCCTCGGTTGGGTGAGGGCCCGGGTGATCCGGGTGAAATCCGGCGGTCGGGTCGTGGTGCAGAGCGATCAGGGTCGTGAATTCACTGCACGGGGCAACCAGGTGCGGCTGATTGAACCGGCCGGGTTCAGGCCCTGAGATGCTGATCCTGGCAGCCAGCAGCGGCGAGAATCTGGCCATGGCCCGGCAGATCGCCGCGACCGCCGAGGCCGACGGCGTTCATGCCGAGATCATGGAACTCTGCCGCCTCGATCTGCCCCTCTATCTCCCCACCGTCCCCGATCAGGACCCCGGGCCGGGGCTTGAGCAGCTCGTGGAGGCCCTGCAGCGCCATCGCACCCTGTTCGTCTGCGCTCCCGAATACAACGGCTCCATCCCGCCGGTGCTCAGCAATGCCATCGCCTGGCTGTCGGTGCGCAGTGCCGATTTCCGGGCGCTGTTCCAGCAGCGGCCGGTGGCCCTGGGCAGCCACAGCGGTGGTGGGGGCCATCGCGTGCTGGTGGCCATGCGCCAGCAGTTCGCCTATCTGGGCTGCACCGTGCTGGGGCGCGAACTGCTGGCCACCTCCCAGAAGTCCCTCAATCCCCAGTCGATGAAGGAGCTGGTGGGCCAGTTGGATCGACTGGACCGGCTGGCCCCCGCCGGTTGACGGAGGGCACCCCAGAGGCCCATAGTGATTGTTCCCCTGAAGGGGATTCAGAGGTGATCCGATCGGTCCGCCGGTCCAGCCTCCGCGTCTGGGACTGTAGTTCAATCGGTTAGAGCACCGCCCTGTCACGGCGGAAGTTGCGGGTTCGAGCCCCGTCAGTCCCGTTCTCCTGAATCTGCGTGAGTTCCGTCCGCGTCCGTCTGGCCCCCAGCCCGACCGGCACCCTGCACATCGGCACCGCCCGCACGGCGGTGTTCAACTGGCTGTTCGCCCGCCATCAGGGCGGCAAGTTTCTGCTGCGCATCGAAGACACTGACCGCGAACGGTCAAAGCCCGAATTCACGGCCAACATCCTCGAGGGTCTGGCCTGGCTGGGGCTGCAGTGGGACGAGGAGCCGGTGATCCAGAGCGCCCGGATCGAAGCCCACCGCGACGCCATCGCCCGCCTGCTGGCCAGCGGCCACGCCTACCGCTGCTATGCCAGCGAAGGCGAGCTGGAGGCGATGCGCGAGGCCCAGCGCCAGGCCCAGCAGGCCCCCCGCTACGACAACCGCCATCGCCAGCTCAGCGCTGACCAACAGGCCGCGTACCAAGCCGAGGGTCGCGAGGCGGTGATCCGCTTCCGCATCGACGACGACGCCGTCATCACCTGGACTGATCTGGTGCGCGGTCCGATGCGCTGGCAGGGCAGCGACCTGGGGGGCGACATGGTGATCGCCCGCCGCGCCCCGGCCGATGCCATCGGGGATCCGCTCTACAACCTGGTGGTGGTGGTCGATGACGCCGCCATGGCCATCAGCCACGTGATCCGCGGCGAAGACCACCTGGCCAACACCGCCAAGCAACTGCTGCTGTACCAGGCGCTGGAGCTGCCGCTGCCGCAGTTCGCCCACACGCCGCTGATCCTCAATGCCGAGGGTCGCAAGCTGTCAAAACGCGACGGCGTCACCTCGGTGTCGGATTTCAAGGCCATGGGCTACACCGCCGAGGCGCTGGCCAACTACATGACCCTGCTGGGCTGGTCCCCACCCGAAGGGATGGGGGAACGGTTCAGCCTCGCCGAGGCGGCGACGGTGTTCGGCTTCGAACGGGTGAACCGGGCCGGTGCCCGCTTCGACTGGGACAAGCTCAACTGGCTGAATGGCCAGGTGCTGCATGCACTCCCCCCGGAAGAGCTGCTGCAGCGGCTGCAGCCCCTGTGGCAGGCGGCGGGGCTGGCCCTGCCGGACGATGGCCCCTGGGCGCTCGACCTGTGCCGATTGCTGGGGTCCTCGCTGCTGCCGCTCAACGACGGGGTCGACCAGGCCCGGCCGTTTCTGGAGCGGCCGACCCCCGATGACGACGCCCGCGGACAGCTGGCCCAGCCC
>CAZWFG010000197.1:0-3822 GCA_964632245.1 uncultured Synechococcus sp. | reverse complement strand
GTTGCCCCAGGCTGCCGCGCGGGTGCCGGGCTGCCGACCGCTGGTTACCGGCACCCCGGTCCGCCAGGCCTTCCTCCAGCCGGCCCCCTGCCCCGACTGGGTGCCGCAGGGGGACGGCCCCCTGCTGCTGGTGATCGGTGGCAGCCAGGGGGCGGTGGGTCTCAACCGCATGGTGCGGGCGGCGCTGCCGCCGCTGCTGACGGCCGGTTGTCGGGTGGTGCACCTCAGCGGTTCCCAGGATCCAGAGGCCGGCCGCCTGCAGCATCCGGCCTACGTCGAGCGCCCATTCAGCGACGAGATGCCGGGGTTGCTGCAGCACGCCGATCTCGCCATCAGCCGCTCCGGGGCCGGCAGCCTCAGCGAACTGGCCGTCTGTGCCACCCCGGCGTTGCTCGTGCCGTTCCCGCAGGCGGCCGATGACCACCAGACCGCCAATGCCGAGGCGGCGGTGGCGGTGGGTGCCGCGGTGCTGCTGCGCCAGCACCCGCCGGGGGAACCCCCAGTGCTGCGGGCCCTCTGGCGCCTGCTGGGGCCGCGCCTGCGCGGGGCCGACCCCGTCGCCGATCCGCTGGTGGGCCTGGCCGCCGGCATGGAACGGTTGGCCGTGAGAGATGCCGCTCTCCAGCTGGCCCACCTGCTGGACGATCTGCAGGAGCGCTGAATGGTCGCCGATCCCGCCGCAGGGCTGTCGGCGCTGCGGCGTCAGCTGTCGCAGGTGCTGGTGGGCAAGGAACGCCAGGTGAACCTGGCGGTGGCCTGCCTGCTGGCCCGCGGCCATCTGCTGCTCGAGGATCTGCCCGGGACCGGCAAGACCACCCTGGCCGAGGCGCTGGCCCGCAGCCACGGGCTTGCGTTCCGGCGTCAGTCGTTCACCAGCGACCTGCTGCCCGGCGATCTCATCGGCGTCAATGTGCTCGACCCCTCCTCCGGCAGCTTCCGCTTCCGGCCGGGGCCCCTGTTCGCGCAGGTGCTGCTGGCCGATGAGATCAACCGCGCCAGCCCCCGCACCCAGAGCGCCCTGCTGGAGGCGATGGCGTCGGGGGTGGTCAGCGTCGATGGGGTCAGCCATGCCCTGCCGGCACCGTTCTTCGTCATCGCCACCCAGAACGGTCTTGACCAGTCGGGCACCGCGCCGCTGCCGGAATCCCAGCTCGACCGCTTTCTGATGCGTCTCAGTCTGGGCTTTCCGCACCGTGAGGCCGAAGCCCGGCTGCTGGCTGGCGAGGCCCTGCCCCTGGGGGACCTGGTGCCCCTGCTGAATCCCGCCACGCTGCTGGCCCTGCAGCAACGCAGTGCCGCCCAGCCGGTGAGCCCCGCCCTCATCGGCTATGTGCTCGACCTGCTGGCCTGGACCCGGCGGTCCGATACCCCGGGGGCGCCCCTGTCCCCCCGTGCCGGCCTGGGGTTGCTGGCGGCCTCCCGCGCCTGGTCGCTGCTGCAGGGGGACGGCTGGGTCCGACCGGAGCATGTGCAGGCCGTGCTGCCGGCGGTGGTCGACCATCGGCTTGCTGCAGGCCAGGGCGTGGGGGCCGGCCATGGCCTCAGCCGGCAGCTGCTGGAGGAGGTCGATGCCGTCCGCTGAGCGGCGCCGATTCCCGCCGGTTCGCTGCACGGACGAGCTGCAGTTCAGCCTGCGCAACATCTATGTCGTCCCGAGCCGCTTCGGCTGGTGCTGGTTGCTGGTGTGTCTGCTGCTGCTGGTGCTGGCCTTCAACAGTGGCGCCGCAGCCCCGCTGTTGCTGGCGGGCCTTTGCCTGGGGTTGTTCCTGCTGGCCCTGCTGCTCACCCCACTGAACCTGCGGGGGCTGCGGTTGCGGGCCGGTGAGCCTGCCCCGGGGTTCGCCGACAGACCGTTGCAATACCCTCTGCTCAGTCACTCCCACCGTCGCCACGGGGCCGTGAGCCTGCGGCTGCTGCGCGACCCCTTCCCGACCCAGCCCCGCAGGGTCGACATCGATCCGGGGGAGGGGCGGCTGAGCCTCGTCTGGCGATCGCCGAGGCGGGGGCTGCAGCATCCGGGGCCGATCATCGTCGAGTCGTGGGCGCCGCTGGGGCTGTTGCGCTGCTGGGGGGTGTGGCGACCACCGGTGCAGCAGCTCGTCTATCCAGCGCCGCTGCCGGGGCCGGTGGGCCGGTGGTGCCCGCCGCGGACCGATCGTGAGGGGCAGGGGGACTGGTGGGATCTGGCGCCCCACCGTCCCGAGGATGGTCTGGCGCGGGTGGCCTGGGGGGTGCTGGCCCGGGGGGGCGGCTGGCAGCGGCGCCGTTTCGCCGGCGAGGGTGAGGGGGCCCAGTGGTTGCTGCCGGATCCGGCCCTGCCGCGGGAGCAGGCCCTGGCGGCCCTGACGGCGGCGGTGCTGCACGCCGATCGCGCGGGGGTTCTCTATGGCCTGCGGCTGGATGGCATCGACGAGCCACCGGGTCGTGGCCGGTGCCATCGCGACCGTTGCCTGGCGGCCCTGGCCCTGGCGCCATGACCATGGCCGATCGCCTGCTGCAGCTGGCACTGCTGCTGCTCATGCTGTGGCAGCTCCCCCTGGGCCCCCCCGGCCTTCTGCCTGCGCTGGTGCCGGCGGTGGTGCTGCTGCTGTGGGGCCGGCCCCTGCCCGCTCGGCTGGCTCCCCTGCCAATGCTGCCCTGGCTGCTGCTGTTCCCCTGGGGCGACCGTGACCGGTGGCTGGCGGCGGCGGTGCTCGGGCTGTTGCTGCTGGCGGTGCTCCTGTGGCTCGAGGCCCGGCAGGAGGGGGCGGGGCCCGACCGCCGTCGCCGCACGGCGCTGCTGCTGCTGGTGCTCACGGCGCTCCAGGGGGTGCTTGCCCCCGACCTGCTGCCGGCCCTGGGGCAGATGCTGGTCGTGTTGCTCGCTCTCGCAGCCCTTCTCGCGGGGGAGACGCTGCCGCCGCTGCGGCCGCGGAGGCTCGCGTGGACGGCGCTGCTGCTGCCGGCCGCGGCCCTGCCTCTGGTGCTGACGCTGTTTCTGCTGTTGCCGCGGCTGCCCCCCCTCTGGTCCCTGCCGACGGCCTCGGGCAGTGGGGCCACCGGACTGTCGGACCGCCTCGAGCCCGGCAGCCTGGCCCGGTTGGTGCGCTCCGACGCCCTTGCCCTGCGTGTGCTGCTGCCCGGTTCGCCCCCTCCACCCCGCGAGCGCTATTGGCGGGTGCTGGTGCTGGACCGCAGCGACGGCCGCAGCTGGTGGGCGGCGCCGGCGGCGCCGTTGCCGCCCCCCCGTTCCCGACCCCGCAGCAGCGATCACGGCCCGTTGTGGATCAGCGAACCCAGCGACCTGACCGCACTGCCCTGGCCCGGGGCCGGTGACCCCAGTCCGGCGGCCCTGCAGATCGACGCCGTTGGACAGCTGCAGACCCCCCCCGGCTCCGGCAGCCGGCGCTGGCGGTACCGGTTCAGGCTCGTTCCGGTCAAGGATGCCGAACCGACGGCCGGGACGACCTGGCGACGGATGCCGCCGGATGGTCTCGACCGGGCTCTGCCTGCGGCGGTCAATCCACGCCTGCAGGCCCTGGGGCAGACCTGGGCCCACCTCGCGCCGAACCAGCGGCCGGAGGCCGCCCGCCGCTGGTTCCAGGAGCACGGCTTGCGCTACAGCCTCGAGCCCGGTCCCCTGGATTCCGTCCATCCGCTCGACGACTTTCTCTTTGAGCGTCGGCTGGGGTTCTGTGAGCACCATGCCGCCGCCTTCACGGCGCTGATGCGGGCTGCCGGCCTGCCGGCCCGGGTGGTGAGTGGTTACCAGGGGGGCGAGTGGTTCCCTGCGGCGAGCGGAGGCGGTGTGCTGGAGGTGCGGCAGCGGGATGCCCACGCCCT
>CAZWFG010000196.1:0-3869 GCA_964632245.1 uncultured Synechococcus sp. | reverse complement strand
GCGGCGGCTTCAACTTCACCAACCCCAACGCCAGCCAGACCTGCGGCTGCGGCAGTTCGTTCGCGGTCTGAAGCTCCGGCGCCGTGGGAACCTGAGGTCACGACCATCCGGCCCCATGACCAGCCAGCAGGACACGATTCCCGGCGAAGGCCTGTTCCAGGACGCCCTTAACCGCTACCAGAGCGGCGCCCCCCTGCCGGGCCTGCTGGAGGATTTCGAGGCGATCACCAGGCAGGCTCCACGGCAGGCCGCCGGCTGGACCTGCCTCGCCTGGCTGCAGCTGCTGCTGGACCAACCTGCGGAGGCCCTGCGTTCGGCGCGCACCGCCGTCAGGCTCAACCCCCAGGATCCCCAGGCCCGCATCAACCTTTCCCTGGCGATGCTCGAGACCGGCGCCAAGGGGGTGAGGGAACATGTCGATCTGGTGCGACGTCTGATGGCGTTTTCCCCCGACCTGGCCAAGGAACTCTCGGCATCGATGGCCGACGGGCTCAGCCGCCGTCCGGGCTGGCCCGCCATGGTCAAGCTGCAGGGCTGGCTGGCCTGATGCGGCTGCTGCTGGTCAGCAACGGCCACGGCGAGGACCTCAGCGGCGCCCTGCTGGGCCAGGCCCTGCGCCGCCAAGGGGCCACTGTTGCGGCGGTGCCCCTGGTGGGCGATGGCGATCCCTACCGCCGGGCCGAGATCCCGGTGCTGGGGCACACCCGCAGCTACAGCACCGGCGGCCTCGGTTACACCAGCGGCGTCGGCCGGCTCACCGAAGTTCTGCAAGGGCAGGTGCTTTACCTGCTGGGCCGCAGCTGGCGCCTCTGGTCGGCGGCCCGGCACGCCGATGGGCTCGTGGTGATCGGTGATGTGATCCCGGTGCTGCTGGCCTGGAGCTGCCGGCGGCCGGTGACCACCTACCTGGTGGCCTACTCGAGCCATTACGAGGGGAAGCTGCGGCTGCCCTGGCCCTGCGGCCCCTGCTTGGCCAGCCGGCGCTTTCGGGCGGTGTTCGCCCGCGATGCCCTCACGGCCGAAGACCTCAGCGGCCAGTTGCGGCGGCCGGTGCGCTTCCTCGGCAATCCCTTCATGGACCATCTGCGGGCCGAACCGGTGCCGACCCCGGCCGCCGAGGCGCCACCCCAGGTGCTGCTGCTTCCCGGCAGCCGCCGGCCCGAAGCCCTCGACAACCTGGGCCTGATGCTGCAACTGCTGGAGCGGCTGCCCCCCGCGGCCCACCACTGCCGTTTCGCAGCGGCCCTGGTGGCCGACATCACCGCCGAAGCCCTGGCGACCCTGATCAACCGCGGCGGGTGGGAGCTGGAGGCGGACCGCAGCGGTCATCCCCTCGGGCTGCGCCGGGGCGACCTGCGGCTGGAGCTCCACTGGGGGCAGTTTGCGCCGCTGCTGGTCCGCAGCCGGGTGGTGGTGGCCATGGCCGGCACCGCCAGCGAGCAGGCGGCGGGCCTCGGCATCCCGGTGCTGCAGCTGGCCGGGCGCGGTCCGCAGTTCACGGCCGGCTTCGCCGAGGCCCAGCGGCGGCTGCTGGGGCCCGGGGTGGTCTGCGCCACCGGGCCGGTGGGGGCCGAGGCGACCTTGGCCGCATCGGCGACCCTGCTGCAAGGGTTGCTCACAGATGAAGACCTGCGGAGCCGCTGCCGGTTGGAAGGCGATCGGCGCCTGGGACCCGGCGGCGGCAGCGACCGTCTGGCCCGGGCGATGCTGGAGGCCCTGGCCGCTCCACCACGATGACCGGACCGCTGAAGCTCTGGCTCGACCGGCTGCTGGTGGCCGATGTGTTCCTGGTGATCGGCGGCGCTGTCTGGTTCATGGCGGCGGTGCTGCTGGAGAGCCGCGGCCTGCATGGACCGCTGCAGCTGTTCCAGCGGCTGTGGGACCCCCTGTTCACCCCGGCCATCGGGGTGTTGATGGCGGCGGCCCTGGTCAGCGGCGTTCTGGGCTGGTGGCAGCGGCGAGGGCAGCGCTGAGCTCGGGGTAGCGGAACCGGAAACCGAGCGCCTGCAGCCGCCGCGGCAGCACCCGCTGGCCCTCGAGCACCACCCGGGCCCCGTCCCCCAGCAGCAGCTGCAGCACCGGCGAAGGCACCGGCAGCAGGCTGGGCCGTGCCAGCACCTGCCCGAGGGTTGCGCAGAACTCCGCCATCGTGACGGGGTTGGGGGCCGTGCCGTTGAGGGCACCGTCCCAGGCCGGATTGGTGAGGGCCTCGGCGATCACGGCGCAGAGGTCACCGCGGTCGATCCAGCTCATCCACTGGCGGCCGTTGCCCACGGGACCACCGAGGCCCGCGCGGAACACCGGCAGCATGCGGCCGAGGGCACCGCCCTCCGGCGCCAGCACGATGCCGGTGCGCAGCCGCACGACCCGGCAGGCCGACGGCACGGCCTGGGCCGCCGCCTCCCAGTCGCGGCAGAGCTCGGCCAAAAAGTCATTGCCGCAGGGGCTGTCTTCGTCGAAGCAGCCGTCTGCAGAGGTGCCGTAATAACCCACCGCCGACCCGGAGACGAGCACCTGCGGCGGCTCAGGGGCGGCGCCGATGGCGGCCGCCAGCCGCTGGGTCACCTCCACCCGACTGGCCCGCAGCAGGGCCCGATGGGCCGGTGTCCAGCGCTTCTCGGCGATGGGTTCGCCGGTCAGATTCACCACCCCCTCGGCCGCCGCCACGGCCGCCGCCAGCGGACCATCAGCCGCCCAGGCTGCGGGATCGAGCACATCGAGCTGCAGCAGCCGGCCGGCGGCGGGCACGGCCGCGCGGCGACTCACCACCACCAGCTCATGGCCGGCCTCGGCCAGCAGGGGCACCAGGGCGCGGCCCACGAGCCCGGTGCAGCCCAGCAGCAGCAGTCGCACGGTGAATTCAGTCGGCAGGCGTGGACGCTAGCCCGAGCCGCCGGGCGAGCGGCACCAGGCCGGTGCCCTGGACCAGCAGCCCGAGCAGCACCACCCCCAGCGCCAGGGGAGGCATCAGCAGACCCCAGGTGCCCACCTCGTCGCTCCGCGCCGCCGCCTGGATCGCCAGGGCAATGGGCACGGCCCCACGCAGGCCGCAGAGACCGACGAAGAACACCTCCCCACGGCTCAGCAGGGTGCCCAGCAGCGGACTGACCGCCAGCAGCCGCACCAGCTGCAGAGCCCCGAACAGCAGCACGATCCAGGGCGCCATCCGCACCACCGCCACCGGGGTGACGACAAGGCCCATACACAAGAACAACAGCAGTTCCGAGAGTTTCAGATAGCCGCCATAGGCCTGCTCCAGAGCCCGGGGATCAAGGTTGTCGCTGTTGCCGATGACAAGGCCGGCGATGTAGGCCGCCAGCAGACCGCTGCCGCCGATCAGGGTGGTGCCGCCGAAGAGCAGCAGCAGCACCGACAGGCTGACCACGGCCTGGCTGGAGGGATCAACGCCTTCGGGATCGGTGTCGAGCAGACGGCTGGCCAGGCTTCCCCCGAGGAAGCCGACCATCGTTCCCATCAGGAACTGGCGCACCATGTCGCTGATGAGGGTGGCGCCGTCGGTGGTCTGGCCGGCGCTGAGGGCCAGGGCCACCCCAGCGAGCACCACCGCCATGGGGTCGTTGAAGGCCGACTCGCAGTCGATGAGATCGATGAGGCGGCCGGGGAGGCGATCGGCCAGGGGCCGCAGCACCGCCAGCACCGCCGAAGCGTCGGTGCTGCAGAGCATCGCACCCACGAACAGGGCCGGGCCGGGACCAGGAGGAATGGGCAGCAGACCTGGGGCAGCGGCCTCCAGCGCCAGCACCGCCAGCATCAGCAGCAGGGCACAGGCCAGGGAGCCGAGGGTGGCCAGGCGCAGGCCCGGACGCACCACCGCCCGCAGCTGATGCCAGTTGGTGCTGAGACCCCCC
>CAZWFG010000195.1:0-3885 GCA_964632245.1 uncultured Synechococcus sp. | reverse complement strand
GGAGCCGGTTGTGGAGACGGAGGCGGTGGTGGCAGATGAAACTCCTGGTGAAGGACCGGAGGCCACTGCCGGAGAGGTGGGAGAGAAGCCTCCTGCTGCAGTGAAGCGCGAGGCGTCTGCCGTCCTGCCGCCGGTGAAGGAGCAGGTCCACAAGCCCATGCACACCGAGGCCAAAGCACCCAGCCAGCAGGATCGAGCGATCAGGCCTGCCGCTGGGGAAGCGGCGTTGCCGCCACCGCCGCCAAGCGGCCACAGGCCGCTGAGCAGGCCTGGCCCCAGCGGAGCCAGGCCAATGGCTCACACCAGCCAGCGGATGGGTTGCCCCAGCCACGCCTCGACCGGATCCACCGGGCACACAAGAGCGGCCCCATCGACCGCGGCAGCAGATGCAGCCTCAACGACGGCCAGGCCACCACCACCAGCCTCAGGCTGAGGCCACGACGGCTCGGCCGCCGCCTCGATCTGGATCTGATGCAACCAGTGCTTGATGGCGCCCATCGCCCATCCTGCGAACAACACCGAGCGCAGGCCCCCGCGCACAGCGACGGCCAGGGTCGTGCCGCGCAGCCGCACGACTTGCGTCAGCCCTGGCCACAGCGAGCACGGGGGCAGACTGCCTCGGTGGACGCAGGTGAGGGGATGGACGCCCGCATTATTGATGAAAATTCCAGGGTTGTCGACTCTGCGATTTTCTTGCACCTGAGAAGCAGGGATGCTTAATATTGCTCGTGCAAATGCAAAGACGAATCTGGCAATCAGGGGCTAAGTCGAGACTCTGCAGCGAGGCTTCTTGCGAAACCTGGTCAAGCCCTAAATTACCAGCATCATCACTGCTTCAAGATCGTTGACGGGGACAGAGGGCCATTGCAGCAGGCACGTCCTGCATAGCGGCAGGCGGCTAGCGCTCCTGCTTGCTTTCACTGCATTGCCGCTATTGGCACCGGCAGCATTGAGTCAAGAAAGAGTCAATGCCTATGATGCCATCAATGACAGATGGTGTCTTAGTGCTATTCACAGGATTCAAGATGATGTCGAGAGCAGAAAAGGTGGCGACATTCAGGATGTCCTTATTGAATCTCCACAGGAGGCTGACGCGGCTGCAGGCTCTCCAGTCCCAGGCAGGCAGAAACGACTATGGTTCAATCTCAATACTTTATGGTCTCGCAGAAAGGCAACTGACGTTGCCGCAAAAGCGAATGATCGAATCATGAGCAGTCCTCTTCTTGTCAAGTCCTATTCTGACGCTTTACAGTCAGCATGTACCGACGTTGGTAGTGTTGTGTTTTACATGTGGGAATTTGGGATTGGATGGTCAGTTGGCGCTGACGGTCGAATCATGAAAGATCGCTGCGTTCTTCCATCTCAAGACCGGAAGCGACTGATTTGGGGAGAAATCCCATGCAGCTGACAGTGGCTGGGCGAGCAACGCTCGTTCTTCTGGGGGCTGCAGCTCGCTGCTTATGGCTTACGCCAATTCCGTTGATTGCCTTGGCGCCACCATCGCTCGCCCAAACTCCTATCCAGTTTGCAGGCGGCTCTGATTCTGGGGCCTGGACAGGCTTTATCGAAAGAGGAGCCAAAACATTTTCATTGCAAATGTCAAAGGGCCAACGGCTCTGGATCTTGGGAAATGACGTCTACACCTGGTCTGCTGTGTCGCCCTCAGGTCGTGAGCTTGGGTGTCAAGGCAACACATACTGCTCCCCAGGTGATCAGCTGGGGATAAGACTTCCAGAGTCTGGAGAGTATCTTATTCGTACGGTTTTTCGCATGGATGGCGGTGTCAACACGAGACCAGTGGCACGACGCTATGTCCGTGTGACATTTACGGTCCGTTAGAAGACGAACCTGTCAATGCAATGCCGTCCAATCACCCAGAACCCTTCACCTGCTCTGATGATATTTAGGCCCTGTGGCGTGTAGCGCAGCTCAAGGCCCGGTATCGAGGCAGAACCGTAGTAGAGGAATCTGCCAAGCCCTGCAAACAGGTATTTGTCTGCTGTTGATTTTTCCTCGGTTCCTCGTGTCGGGGTGGCCCCAGAAAACCGAATCGCCTCTCCACTGTCTCTGGATTGATATTTTGTCGGGACACTCCAAATCACGGAACCGTAACCATGAAAAGCGCCAAGGGCAAATGGCGCCAGAAGCTTATCTCTGTAATAGATCCCTCCTTCCCATTTGTCCAAGTTATTGACAAGGCGAACTTCAAGATGCTCCACCTTTTCAGATGAAAGACGGCACTCGCCCCTTGAAGTACCAGCAAGCACCTGAGTATGCAACCGTTGAAACACGGATACACCTGCCTGGCTCATTAGATGGATCACAAGTGGCTTCGGCCCACACCCTTACATCTTGACACTGTACACAGATGTTGAAAGGTCACTTCCGGAGTCCTGACATGCCGTTCGCTATCAAAGAGATGCGGCTTGAGTTTTGCGTCACTGCTGGATTAAGCCCGGCCAACGGCCGGGCCTGAGCCCGCAGGCTCAGCAGACCGAGACCGTGCAGCCGGCAGTGCCCTGCAGCTTGCGGGCAAAGGCATAGGCCCGCTCGGCCGGAATGAAGCGCTGACGCTTGACCAGCTTGCCGTGACGGCCGAGGTGCTCAACCTGGCAGGGCATGGCGCCACCTTTGGTGCTGCCGGGGGTGTAGCGGTGGATGGTGAGCAGGCGCAGCTCGCAGACGGGACCTTGGGGTGCGGCCATGACGGTGGAAGCGAGGGACCCCCAGAAAGCAGCGCGGGCGCGCAGCGCTGGCCAGGGTCGCGGAGCGACTCGCGTCAGCCCTGGCCAGCGTGAGCACCTGGCGCAGCCTGGGGGGACCCCTCGCTGCAGCCGCCATGGCCGCCCATCGCCCGTGGTGGAGACAGCACAACAGCCCCCGGGGAACACCCGGGGGCCAATGGGGCCGTGACCTCAGAAGGGAATGATGGCCTCAAGCTCTGGATCAACCACCACCGGCGGCATGGTTGCCCACCGCCGATTCAGCTCGGCATTGAGCAGGGGGATGAGGTAACGATTGCCGGGGAAGTGGTTTTCAAGGGTGCAGCACCAATCATCGAGATCGCAGGTGGACCAGCTGGAGAAGGAAGGGGCCACGGTGAGCGCAGCGAAGGACACCGCAGGGCTGGCGGAGGGTGTCAAGGCCGACCCACCACCTGATGCGCAGCGCAGCGGAGCCAACGTCCACCAGCCGGGTCGCTTGTGTCAGCCTTGACACCCGGAGCCAGACTGAAGGGGGCCGCAGCGGAGCGTTTTCCAGCGCAGCCCGAACTGTGAGGCAAAAGCCCGGCCGCCGCCGGGCCTGAGGCCCCCAGGCAGAACGCCTCAGAGGCTGAACTCGTAGCGGTGTTGCGCGAGCTCCTCCGCCCGCTCTTCCTCATCGAGCCTGTGGGCCTCATAGCCCCGCTCATAGGCCTGCTCGAGCTCGTCATCGATCGCATCGACCCGCTCCTTGAGCCGCAGCAGGGCCGGGATCACCTCTTCCTCCAGCAACGTGATCTCCTCTTCTCCGTAGGGATGATCGATCCAGCGCCGCAGCAACGGCCGCTGGCGATGGGCCGCAAGGATCTGCAACAACCGCTGCAGGGCGGCATCAGCAACGGCGAACGGATCGCTGTTGCCTGGATCGTGGAAGGTGGAGACAGCCATGGAAAGCAGACGCCAGAAGAGCGCCGCGACGGAACGGCTGGGCATGGGCCACGGCAAGGCAAGGGTCGGCAACGCCGACTTGCGTCAGCCCTTGCCGCCGTGGCGACACTGCCCAGACCCGCCGCGGTGCCCCTGGTGGTGATCAGGAGCCCTAATGGTTAAAGGCCCGGCCACCTCAACCCAGACACAATCTGCAGGATCTGAACAGTTCCACCTCTCGACACTCGCCCATCGT
>CAZWFG010000194.1:0-3895 GCA_964632245.1 uncultured Synechococcus sp. | reverse complement strand
GCACCTTCCGCAGCTCACCGCGCGGCTGGTTCACCTTCGGCCACGCCTGCTTCGCCCTGCTCTTCTTCTTCGGGCACATCTGGCACGGGGCCCGCACCCTGTTCCGTGACGTGTTCGCGGGTATCGACCCTGACCTGGGTGAGCAGGTTGAGTTCGGTCTCTTTGCCAAGCTCGGAGACCGGTCCACCCGCAGGCTGCCCGAGGGATACGTGCCTCCGGCAGGCACTCCGCTCAGCTGATCTCCACCGAGCCCCTCGCCCATGGAAAGCTTCGCCTACATCCTGATCCTTGCCCTCACCCTGGGCACCCTCTTCTTCGCTGTCGCCCTGAGGGATCCTCCCAAAATCGGCAAGTGAACCCAGGCCTGTCCCGACAGACAGTGCTGGCCACCACCCCCTCGGGGGTGGTTTTTTTCGTCCAAAAGACCAGGCCTTCTCAAACAGAGGCTCATTCTTTACACTGTCCACGACGAGCATCGTTCTCCCTTGCAGTGCCCCTCCTGCCAGCACAGCGACAGCCGGGTGCTTGAGTCACGCTCGGCCGAGGCTGGGCGCAGCGTCCGTCGCCGTCGCGAATGCCTCCAGTGTGAGCATCGATTCACCACCTACGAGCGGGTGGAGACCATGCCGATCGTGGTGATCAAGCGCAATGGCAACCGGGAGGTGTTCAACCGTTCCAAGCTGCTTCACGGCCTTCTGCGGGCCAGCGAAAAAACAGGTCTGGACCCCGCCAGGATTGAGCTCCTGGTCGACGACATCGAACTTCTGCTGCAGCAACGCCAGCTGCGTGACATCAGCAGCCAGGAGCTGGGTGATCTCGTGCTGCAGCAACTGCGCCTGCTGAACGAGGTGGCCTATGTGCGGTTCGCCTCGGTCTATGGCCAGTTCCGCGGCGTGGGCGACTTCATGGCCACCCTGGCCAGCTTGCAGCAGGACGGCAGCACACCGCCAGAACTGGCGGGAATCGGCTGATAGAGTTGAGGATTGCTGCGCTGCCCGGCGGACACCGGCGCAGATCCTTTCCTCCTGCCCCGTGGCAGGCCGCCGATCGCCAATGACCCTGACTTCCACCTCCAGCCCCGGCGCCAGCCCCAGCAGCGCCGACGACGCAGCCGATGCCGTAGCCGCCAATCCAGAGCTTCTGGAGGCCGAACTGGACACCGGGGGCTTTGAAGAGGAGGAGTTCGTGGCCGTTCCTGCCGCCGAGGAAGGACAGCAGGAACGCCGCAGGTCCCAGGACGATGTCGGGTTCACCCTCGACGAGTTCGCGGCGCTGCTGAGCAAGTACGACTACCACTTCAAGCCTGGTGACGTGGTCACCGGCACCGTGTTCAACCTCGAGCCCAAGGGGGCCCTGATCGACATCGGCGCCAAGACCGCCGCCTTCATGCCTCTGCAGGAGGTTTCGATCAACCGGGTCGAAACCCTTGAAGACGTGCTGGAGCCCGGGGAGGTGCGCGAGTTCTTCATCCTTACGGAGGAGAACGAAGACGGCCAGCTCTCCCTCTCGATCCGTCGCATCGAGTACCAGCGCGCCTGGGAACGGGTGCGGCAGCTGCAGAAAGAAGACGCCACGATCTACAGCGAGGTCTTTGCCACCAACCGCGGCGGTGCACTGGTGCGGGTCGAGGGACTGCGGGGATTCATCCCGGGCAGCCACATCAGCACCCGCAAGCCGAAGGAAGACCTGGTCGCCGACTTCCTCCCCCTCAAGTTCCTTGAGGTGGACGAAGAACGAAACCGCCTGGTGCTCAGCCATCGTCGCGCCCTTGTGGAGCGCAAGATGAACCGTCTCGAGGTCGGCGAAGTCGTGATCGGCACCGTTCGTGGCATCAAGCCCTATGGCGCCTTCATCGACATCGGTGGTGTCAGCGGCCTGCTGCACATTTCCGAGATCAGCCACGAACACATCGAGACGCCGCACACCGTGCTCAACGTCAACGATCAGATGAAAGTGATGATCATCGACCTCGATGCTGAGCGCGGTCGCATCTCGCTGTCCACCAAAGCCCTGGAGCCCGAACCTGGCGACATGCTCACCGATCCCCAGAAGGTGTTCGACAACGCCGAGGAGATGGCTGCGCGCTACAAGCAGATGCTGCTTGAGCAGTCGGATGACAGTGACCCGATGGGCGTGACCGTCGACTGACGTCCCTTGGCTCGTCTGGCTCTGGCGGATCGGGACCTCGGCTTCACCGAGGCCGTCATCTTCGACAAGGACGGCACCCTCTGCCACAGCCAGTCCTATCTGCATGATCTGGCCCAGGCAAGGGTGGAGGAAGCCATGGCCCTGGCGCAGGGGAGTGCTGGGTTGAGGCAGCTGCTGGAACGCATCAGCGGCATCCACGGGGGCCACCTCGACCCTGCCGGCTGCACCTCCGTCGCCAGCCGCCACGACAACCTGATTGCCATCGCCTCAGCCCTCAGCAGTGAAGGCCACAGCTGGCATCAGGGCAGACGCTGGGCAGAGCAGGCCCTGGCCACAGCCGATCTGCGGCTTGGCCCCCTGAAGAGCCGGCGCACCCCACCCACCACCGGGCTCACCGATCTCTTCCAGCGGTTGCGACACCGGGGTGTCCGCATCGCTGTGCTCAGCAACGACCGCGAGGCCAGCCTCGAATCCTTTCTTGTCAGGCATGGCCTGCGGGATCTGGTGGATGCGGTGAGAGGTAGTGACGCTCCTCCCCACAAGCCCGACCCGCAGGCCGCCCTGCTGCTCTGTCGACAGCTGGGGTGCCAACCCGAGACCACCGGCCTTGTGGGGGATGCCGCCGATGATCTGCAGGTCGCGTCCGAAGCCGGGCTGGCCTGGAGCCTGGCCTACACCGGGGGCTGGCGACCCGAGCCGGTCCTCACCGGTAGCCACGGACACCTCAACGACTGGAGCCAGCTGGTTGCGAGGTAGTCTTCCGGCCGTCTGTGTCCTCCCCAATGGGTCGCTACGTCTTCACCTCGGAATCGGTCACTGAGGGGCATCCCGACAAGATCTGTGACCAGGTCAGCGATGCCGTCCTCGACGCCCTTCTGGCCCAGGATCCCGCCAGCCGCGTGGCCTGCGAGACGGTGGTCAACACCGGCCTCTGCCTGATCACGGGAGAGGTGACGACCACGGCGAGGGTCGATTTCAACACCCTGGTGCGTCAGGTCATCGACAGCATCGGTTACAGCGGCGCCCGCGCCGGCGGCTTCGATGCCCACAGCTGCGCGGTGCTGGTGGCCCTCGACCAGCAGTCCCCCGACATCGCCCAGGGGGTCGACGAGGCCGATGACCACGAAGGGGACCCCCTCGACAAGGTCGGGGCCGGGGACCAGGGGATCATGTTCGGCTACGCCTGTGACGAGACGCCCGAACTGATGCCGCTGCCCATCAGCCTGGCCCACCGCCTGGCCCGAAGGCTGGCCGCCGTGCGCCATGACGGCACCCTGGGCTACCTGCTGCCCGACGGCAAGACCCAGGTCAGCGTCGTGTACGAGAACGACCAGCCGGTGGCCATCGACACCATTCTGATTTCGACCCAGCACGAGGCGGTCATCGACGGCATCAGCGATGACAAGGGCTTGCGGGAACGCATCGCCGAAGACCTGTGGACCCACGTGGTCGAACCCGCCACCTCCGACCTGACCCTGCGGCCCCAGCGCGACACCACCCGCTTTCTGGTCAACCCCACCGGCAAGTTCGTGGTCGGTGGTCCCCAGGGGGATGCCGGCCTGACCGGCCGCAAGATCATCGTGGACACCTACGGCGGGTATGCCCGCCACGGCGGTGGTGCCTTCTCGGGCAAGGATCCCACCAAGGTGGACCGGTCGGCCGCCTACGCCGCCCGCTACGTGGCCAAGGCCTTGGTGGCCGCCGGCCTCGCCCGCAAGGCCGAGGTGCAGCTCATCTACTCCATCTG
>CAZWFG010000193.1:0-3903 GCA_964632245.1 uncultured Synechococcus sp. | reverse complement strand
CCATCTGGCAGGGCAACGTGGCTCAGTTCAACGAATCCAGCACCTATCTGATGGGCTGGTTCCGCGATTACCTGTGGCTCAACAGCTCCCAGCTGATCAACGGCTACAACCCCTTTGGATCGAACAACCTGGCTGTCTGGGCCTGGATGTTCCTCTTCGGGCACCTGATCTGGGCGACCGGATTCATGTTCCTGATTTCCTGGAGGGGCTACTGGCAGGAGCTCATCGAGACCATCGTGTGGGCGCATCAGCGCACCCCTCTGGCCAACCTGGTTGGCTGGCGTGACAAGCCGGTGGCTCTCTCGATCGTTCAGGCTCGTGTGGTTGGTCTCGCTCACTTCACCGTGGGCTACTTCATCACCTACGCGGCCTTCCTGATCGCTTCCACTGCCGGCAAGTTCGGCTGAACCAGATTCCCTGGTTGTCTCTCCCCCAGGGAGGGGATGAATTCAGCCCCCGCGGATGCGGGGGCTTTTTTATTGGTCTCAGCGATCCGCTTGGGCCTCGCGCAGGCATTCGAGATCCGTCTGCAACTCGAGCAGCAGCTGGCCATGCAGACGCTCTGTCAGCAGGGTCGCCGCGGCCTCCGGCGACAGACCGCTGCCGATGAGCCGTCGGAACAGCACGAAGGCCGCTGCCCGCAGGGTGCTGTCTTCAAACTGCAGTTCACTTGGGAAGGCGGTGGCGGCCCTCTTCGTGGGACGTGATTTGACAGTGGTGCTCGAGTCGGAGGTGCGGCTGCGCACGTTGAAGCGGGAGTGCTGTCTGAATGCTGCTGAGCCTCGCCCCCGGTTGAAGGCGTCTTAACCAACTCTTCGTCTGTCACCGGTCTCCCAGATCTTGACGAGTTCGTAGATCGCCGGCACCACGAACAGGCTGAGCAGGGTCGAGACCAGCAGACCACCGAACACCACACTGCCGATGCTGATGCGGCTGGCGGCCCCTGCTCCCCGCGCCAGCACCAGGGGCAGAAAGCCTGTCAGAGAGGCCACGGCGGTGAGCAGGATCGGCCTCAGCCTGAGCCGCGCCGCTTCCCTGATGGCCGCCGCCACGACCATGCCTTCGCGGACGCGCTGGTTGGCGAATTCGACGATCAGGATTCCGTTCTTGGCGGTCAGGCTGATCAACACAAGGATGCCCACCTGGCCGTAGACATCAAGGAACAGCCCCCGTGCCCCGAGGGTGAGCACCACCCCCAGCAGCCCCAGGGGCACCGTGATCAGGATGACCAGTGGATCCAGCAGGCTTTCGTAGAGCGCCGCCAACAGCAGATACACCACCAGCAACCCCATGCCGAAGAGGGCCCAGGTGCGCCCGCTGGCCTGGCGCTCTTCCCTGGCCAGTCCTGCAAAGTTCAGCGCCGTCACCGGCACGTTGCGTTCAGCCTGCAGCCGCTCCAGGGTGGCAATGGCCTCTCCGCTGCTGATCCCTGGCGCTGGCAGGGCCTGCAGGGTGATCGATCGGTGCAGCCCACTGTGCTGGATCGACGTGGGGGCCGTGGAGGGCTCCAGCCGCACCAGATTTGCCAGTGAGATGAGGTCGCCCCGCCGGTTGCGCACATTCAGGGTCAGCAGGTCCTCCGGTCGGCTGCGCTCCTCGGCGTCTAGCTGAATCTGGACCCGCCGCACCCGGTCTTCGGCAAAGGTGTCGTTCACATAGCTGCCGCCGAAGCTGTCCCCGACCACACTGACCAGATCCTGCAGGCTCACCTCCAGGGCCGCCAGTCGATCCCGGTCTGGAATGACCAGCAGCGATGGGGCGTCGGCATTGAAGCGGGTACCGACCCGTTGAAATCGTCCTGTGGCTTCCGCCTCGCGGGCAAAGCGGTTGGCCTCTTCAGCAAACGCCGCCAGGCTCAGCTGGCCTCCACTGACATCCAGCAGTTCCACCTCGATCCCTCCTTCGGAGCCGAAGCCGCGCACCGGGGGAGGTTGGCTCAGCGTCACCCGTCCTGCTCCCCGCAGGGCTTTCGTGAGTTTCGGCGTGAGGGCGTCGAGCAGGGCGGCGGTGCTGTTCCCACCCGCGCCGTTCTGCCGGTCCCTCAGGGCGACCAGTCGCAGGAAGAACACCCCCTTGTTGGGGGCACTGTCCCCAAACGACCGTCCGGCATAGAAATTGCCGGTTCTGATCAGTGGCTCCTCGGCCACCACGGCCCGCAGGCGTTCCATGGCGGACTGGGTCCGGGCCAACGATGCCCCCTCCGGCAGCACCAGCACCCCACGGATCTGACCATCGTCTTCCTGGGGAATGAAGGCGGTAGGCAGGCGCTGCAGGCCCAGGCCGGTCAGCACCAGGCCCAGCAGCAGGGCGACCAGCATCACCCGGGGGCGGGCGAGCACCCGATCCAGGGTGTTGAGATACGGGCCCTGCAGGTTGTCGAGCACCCGAGCTGTGCGGCTGCAGAACCGTTGCAGCCTTGCCAGCCATGCGGGATCCCCGTGGTCCTGCTGGCGGGCCAGCAGCAGGGCCGCACTGACGGGAGTGAAGCTGAGGGCGTTCACCATCGACAACAGAATCGAGCAGCCGATCACCACCGCGATCGGCTGGTACAGCCGCCCGACGGACCCCGGAATGATCAGCACCGGCAGGAACACCACCACCAGCACCAGGGAGGTGGCGATCACAGCTCCGCTGATCTCTTCCATGGCATCGCGGGCGGCCCGCAGGGGCGCCTCACCAAGGCCGATCCGTCGGCCGATGTCTTCGCTCACGACGATCGCGTCGTCGACGACGATCCCCGTCGCCAGCACCAGTCCGAACAGGGTCAGGGTGTTGATGGAGCCACCCGTGAGACGCAGCAGGGTGAAACTCCCCAGCAGGGAGACTGGCACCGCCAGGGCGGTGATGAAGGCCAGCCGCAGGTTTCCCAGGCCCAGCAGCAGCACGGCGAAGACGAGCAGGATGGCGTCCCTGAGGGCTTCGATGGCCTGGTCGATGCTTTCCCGGACGGTGTCTGCGACATTGACGATCGTCTGCACCCGCAGCCCCGGAGGCAGATCGGCTTCCACCTGCTTCAGCAGGGTTTCGACCTCATGGCTCAGGTCGAGGGCGTTGCTGCCATCACGTTGGTAGATGGACAGCGCCACCGCCGGTCGCCCCCCCAGGTCCATGGCTTTCGTGGCGTAACTGTCCTGGCCCAGGGTCACCCGGCCCACATCCCGCAACCTGACGCTGTTGCCTCCCCCCAGCGGGCTGATCAGCAGGTTTTCCAGTTCTTCGACGCTCCGCAGCCGGCCCTCCATGCGCAGGGGCAGGGTGTAGGCCTGCGACTCGGGCGATGGGGCATCGCCCACCTGACCCAGGGCCGCCAGGACATTCTCCCGGGCCAGGGCCTCGCCCACATCCCGTATCGTGAGCCGAAACCGTTCGAGGCGCTGGGGATCGAGCCAGAGTCGGTAGGCGAGATCGCCGGCGCCGGTGAGGGTCACCTCGCCGATGCCCGGTAGCCGCAGCAGGGCATCCCGCAGGGTGCGATCGACCCAGTCGCTGATGAAGATCTGGCTGTACCGCCCTTCCCTGTCGCTGAAGCTGAGCACCATCAGCAGATCGGTGCTGGTGCGTCGCACCTGCAGCCCCTGGCGGATCACCGGCTGGGGCAGTTGGCGGGTGACGAGGCTGGCCTCGTTCTGAACGTTGATCTGATTGAGTTCGGGACTGCCTTCGGCGAAGGTCAGCTCGATGCTGCTGCCACTGGCGGAACTGCTGGAGCGGATCGTGTCCAGCCGTTCCACCCCATTGAGCTGCCGTTCCAGCAGGGTCGTGACCCCTTGCTCCACCACCTCGGCGCCGGCGCCGGGGTAGGTGGCCCGCACGGTGACCTTGCCGGGGGCGATCGGAGGCAGGTTCTCGACCTGCAGTCCCACCAGGCTCACCACCCCTGCCAGCACGATCAGGATGCTCAGC
>CAZWFG010000192.1:0-3926 GCA_964632245.1 uncultured Synechococcus sp. | reverse complement strand
CGGCCCGGCGATCTTGCAGCCCATCCCCATCGAAGGTCCGGTGCTGCTGCTCATGGGACCCCTGGGCCTGTTCTTTGCCCGGCTGGCCCGGCACCTCGAGGGCCGGGGGGTGCCGGTGCTGAAGTTGATGCTTCCCCTGCAGGAATTCGGCTTCGCCCGCCATCAGCGTGTTCCCTTCGCGGGGCCCCTGGCGGAGCTCAAACCCTTCCTGAAGGAGCTGATCGAGACCCATGGCATCCGCCATGTGTTCATGTATGGAGACTTCATCGAGCCCCATCGGCTGGCCCTGGAGCTGATCGAGGAGCTGCAGGCCGATCGGCCCATCGATGGCTGGGTGTTCGAGCTTGGCTATGCCCGACCCAACTATGTGACCCTGGAGCGGATGCGCGTCAACTGCCGCTCCAACCTCAACCAGCCCGTCGATTTTTATCGTTCACTCCCTCCGGTCGATGTCATTCCCCAGTCCCGCCGAGAGGCAGGTGTGCGCTGGCGGCGCTACTGGAAACCGCCGATCTTCATCCTCCATTGCTTCAGCCGTTACCGCATCCTGGATCAGGCCCACAAGCTTCAGCCCACCCCCCGCGACATTCTCTGTCAGTACATCGGCGTGCTGCGGGGGTTGGTGTACCCGCTCAGTCAGGCATCGCTGCGCCAAAGCGTCCTGGACGGGACGCCGTTCATGCTCGTGCCCCTGCAGGTGTCGACCGACACGCAGATCACCATGGGTTCGCCCTTCACCGGCATGGAGCCCTTCATCCGTGACCTGATCGTTTCTTTCGCCCGCAACGCCCCCGCTGATCTGCGGCTGGTGTTCAAGCACCATCCCCGCGATCGTGGTTACCACCATTACGGGCGACTGATCGCCAGGGCTGCGGCTGCGGCCGGAGTGGCCGCCCGGGTGCTGTACTTCCACGACGCCCCCCTGGCGCCGATCCTCACCCACCCCAGCTGCCGGGGACTGATCACCGTCAACAGCTCCGTGGGGCTGCAGGCCCTGTTCCACGCCGTTCCCCTCAAGGTGCTGGGCCAGGCGTTCTTCAACCTCGAGGGTCTGGCTGATCAGCAGCCCCTGGATGGGTTCTGGCGCGATCCCCAGCCCTCCGACCGCGATCTGTTCCGCCGGTTTTATCGCCATCTGATCGACACCACGCAGGTGAACGGCAACTTCGACGGCTATTTCCCCTTCTCCAGCCTCTTTCCTGTGGCCCCCCACTTCGAGCAGGAGGACGCCGTGCAGAGCCCGGGGCCCCTGGCGGTGGCCGGGCGGCTCTCCGGACTGGCCCAGGCCGCCGGCCACCAGGTGCTGGCTCTGGGCTGGGGGCTGCTGGGCTGCCATCGCCGGGCCCAGCGCCGCAGCCACCGCAGCGCTCGTCGGGCGCTGCAGGCCCTGGGGGTGCGTGTGCTGCTGGATCGTCGGGCAGAGCCCTTGCCAGCAGGGGCGCGGCTGCTGCTGAACGACCTGCCTCTGGTGGGTCCGCTGCTCCTGCAGGGGGTCTTCCGCAGTGCCGATGGTCTGCGCCTGCCGCCCAGCGGCATCGATGCCGCCCTGGTGCACCGGCTCCATGGCCAGCAGCGCCCGCTGGTGCCCTGGGTGCTCACCATCCGCCAGCTGAACTTTGTCCGCCCACCCCGGGAGGGGCCCCTGCTGCTGCAGGTGATCGAAAGGCTGCGCTCTCCGGCGATGACCGTGATCGCCCGGGAAACTCCAGGCCTGGATCCCCTCCTGTGGGGGGGGACGGACGACCTCATGGCCGCCCTGCGCCAGCGCTATGCCGCTGTCATCCCGGCCCCTCGAACACCAGCACCACGTTCTTCCCCCCGAAGCCGAAGGCATTGGCCATGGCCAGTTTCGTCGGGCCTTCCAGCCGGCTGACCGACCGGGGCACTGGCAGGGGCAGGGCGGGGTCCGGATGGGGGCAGTTGCGCTGGGGGGGGACCAGTCCCTCCCGCAGGCAGAGCACCGTGAGCACCGCCTCGAGGGCGCCGGCTCCGCCGATCAGGTGGCCCACCGCCGCCTTCGGCGCCAGCACCCAGGGGCGCGGGCCCTCGGCGTCGGCGAAAAGGCGACCCAGCGCCAGGGCCTCGGCGTGGTCCCCCTGCACGGTGCCGGTGCCATGGGCTTTGACCAGCTGCAGATCGTGCGGACTGACGCCGGCCTGCTCCAGGGCCTGGCGCATCGCCTGTTCGGCCTGGCGGCCCTCCGGCTGGGGGGTGGTGATGTGGTGGGCATCGGCGTTGACCGCTCCTCCTCGCAGCCAGCCATGCACCGGAGCCATGCGCGCCCGGGCCCGTTCGGCGGTCTCCAGCACCAGGGCTGCGGCGCCCTCCCCCATGACGAAGCCGCAGCGGTGCTGATCAAAGGGGCGGCTGGCCTCCTCCGGGGGGCCGTCGCCGGCGGCCAGGGCCCGCATGGCCCCGAAGGCCGCCATGCCGGCGCGATTGAGCAGGGCGTCGCAGCCGCCGACCACGACGGCATCGGCCAGGTCCTGCTGCAGCAGCCGGGCTCCCCAGAGAATGGCATCGGCGCCGGTGGCGCAGGCCGACACCGGCGCCTCCAGCGGTCCCCGGGCCCCCAGAAACAGGGCGATCTGGGCGGCCACCGCGTTGGGCATGATCATCGGCACCGTCAGCGGGTTCACCCGACCGGGGCCTTGTTCCCGCAGCACCGTCAGCTGCTCCTGCAGGGTGGCGAGCCCCCCCATGCCGGTGCCGAACACCACCCCGAGCCGCTCAGGAGCCAGGGGGGGGCGCCCGGCGTGGAGCCAGGCTTCATGGGCCGCCAGCAGACCCATCTGGGCGGAGCGGTCGAGCCTCCGGGCCCGGTGTGGTTCCAGCAGGGCATGGATCTCGACATTGCTGACGCCCCCCACCCGGCTCGCCAGGTCGGCGCTCCACGACGGATCCAGGGACCTCAGGCCGCTGCGACCGTCCAGCAGCGATCGCCAGGTGCTGGGATGGGTGCTCCCCAGGGGGGAAACCACCCCCAGACCGGTGATGGCGATGCGCTCAGTCAATCGCTCCGTGCTGGCGCAGCAGCTGCAGCAGGTCAGCCACCGTGAGCAGTCGGGGGAGCTCCCCGGCGTCGATGGCGATGCAGAAGCGCGTTTCGGCCTCCAGGATCATCTCCATCATGCCGAGGGAATCGACGCCGAGATCTTCGACGAACCGGCAGGAGGGCTGAAGCCGGGAGGGATCCACACCGGCGATGGTGCGCAGCAGCTCTCCGAGAACCTCAAGGGCCTGGGCTTCGGTCATGGCTCCGGTCGGGGGTGACGACGCCATACGGAACCTGCAGTTGAGGGTTTCTATCACGGGCCCTGCGGCAGCCATGGGCTGCGGTGGGGCAGCACCAGAGCCGGATGCGACTGAGCCGGGGCGGGCTCCCAGCCATCGCAGGCCATCAGGATCTCGATGATCTGGTTGAAATCGCGGGCAATCGAGAATCCCGCCACCCGTGCGCCGCTGAGGCTGGCATTGAGCCGCACCAGCCCCGGCACCCGGAAGCTTTCGTCCTCCCGACGCAGCTGCCGTTCCAGATCCCGGTAGGTGTCGCAACCCAGGTCGGCGTCCGCGACCGCCGGCATCGCCTCCAGGCCGGGCACGGGATGGCGGGCCCGGGGCAGGTCGAGGGGATCGGCGCAGAAGGGGGGAAGCCGCAGGCGTTCGAGGAAGCGCAGCACAAGGGCCTGGGGCTGCCCGATCTGGCAGAACGACATCAGCCCCAGGGTCCAGCGGTGGTCGGTGGCCCGCGCCAGCATGGCTGCCGACCGCAGCAGGGTGGGCAGAATGCGGAAGTCGGCGCGGTGGAGGGGGGTCACGAAGATGCGGCCCACCTCGAGGTAGTGGTGCCCCGCCCTGCAGAGCCCGGCGGCCAGGCCTGGGAAGCAGTGTTCGAGGTACGAGCAGTGACCGTCCCAGTGGGCGGG
>CAZWFG010000191.1:0-3991 GCA_964632245.1 uncultured Synechococcus sp. | reverse complement strand
TCGACGGCCCCGGCGGCGTAGTCGACCCGCACGGCATCGAGCGCGACGCCATGGCCGGCGATCAGGATGCCGGCCTGCCCGGTGCCGACGAAACGGGCATCGAGCCCCCGGGTCCGGGCCTCCGCCGTGAGCTCGAGAGAGACGCTCATCTTGCCCACCGACATGTCGCTGCCCAGGGCCAGGATGCGGCGACAGGGCAGGGTCGCCGCCAGTCCCGTGGCGACCGAAAGCTGGGCCGGCTCCCGACGCAGATCCCAGATCCAGCAGCCCGGCTGCACCAGGGCGGCCAGTTCCGGATCATCCCCCAGCCGCGTGTGCAGGCCGCTGGCGACGCTCAGCCCCGCCCGCAGGGCTTCGGCCACCGCGTCCCGCACCGCCGGCGGCAGCCGCCCCCCTGACGGGGCCAGCCCCACCACAGCCACCTGGGGCCCATACAGCATCGCCTCGGCCACCGAGGCCACCACCGGCACCGGCCGCGGAATGCCGGTGAGCATCGGCAGATCGGCCCCGGCGCGGGCGGGGTCCAGCACCGCCACCACCGGCCCTTGGCGATAGCGCAGCATCGCCAGACCGGTCTTGCCCGAAAGATCCTCGAGGCCATCGTGCTGCAGCAGCAGCACGGGAGCATCGGCAGTCAGCATGGCTCCACCCCCAGTCCTGGCCCGTCGCCGGGCCTGAGCAGATCACCATCCTGCAGCGGGCCGCGGAAGGGGTCGTCCAGCAGGTTCAGATGGCTGTCGAGGTCTGGCCAGTGCACCAGCGGCAGGAGCTGCGCCGCCGCCCCGTTGAGCAGGGCGCTGTCGGAATAACAGCCGAGCATCAGCCGCAGCCCCAGGCGCCGGGCGGTGCGGGCCATCAGCAGCGCTTCGGTGAGGCCGCCACTCTTGAGCAGCTTGATGTTGACCCCATCGACGTGGGGGGCCAGCCGCAGCACATCCTGCAGATCCCAGCAGCTCTCATCGGCCACCAGCGCCAGGGGCGCCCGGCCGCGCAGGTCCGCGAAAGCGGGGCCGTCGTCCGCCGCCGCGGCCAGCGGCTGTTCCACCAGCACCACCCCCCGCTCGGCCAGCCAGGGGAGCATCCGCCGGGCCTGTTCCGGCGTCCAGCCGCCGTTGGCATCCACCTGCAGCTCAGCGCCCTGCAGCTGCGGCTGCAGGGCGTCCACCAGGGCCCGGTCATGGGCCAGGCCCTCGGGGCTGCCCAGCTTGAGCTTCACCCGCGAGGCCGGCAGCAGACGCCGCCAACGCGCCAGCCGGTCAAGCATCGCGTCAGGGCTGGCCAGGCCCAGGGTGACGCTGGTGGGCACACAGGCCCGGCGGTCGAGGCCCCAGAGCTGCCAGAGCGGTCGACCCAGCCGCTGGCCCCACCAGTCGTGCAGGGCCAGATCGACGGCACAGCGGGCCGGCGGGCTGAGGGGCTCCAGCAGCGGATCGAGGGCCTGGCGGCAGGCCGGATCGACCACATCAAGGGCCGGCAGCAGCGCCTGCAGCTCGGCCTCCAGCGCGTCGGTCTCAAAGTGCCGCAGACCGGTGTCGAACCCACCTGTCTCACCGCGGCCCAGGCAACCGTCGTGCTCGACCTCGAGGCACAGGTGCTGCACGGTCGCCGTGGTGCCGCGGCTGATGGTGAGCGGCACGGCCTTGGTGAGCGTGAAGCGTCGCAGACGGCAGCGCATGGCGACAGGGGCATCCCCGCGGGGAGGACCTCCCACGCTGGCACGGCCGCAAGGTTGCCCATGGACACCGGCAGGGCCGGAGCGGTGCCCAGGATGCTCAGGTGATGGTCCGTCCCCAGCCGTGACGACAGATGTGCCCCACCGCTCCTCGCTGATTCAGCAGGTGCTGGAGCAGCAGCTGCGCGATCTGGCCGACTGCCGCGAGGGCGCGGTGGCTGATTACATCCCCGAGCTGGCCAAGGCCGATCCCGAGGACTTCGGCATCGCGCTGGCCACGGCCGATGGCCACATTTACGCCGCGGGCGACACCGACAAACCCTTCACGATCCAGTCGATCTCCAAGCCGTTCATGTACGGCCTGGCGCTGCAGCTGCTCTCGCCCGCCACCATGCGGACGAAGGTGGGCGTCGAGCCTTCCGGCGACGCCTTCAACGCGATCAGCCTTGATCCCACGACCGGCATTCCCCGGAATCCGATGATCAACGCCGGCGCCATCGCCACGGCGGCACAGGTGTGGCACCACGATCCGGCCCGGGCTGAGGCGATCACCCTCGACTTCTTCTCGTCCCTCGCCGGCAGACCCCTGGCGGTGGATCAGGCGGTGTACGCCTCGGAACGGGCCACCGGCCACCGCAACCGGGCGATCAGCCACCTGCTGCGCAACACCGGGGTGATCGAGGCAGACCCGGAGCCCGGCCTTGATCTCTACTTCCGGCAGTGCGCGATCCGCGTCACCTGCCGCGACCTCGCCGTGATGGCCGCCACCCTCGCCTGCCAGGGCCGCAACCCGCTGACCGGAGCCGAACCCCTTGACCCGCTGATCACCACCCGCATGCTCGCGGTGATGGGCAGCTGCGGCATGTACGACTTCGCCGGGCAGTGGCTCTACGACGTCGGCATGCCGGCCAAAAGCGGCGTCGGCGGCGGGGTGCTGGCGGTCGACCCCGGTCGGCTGGGGATCGCCGTCTATTCGCCGCGGCTCGATGGCTTCGGCAACAGCGTGCGCGGCATCCGCACCTGCCGCAGCCTCTCGCAGGCCCTCGAGCTGCACCTGTTCGATCGTTCTCCCCTGCAGCAGTCGCCGCTGCGCAGCCACTACCGCGGGACCGAGCGGCGTTCACGCCGCTGGCGCAGCGAAGCCGAATCGACCCGGCTCGATCCGCTGCGCAGGCAAATCGCCGTGCTGCACGGCCAGGGAGTGCTCGATTTCGCCGCCCTTGAAGCGCTGCTGTCGCAGATCGAGGCCTGCGCCGCCGACGCCGGCGTGATCGTGCTCGATCTGGGCCAGGTGAACGAGCTGCCGTCGTCGAGTGCGGGGCTGCTGGAGCGCCAGGCCGAGCTGCTGGAGGCCGCCGGCGTGGTGCTGCTGCTCTGCCGCTGCGACCAGCTGGTGTTGCCCGAGGCCCTGACCGGTGCCGGGCGATGCCACGACAGCCTCGATCTGGCGCTGGAGGCGGCCGAGGACCGGCTGCTCGAGACCGACGCCAGCACGGCAGGCGCCGCGGGGCCTCCCGAACCGCCGCCTCTGCTTGCCCCCCTGGCCGCCCCCCTGCGCCAGGCGATCACCTCGGTGCTGGCCTTGCGCTCCTACCGCGCCGGTGAGCGGGTGATGGAGCGGGGACAGCCGGGCGACGCGCTGTTCATCGTGGCCACGGGCCGCTTCAGCATCCACCTGCCGGTGCAGCGGCCCGGGGGCCGGAGCCGGGTGGCACGCATGGCCACCTTCTGCGAGGGGATGGTGTTCGGGGATGCGGCCTTCTTTTCAGGCCAGGCGCGGATGGCCGATGTGGTGGCCGACGGCGATGGCAGCTGCTGGTTGCTGACCCGCGACGCCTACAACGACCTCATTCAACGGAACCCGGAGGCAACGATCGCCCTGGTCAGCCTGCTGGCGGCAGATCTCGGCAGCAAGCTGGCCCTCTGCGGCCAGCAGCTCACGCTGCTCGAGGATCTCTGACACCCGGGCGATGGCGGAGACTGGAACGATGACGGCCCATCTCCCACCCCCTGCCGGCCACAGCCCCGGGTCCCCCGGGCGAGGCCGCTACTGGATCACCACCTTCGGCTGCCAGATGAACAAGGCAGATTCGGAGCGGATGGCGGGCATCCTCGAAAGCCTGGGGTACGAGGCCGGCAGCGGCGAGGACCAGGCCGATCTGGTGCTTTACAACACCTGCACCATCCGCGACAACGCCGAGCAGAAGGTCTACAGCTATCTGGGCCGCCAGGCCCGGCGCAAACGCAGCCACCCCGGCCTGACGCTGGTGGTGGCGGGCTGCGTGGCCCAGCAGGAGGGGGAGTCGCTGCTGCGGCGGG
>CAZWFG010000190.1:0-4000 GCA_964632245.1 uncultured Synechococcus sp. | reverse complement strand
TCGACCCCGAGTACCAGGGCGAAGATCTGGAGCTGCTGCAGACGTTCTACGCGGCCTGCCGCGCCGAAGGCGGCACCGCCGACGAGATCCACCTGCGGGGCCTCAGGGCTGTGCTGGCTGTCCGCCCCACCTCCCCCGCCACCCCGCTGGAGGGGGAGGTGGCGGAGTTGGTGGCTGCGCTGCGTGCCGATGCCGAGTGCATTGAGGCTGGACACCATGACCTGTGCAGCAACACTGCTGATCAGCTCACCCACGCCGCCGACCTACTGGAGCAGCGCCAGCCCGTGCCCGTGCCGGTGAGCGAGCGGCTGCCGGAGCCGGAGGATTGCGATGAGCAGGGGAGGTGTTGGGTTCACCAACCGCATGAAGCCTGCCCTGAATCGCCGGCCTGGGAGCTGATGCTGGCCAAGTACGCCAGCCCCAACTACGAAGCTATGTGCTGGCTCCCCGCCCACGCCCTGCCGCTGCCTGCGGTGGAGGTGCAGCCATGACTGACACCACCAACCGCCCGCCGCTGTGGCGGGAGATCGACCGGGCATGGTGGAGCTTGGTTGATATCGCAGCTGATAGTCTTCACGCATTACCGCCAGAACGCGATCAGGCGGCGTGCGTGATCTGCGCACTGAGGGACTGGCTGGTGCCGGATGCCCCGCATCCAGGAGAGGGTGAGTTCTGGCCCGACGCCGACGCAGAGCGTGAGTGGCAGTACAGCCAACGCCTCCGCGCCCTGCTCACCGCCGAGGCCGACCGTGCGGAGCGTGGCGATGACTGACCTCTCTCCCGCCGCCCAGGCAGTGCTGGCGGCTGCTCATGGCTGCTGGCATCAGGCCGGCACATCACGACAGGGACTTGCCGCCGCCCTGCGCGCCGTTGCGGATCAGGATGAAACGCTGTTCGATGTTGAGGACGAGATGGTGCCAGCCGTCCGCGCTGTCCGCACCGATCGACTCCTCGCCCTCGCCGCCGAGCTGGAGCGCCGACCATGATCCCGGTCCAGTCGTTCACCCGCGAGTGCCGCTGGGCGGATCCGGGACGTCAATCCGTCGCCGGCTGGCCGGTGGTGGTGATCGGCAGCGCTGGACCTGAAGTGACCGTGGACGGGATGCTGCGGGGCGAGGGCCACGCGGTCCTGGGCGCTGAGCAGCTGGGGCATCTGGTAGCGGGGCTGGTGCCGCCGCCAGCGACGCTGCAGCTGGTGGCGGCAGAGCAGCTGGCACCCGTGAAATTGCTGGCCCTGGTGGCACTGCTGGCCGCCATGGGCTATCAGGTCGAAATGTGAAGGACTGTTACAGCGGCTGCCCTGGCGTGTCAGCCACGGTGCAGACTGCTGTCACGGGGGCAACCCCACCACACAACCGCCGACCATGAACGATCTCGAACTCATCAACCAAGCCGAGCAGCTGCTGGCACGCATGGACGAGCTGATGGCGCGCTGCGCAGCACGTGATGCGCAGGCCCGGGCCCAGATCGCCCGCATGCGGGAGACCATCGATCAAGCCGAGGCCGTGATGGCCCGGTTTGACCAGCTGCAGAGCTGACCCACCCACGGCCGCCGGGAGCCCATCCCGGCACCACCACCACCACCACCACCGATGCTTTATCCACCACCACCACCGATGCTTTATCTCCTCAACACGACCGTGATCCCCCACGGTGCCGATGGCCTCTGGGTGATGCGGACGATCACCGCCGAGGGGGCCCGGGAAGCCGCCGCGGCCGCCGCCAGCGGCGGCCAGCTCCACAGCGCCGTGGGCCACAGCTCCAGCGCCGAGGCCATGGCTGCCGCCCTGGGCATGCCGGTGCCATGCAACCGGATCACCGTGGTCCCCGAGCCCGGTGACGAGCTGCTCTGCCTGCGGCTTCACAGCCGCCCGCCCGAGGGGGTGGTGTTGACGCTGGAGGAGCTGGAGGCAACCGGCTACAGCTGGGCGCTGCTCAGCTACCAGGGCTGATGTAACGAGATGTTGCAGCAGCCGCTTGTGGCGTCAGCCACGGTGCAGACTGCTGCAGTCCCAACCGAGGCAACACGATGAACACCACCACCACCACCATCAACTGGAGCGCCGTGGGCGCTCGCGCCGCCGCCGGCATGCGGATCTGCTGGGCTGTGGCTCAGCTCGCGGCCATGGCCGCCGTGCTGCTGGCCGATCTGATCTGGGAGCACCGTCGCGAGATCAAGGCCGCCGCGGTGGCTGCCGTCGCGGCCGTGATCCTGGCTGCTGAGGCCACCTACGAGGCCGGCCGTGCTACGCGCCGTTGGCTGGAGCAGCTGGCAGACGCCAGCGCCACCCTGACCGCTGCCATGCCCGCGCCGCTGGCCCCCGTGGCCCCCGTGGCCGGCCCCGCCCTGGCCACGCTGGAGAGCCTCCGCCAGGCCCTGGCCCGGCTGGTGGCCCGCCTCTACCCGGAGGTGGCATGACCACCCTGCAGGAGCGGCTGGCAGACCGCGTCAACACCCGCCGCTACCGCCAGCGGCGGGCCGGCCTGCTGCCACCAGTGCCGACCTGCCCCAGCTGCGGCAAGGGCGGCATCGTGGGGGCAACAGCCCCCCTCTGCCGCGCCTGCTGGCTCCGCACCCCGGCCGGCCTGGAATGGAACCGGGAGCGCAACCGGCGGCAATACAAGCTGCAGCAGCTGCAGCAGCTCACCGCCAAGCGGCAGGAGGCAAGCCATGGATGAAGATCGCGTCCGCGAGCTGATCCAGGAGGCCATCCGCGAGCACGAGCTGCGCGTGGCTGCCGTGAGCGGCGCCCTGGGCGCGCTGCTACTGGCCGGCACCTGGCACGCCCTCTGGCTGCTGGGCAGCCACTGACCACAGCAACATGATTATGCAATGCCCCAACAGAAAGCAATCACCGCCCTGCGCTATGCAGGGAACATCCTTCTAGTCATAGGGTATTTCGTTCTGCTTCACGTCAGTGTGAGAACTGGGGTGATCCTGAACCTGATCGGCGGATTTTTGACTGTGCCGTTTGCGCTGCGGCATAGGCTCTGGGATCTGCTAGCCACATGCGCATTCTTCACTGTGGTCGAAATAGTCAAGCTCTCCTCTATATGAGCAAGCCCGATCCCACGAACAACGAGCGCCAGCGCCGCTGGTATGAGCGGCAGCGGACCGGGGCGGGGTGGCAGCCGCTGCGCTGCGAGGCCTGCGGCAGGCCTCACCGTGGGGCCCATGGCGCTCTGTGCTCCAGGTGCTGGGAGCGGGTGACGCCTGAGGGCCGGGCCTCACGTCGGCGGCCAGAGCTCCCTCGGGTCCTTCCCGGTCGCCATCATCCGCGCCAGCCGCTCGGCCCTGGTGCCCACCTGCTGCGCCCACTTCGAGTCCAGCATCATCGTGGCCGCCTGCTGGTATTGGCCGCCCTGCACGGCCGCCAGGGTGCGCTTGAACCCCAGCAGACCCACCAGGCCCAGGTTGAAGCTCATGTCGAGCAGCACCCGCGCCCGCACCTCGTCGAGCGTGGCCACCCACGGCAGGGCCCGCAGCAGCTCGCGCTCTTCGGCTGCGATGTCGTTGTTGAGCAGCATGGCAGACTCCTCCCGGCTGATGCCCCGGTCTTCGAGGTTCCGCCCCACCCCGATCGTGAGCTTGCCGGCTGAGCACTGATACGGCTTCAGCCGCTCGCCCTCGTGCAGCCGTAACTGGCGCACCATCGCGTCGCGGTCGATCATCGGCCCTCCTGGTAGACCGAGATGAACACCTTGCCAGCGGCAGTGAGGGGGAGCAGCTTGTCGCGCAGGTGCTGATTGTGCATGCGGATGCAGCCGAGGGTAGGGACGAGCGGCTGCTTCGGCTCCCAGGCGCCGGGCCAGCCGCAGGCCGTGCCACCGCCGTGGATCATGATTCCTGCCCGCCCATAGCGACCCTCCTGCCCTTCGAGCTCCTCCAGGTCGAAGCTGTACCAGCCGTAGGCGATGGCGTTGCGCGAGTAGGGCGGGCTGGGATTGGCCTCGTAGTCGCGGTAGATCTGGCCGATGACATAGAGGCCGGGCGGGGTAT
>CAZWFG010000189.1:0-4017 GCA_964632245.1 uncultured Synechococcus sp. | reverse complement strand
CCTCCCAGGCCTCGTGGCACCAGCGCAGCAGCTGGTGAAAGTGCATGACACCGGCGGCATCGGTGTCACCGAAGCGCACGGTGCGCGGGATCTGCAGCCAGGGGAGGGGATCCATCAAACCTGGCCGGCATCGAGCAGGCGGTCGATCTGGTCGATGGCCTCATCCAGCGGAGCAATGGCCTGGGTCACGGCCACGTCCGTGGCCGCAGAACTGGGCCATTGGCGATTCACCTGGCGCTGCAGATGCCGCAGGCCGCCGTCAATGCCCTCAAGGCGGGTCGACAGGGCCAGCAGCCGGACCTGGCGTTCATCAAGACCGGCATGGGCCATCTCCAGGTTTGTCCGTAGCTGTTTCACCAGCTTCAGCCGTTCCAGCCGCAAGGCTGGTGACGTTTCCCGCTGCAGCTCCGCCTCTTCACGGACCAGCCGGCGTTCGAGCCCTTGGCGGGGGAGCACCTGCTCACCGCTGGACTGCAGCAGATGGCGCCGGGCGGCGATGCGATCAGGCAGACCCTTCAGGCGATCGCAGCAGAGCTGCACGAGCCCGAGGGGTTCGAGAAAGGCGTTGTCGGTGAAGCGCGCCATCGCTTCACGGCGCACCCGTTCCGCCTGGGCCGCCAGTTCGCGGCTGCGCAGCTCGGCCGCATCCAGTTCTGCCGCCACCCGCTGGTCCCTCAGCCGCTCCCCCCGGCGGTGGTGACGATCACGGATGAAGGCGACGCCGAAAGCGACCAGCACCGCCAGCGGCAGGGCACCGAGCAGACCCAGGGGCGTGAGCCGAGCCAGCAGCACGAGGGTCAGAGAGGCCAGCAGCACCGCCAGCGGATCATCGAGGGGATTCGGGATCGGCATCAGAACGACTGCTGCAGGTCTTCCATGCGGCGGCGGATGTTGAGGGTGTCCCCTTCGACGAATTCACCGCCATTGCCTTCGGCCAGCCGGCGCAGCACGTCGGCGTTGTACCCGCTGCTGTCATCACCGAAGCCGACGGTGAAGACATTGATGCGGCCCTTGCCCTCGACGCTGCGTCGCAGCTGCGCCTGCAGGTCGTCCAGCGTGAGTTTTGAACCGGCATCCATGCCGTCGGTGAGCACCACCACGGCCAGGATCTCGCCGGGCTGGGCCGTTCTGCGCAGCCAGTCGCGGCCGGCCAGCACGGCGTCGTGCAGATGGGTGGTGCCACCCACCTGCAGTCGCCCCAGGACCGCGGCACTGTCGGGCACTCCCGAGGCACCGCCGCGCAACACCACCGGTGGCCGCACGACATCGTCGAAATCGATCAACCCCACCACATCCCGCGGACCGATCTGGGCTAGGTAGCTCTGCAGACTGCGCTGCACAGCGGGCAGCTTGGCCCCGGCCATCGAACCGGAGGTGTCGACCACCAGCGCCACCCGCGAAGGCTTCTTGGTGATGTCACGCCAGAGGCTGATCATCGCTTCCACCACCTCAGGCCGCGGGGCCCGCAGGGAGTCGTAGACAGCCGTGGGGTCGACCCCCAGGGCTGCCGTCACCCGCCGGGGGGGCACCGCCGGGTTGGCGGGCCGCAGCCCCTGATCGGCCACGAGCTTCTGCAGGGCCGGCTGCTGCAGTCGCTCGATCAGCAGCAGCGCCGCCTGCCGCTCCCGCGGCGACACCCAAGGAGCCGTGGGCAAGATGGCGCGCATGGTGCTCGAGAAGGTGGCGCGGGGATAGACCGCCACCAGGGGGTCCTGGCCCGGCTGGCGACGTCCGTTGACCGCCACCACCGACGACTCGTAGACCGACCCCACCGATGCCCAGAACACACCATTGCGCTGCATGGCTCGGGCCAACTGGTCGGTGGAGGCGCCGTAGCGGGTGATGTGGTTCTGAATCGCGGTGATGGCCGGGGCGCTGGCCTGAACATCAGCGATCGTCAGCTGGTCGGGCCGCTTACCCGACACCTCGGACACCATCGCCACCAGGGTCTGCAGGCCGGAATTGGAGCGGGTGGGAGCCGTGTGCACGAAGCGGATCTGCTGGGCCGGCGCTGCCGCATCGAGCTGACGGTGATCAGCACTGCGGGCAAGGGCCTGGTAGGGATCAGCCCGACGCAACCCCGGGGCGAGGGCCGGCGTCGTCATCAGCACCATCGGCGAACTGGCCAGGGCCGGTGCGTCGCCAACCGGGGGAATGAGAGACCGAGAGGGGGCCAGGGCCTGCAGGCGATGACGCAGCAGGTCTTCCGAGATTTCGCCATCGAGGGACACCAGGGTCGGGATCCGCGGATCCTCGGGGTTACCACCCGCGCGCAGCACCGCCTGGGCGTGCTGCTGCATCTCTGCGATCACGTCGCCACTGCCGGCCGACCGGCAACGCAGCAGCACGCGGGTGCCGTCGGGCAGACGCGGCGGATCCTGGCGGATGGTGGCAGCCCAGGCCTGGCAGCTGGAACCCAGGGCACTGCCGGTGAGCATCGTCAGCTCCAGCTGCGGCCCCACAGGCAGGCCCGCACAGCCGGCCAACAGCAGGGGAAGCAGCCATGGAGTAGGGGGGATAAAGCGACCCGGGATGCTCTTCGGTTGTGGGCTCGCAGGACCGACCATGGAATGGACGCCCGATTGCTTTTATTCTGACAGGAGGAATCAGTCCCTGTCCGTGCTCTCCCTGCCGCGGCCTTCTGCCCTGACGCGACGCCGGTTCCTGTCCCTTGCCATGGCCACCACTGCTGTGGTGATTGCATCGCCGTTGGTGCCGGGCCCGCGCCGCCCCCTGCTGGTGGCCGTGGGGTCAGAACTGGACCCAAGCCTGCGGCAGCTCGAACCTGATTTCGAGCGACAGCATCCAGCGATCGATCTGCGCTGGGAGGTGCTGGGGGCGCAGGAGATGATGAACCGCCAACTCGACGGCGGTGGCGAGCGGGCCCGGGTGCTGATTCCCTCCAATGGCCAGCAGCTCAGGGCCTATGCCGAAGCACGTCGGAATCGGGGGCCAGGCGAACCCTTCACGGCAGCGCCGGTGCCGATCGCCAGCACGGTGCTGGTGGCCGTGGCCTGGCCAGACCGTGCCCGCCGGATGTTCCCGGACGGTCGCTTCTCATGGCAGAGGCTGCGACAGGCCACTGAAGCCGGGCAATGGTCGGTACTGGGGGCACCAGCAGAGTGGGGGAGTGTGGATCTGCGCTGCACCGATCCCCTGCGTTCGAGTTCCGGACAGATGACCCTTGCTCTTTGGAGTCGCGATCAGCCCCGGAAGGAATCGGTGGCAAACCTAAGGCGCGCTGTGTATCGGCCGGCCCGCTCGACAGACATCCTCCTGCAGGAGTTTATCAGCGGCGGTCGCAACGATGGCGACATTGCCATGGTCTACGAATCCGGTGCCATCCATCGGCTCGCAGAAGCACAGCAACGGCATCCCGGGGGCTACACGCTGCTGGTGCCCGATCCAACGATTGAACTGCGGCTGGATGCGGCGGTGGTGACCGACGATGCCGTGGGACGACCGGAGGACGGGCGGGAGCTGGTGAACCACTTGCGGGGAGCCAAGGGCCAGAGTGTGCTCCGCAGCCAGGGATTCCGCGGAGCAGACGGCCGGGGAGGATCAAAGTCCGGCGATGGTGTGCAGCGCCTGCAGCCGCCATCCTCGGCGGACCTGAACGAGCTCCTGCGCTTCTGGCAACAGGCGGGCTGACGATTGATCCAGCGCTGGCCTCAGCGATCGACGGACCCCATGATCACGTCGATCGAGCCCAGGATGGCCATGATGTCGGCCACTTTCACACCCTTGAGCAGGTGGGGGAGGATCTGCAGGTTGTTGAAATCAGCGGCACGGATCTTCCAGCGCCAGGGGGTAACGTCGTCATTGCCGATCAGGAACACCCCCAGCTCCCCTTTGCCCGATTCGACACGGGCGTAGATCTGACCACCGGGAATCTTGAAGGTGGGAGCCACCTTCTTGGCGACGATCTGGTAATCAAAGCCATAGAACTCACTGGTTTTGCCTTCCAGCTGACGGCGGGCCTCGAGGTTCTCGGTGGGGCCGCCGGGGATGCTTGCG
>CAZWFG010000188.1:0-4036 GCA_964632245.1 uncultured Synechococcus sp. | reverse complement strand
CCCGCGAGGAATGGCTGGGCAGCGACGCGGTCTTCGATGCCCTCGATGCTGACCGCGACGGGCGCCTGCAGCCCGAGGACGTGCGGGCCGGTCTCGGGGCGGCCCTGGCGACGGCCCGCTGAGGCCTCGCTTCGGCCCCTCAGGGCTCCTTGCAGCCCGGCTGTCGCCGGGGGGCGATCAGGGCCACCCGGTTGGCCTGAAGGGGGTTGAAGTTGTCGTCGCTCACCATCCAGAGGCTGCCCCGGTCCCCGGGCAACGGGGGGCCGGGGGCCATGGCTTCCCAGTTGTCCGGCGCCAGCCCTTCGGCCTGCAGATCCCAGACCGCCAGGGGTTGGAGCGGGGCGGTCGCTGCCGCCCTGGGATCCGGTGCCGGCAGCAGTTCGAGGTGGGTCCACCAGCGGCCCGGGGGGGCGTAGCCCCGCCAGAGGGCCAGCAGCCGTCTCCCCCGATCCCCTGGCAGGCCCAGCAGCTCGGTGAGGCCCCAGTGGTCCTCTGCACCGACGGCAGGACGGTAGGCCAGGGTCGCGCCCAGGGGCTGAAAGCGGACCGCACCGCGGGTGTCGGCCAGCAACAGCCTCAGTCGGTCCGGTGGATCCTGCTGCAGGGGTGCTTCGGCGGCGATCAGCAGCCGTTCTCCGGGCAGGGGCAGGAGGGCTTCGGGGCCACCGTTGGGCCGCAGGCCACGACCCGGTCGCGGTTGCCACTCGTCGGGCAGGGGGGTGCGGCCCACCAGCCGGAAGCCGGCGCCCGGCGCCGACTTCTCAAGCTGCAGCAGTTCGGCCGGCTGGTCCAGGTTCAGCCGCCCTTCGCTGGCCATCCACCAGCGCTGCCCCGCCGACCCCATCGTGGTCACCAGGGCCTCGCCATCGAAGGGCCGCCGCGGCAGTCCTTGCAGCGGCTGGGGTGGCAGGGGTTGCCAAAGGAGCTGAGGTGCCTCGCCCCGGGCTTCCAGCACCACGGTGAAGGGTTCCGGGGCATCGCTGAGCAGCCACAGGGGCCCCTGCGGGGATTCGGCCAGCAGCGCCGAGAAGCCGCCGAGGGGGCGTCCGTCGGCGCTGGTGCGGGGCAGCACCTGCTGCTGCACCACCTCCCAGCCGGCCTCGAGGGGGCAGGGCAGCGTCAGCATCAACCCCCTCCGCCCAGCAATCCCCCCCCCAGCCGGCGGATCACCCGCTGGGCGATGTCGCCATACCCCAGCTCACCGCTGAGGATCTGGGCGATGCGCTGCGGCGCGGTGGGACGCTTGATCCCCAGCTGGTAGCCCACCCGCGGCAGGCGATAGAAGACCTGGCCGATCCGTCGGCCCCAGGCCATCGATTCGCCCCATTCCTGCCGCAGCCGGCGGCTGTAGCCGGCCAGGGCGTCGGGCTCCCCCCCGAGCCAGTGGTCCAGCGCCTCGGCGGCCCGACATCCCGACAGCAGGGCCGGTCGCAGCCCCTCGGCCAAAAAGGGATCCGCCAGGGACGCCGCATCACCGACCGCCACCACGCCGTCGCCATGGAGCCGATGGTGGCCGTTCCAGAGACGTTGCTGCCAGGGACGACGAACGCCGGCGTCGGCCGGAAGGCCCAGGGCCGGCAGCAGCTGATCCACCACGGCGTTGTGATCGGTCGGCTCCCGCCCCACCAGGGTGCCCACCCCGATCGTGTAGCCGCCGGGGCGCGGGAAGCACCAGCAGAAGCCGTAGCGCACGAGTCCGAACTCGAACCACGACTGGCTGGGATGCTCCACCGGCCCGTCGACCTCCACCGCCAGGCACGAGACCATCCGGGGTTGCGGATCCCCCAGCCCCAGGCGCTGGGCCAGACCGCCGCGGGATCCATCGGCCACCACCAGGGCACGGCTGTGCAGCTGACGGCTGCCCTGGCCATCGCTCAGCTGCAGCTCCCAGCCCTGCTCAGCCCGGCGCACCTGCTGCACCTGCCACCCCTCAAGGCGCTCGGCACCGGCCTCGCTCGCCCTGTCGGCCAGGAAGGTGTCAAAACGATCCCGGCGCACGATCCAGAACGGTGCCTCGCCGGGCAGGTCGGCCAGCACCGGATCCCCGAGGCACCAGGTGAAGCGCACCCGGTTGATCACCCCTTCGACCGCTGGTGTGAGGGGGAAGGGGAACCAGCGCTGCACCGAGGCGGCCATGCCGCCGCCGCAGGGCTTGTGGCGCGGGGCCGCGAGGCTGTCGATCAGGAGCACCGATCGGCCCCGCAGGGCGAGATGCACGGCGGTGGCGGCTCCGGCGGCGCCTGCACCGACGACGGCGACGTCGTGGGTCACACCTTGAGGATGTCGGCTTCCTTGTCGGCCAGAAGCTTCTCGAGTTCGACGATGGAACGGTCGGTGAGTTTCTGGATGCGTTCCTGCTCGTCGCGGCTCAGGTCTTCGGAAAGCTCTCCGTCCTTCTCCTGTTTCTTGATCTGATCAATCGCCTCGCGACGGATGTTGCGCAGGGCCACCTTGCCCTCCTCGGCGTAGCGGGAGGCCAGCTTGCACAGCTCCTTGCGGCGCTCTTCGGTGAGCGGCGGGATGTTGATCCGCACCACCTTGCCGTCATTGTTGGTGGTGAGACCCAGGTCGCTGGTGGCGATCGCCTTCTCGATGGCCGCCATCGAACTGCGGTCAAAGGGCTGGATCTGGATGGTCTGCGAGTCGGGCGCCGTGATCGTGGCGAGGGCCTTCAGCGCCGATTCGCTGCCGTAGTACTCGACCACGATGCGATCGAGCAGCGATGGGTTGGCGCGACCGGTGCGGATGGTGTTGAACGTGCGCTGGGTGGCCTCCAGCGATTTGCGCATGCTGGCTTCGATGTCCATGGTCGTGCGGGATCAGGCGGGGGTGATGCGGGTGCCGATGGTCTCGCCGGCGACGGCCCGACCGATGTTGCCGGGGCCGAAGAGATCGAAGACCACGATCGGAATGGCGTTGTCCTTGCAGAGGGCGATGGCCGTGGCGTCCATCACCCCCAGTTCGCCGTTCAGCACCTGCTGAAAGGTGAGGGTGTCATAGCGCTCGGCATCGGGGTACTGGACCGGATCACGGTCGTACACCCCATCGACCTTGGTGGCCTTGAAGATCACGTCGGCGCCCACTTCGGCGGCCCGCAGGGCAGCGGTGGTGTCGGTGGTGAAGAACGGGTTGCCGCTGCCGGCGCCGAAGATCACCACACGACCCTTCTCGAGATGGCGGATCGCCCGCCGGCGGATGAAGGGCTCGGCCAGCTCCTGCATGGCGATGGCCGTCTGCACCCGGGTGGGCACGCCGGCGGCTTCGAGGGCATCCTGCAGGGCGATGGCATTCATCACCGTCGCCAGCATGCCCACATAGTCGGCGGTGGCCCGTTCCATGCCCATGGCGGCCCCCTTCAGGCCCCGGAAGATGTTGCCCCCGCCGACGACGATCGCCAGCTGGGTCCCTGCCTGCACCACAGCCGCGACATCGGTGGCGATGCCCTTCACGATCAGAGGATCGATGCCGTAGCTCTGGCTGCCCATCAGGGCTTCGCCGCTCAGCTTGAGCAGAACCCGCCTGTACGCCATGGTCGAACGCGGTCGGCCGCACCGTAGCAGCCTCCACCGGAGCGGTCCCGGCTGTGTCGAAGACTTGCCGCACCCGCGGGGCTCCGGTTGCATCGGCGCAGTCGCCCGGGGACTTTGGCGCCATCCAGCCACAGTGCGGTTATGGCTCGGCTCACCCTTTCGGCCCTCGGCCGGGCCACCGAGACTCCCGGAGGATGGGGGCAACCGGAGGTGCACCTGGCGCTGCTGGTCAGCGGTCTGTCGGTGCTGACCCAGGGCATGTGGCTGCTCCGCCACGATCCTGACCTGGGCTGACCAGCGGGATCAGAACCCGTTCCCTGATCAGAACTCGATCCCTTTCTGGGCCTTGACGCCCTGCTCACGGAACGGGTGCCGCACCAGGGTCATCTCGGTGACGAGGTCAGCCTGTTCGATCAGGGCGGCCGGCGCCCCGCGGCCGGTCACCACGGCATGGGTGCCCGTGGGGCGTTCCGCGAGACCGGCCAGCACGTCGTCCACGGCGATGT
>CAZWFG010000187.1:0-4067 GCA_964632245.1 uncultured Synechococcus sp. | reverse complement strand
CCAGGCGGCCATCAGCACGATCGCCAGCACCGCCGGCTTGAGCACGGCGAACACCGAGGCCAGCAGCGGCAGTTGCCCCCAGAGTGCGTAGATGCTGGCCAGAGCCGTGAGCACAAACACCGAGGGGACCACGAACAGGCCGCCCGCGATCAGGCCACCGGGAACGCCGTGCATCAGCCAACCGAGATAGGTCGCCAGCTGCATGGCCTCCGGCCCGGGCAGCAGCATGCAGTAGTTGAGCGCGTGCAGATAGTGCCGCTCCGAGAGCCAGCGGCGGCGGTCGACCAGCTCGCGATGCAGCAGGGCGATCTGCCCGGCCGGGCCTCCGAAACTCACCCAGCCCAGCTGGAACCAGAAGCGCGAAGCCTCGGCCAGGGTCACGGTCGCTGGGGATGGGGTCATGGACCTCGCTGGTCGCCTGCTTTTCAGGATCGCTCACGGCGGAAGTCCCACGGTCGGGTGATGCCGCCCTGCACCTGCCAGATGCCATGGCGACGGCGGCTGGCCCGGTATTCGGCATCCAGGTACTCCCTCGATTCACAGCTGCTGAGGTAGCGGCGGTAGACAAAGGCCTGGCCGTCTTCCACCATCACCAGGTTGATGTTGATGTCACTGATCACTTCGGCGACGGTGCGGCCATAGCGATCGATGGTCTTCGGTTCGATGGTGACCTCCCGCCCCCGTGGCAGCCGTTGCAGCAGGTAATCCCGCGACTGCTGCCCCCAGGGGCTCTGGTTGATCTCCGGGGCATCGATGCAGGCCAGGCGGATGGTGAGCCGCTGGCCGCCGCTGCTCACCCGCAGGGAATCACCGTCTCCGACCGACAGAACAATGGCGCGGAAGGTGTCGCCAGGATCGGCAGCGGCTGGCATGCCCAGCAGCAGGCCAGTGGCCAGCGACAGCACCAGGGCCTGGAGGGTCACAGGGTGCTGGTGCGGCGTCATTCGGGGGCAATCGATGGCGGCAAGCCTGCCACCTGGGGGGCGGAGGCCAGCACCGTGATCAGGGCCGTGTCCACACTCAGGATCCGTTCCCCCAGGTTCACCCGCTGCGCCAGCACCGTCTCGGCCAGCTTCACCTCAAAAGGCACGAAGCCCCCTTCCGGACCGATCATCACCACCGCCGGCCCCGAGGCGGCGGCCGCCAGGGGGCTGGGGGCTCCCATGTCGGCGATCCAGCAGGGCCGGCCGCGGCACAGCTGCGGCAGCTGATCCTCCACGAAGGGCCGGAAGCGCCGGTGCAGATGCACCCGCGGGGCGATGGTGTCGCGGGAACGCTCGAGACCGGCCCGCATGGCTTCCTCCAGCCGTTCCGCCTGCAACAGTGGACTGTGCCAGTAGCTCTTCTCCACCCTGGCGCTGTGGATCAGATGCAGATGGGCCACACCGAATTCGGCGGCTTGCCGCAGCATCCGCCGCAACATCTTCGGCCGTGGTAATGCCAGCACGATGTCGAAGGGATGTCTGGCGGGCGGAGCTTCATTGAGCCGCAGCCGCAGCTGCACGCCATGGTCATCCAGGGATTCGATCCGTCCCTGGCCGCAGGCCCCCCCCAGCAGGCCCACCCGCAGGCTGTCGCCCACCTGTGCCCTGAGCACCTCACGGATGTGGACCGCCCGCTGATCACGCACCACGGCCATCCCGTCGCCAGTCAGTTCGCTGGCGTGGATCAGCACAATGTTCACCTTTCGCTTCGCTTTCGTTGTTTTTAGTGTGTCACATCAGATCCGGTCATGCTGCATCGCTGCAGAAGCACTGGGAAGTGCCTCGCTTTTAACCTGAACTGTTCGACACAGTGGAGATCAGCATCGGCATCATGTTGTCATTGCACCAGGCTCACCACCTCTTTGGCTGGATCACAACGATGCTCGTAGAGCATTCCTTCGGGGTTGACTGCCTTGTCCTGTTTCTAATTATCTTGGGGCGTTATTTTCTCGTTGCCGGAGGATGCTGGTGCCTGATTCATCTCTGTTATCCATGCACCGGAGATGCATTGTCAGCACTGAAGGACCGGCGGAGACTCATCGGCATCGGCCATGACATCCGCCTTTCTGTCCTCTCAGCGGCGGTGTTCGCCGTGGCTGCTGCAGCGTTGCTGTGGCTGCAGGCTCATGGAATCACCCGGCTTTACACTGATGTCGATTTCAGCACGTGGTGGTATCTGGCACTAAGCTATATCACCGTGCTGATTCTTCAGGATGGAGTGTTCTACGTCACCCATCGGCTGTTCCATCATCCGGCGCTGTACAGCACCTTCCACCGGGGCCATCACCGCTCCTGCCGGCCGACACCCTGGACATCCTTTGCGTTCGACCCGCCAGAAGCGATGTTGCAGGCCCTGGTTCTGATCGGGGTTGTGATGCTGATCCCCTTGCACATCGTCACCTTGCTGGCGGTGCTGAGCACCATGACCGTGTGGGCGATCGTGAACCATCTTGAACTGGATTGCCTGCCCAGCTGGTTCCCTCACCACCTGCTGGGGCGTTGGGTGATCGGCCCGGCGCACCATGCCCTGCATCACCGCCGGCCGTCGATGCACTTTGGCCTTTACTTCACCTTCTGGGACCGGGTCTGTCGAACGCAAGATGGCACCTACGTCAGGGGTTTGATCTCCGGCACCTCGATCTGCCTCGGCGGACCTGTGGCGCAGTCTCCGTATCGTGAAACCCTGCGGGGGCAGGTCGTGCACCCCGATCGCCAGCCGTTCTCTTCCCCCTTCCATGACCCCTCCGATCCTTGACGCTGTGCGTCTATACCGCATGGACCTGCCCGACCACTCCTGTCCCTGGGGTCTGCGGGCGATGCGGCTGCTGCAGGAGCACCACATTCCCTTTGAAGATCATGCGCTCCGCAGCGATGCAGACGTGGCTGCCTTCAAGGCGGCGCACGGGGTGGCAACAACCCCCCAGATCTTTGCCGGTACCGAACGGATCGGCGGCTACACCGATCTGGCGGCCCGACTGGGCGTGCGTCCGGAAACAGCTGACATCTCGTACACACCTGTCGTCGTGGTGTTCGCCACCGCGGCACTGATGGCCCTGGCCCTGGGCGCAGGCTTCAGCGGCTTCATGGGCATCGCCATCTGCCTGCTTGCCATGCTCAAGCTGATGGATGTCGATGCCTTTGCGGCCAGCTTCCGCAAATACGACCTGCTCACCCAGCGCTGGCGGGCCTGGGGTCGCCTTTATCCGGGTGTTGAACTGCTGGTGGGTCTCGGGATGTTGTGGCAGTCCGAGGTCGGTGCCGTGACCCAGCTGGTGGGAGCCGTTGCCGTCTGGCTTGGGTCCATGGGCATGGTGTCGGTGGGCAAGGCTGTGTTCGTCGATCGTCTGGCACTCAACTGCGCCTGTGTAGGTGGCAATTCCAGAACACCTCTGGGAGTGGTGAGTTTTGCCGAGAATCTGATCATGGCGCTGATGGGCGGGACAATGCTCGCCTGACCATGTGGCATCAGTTCAGTGAGAATAGATTGTCGTACCGGTGATATTCTGGCTTGTTGAAACCATCGTGCCCCAGCATCCTGCGCAACTGAATGATTTCGCGCCGCTGGGTCACGATAATGTCGCGGGCGAGCCGTCGGATTGTTGGGTTGTTGGATTTGCTCAGGGCATCATGAGCCATCATCAGCGCGCCGCCATGGTGGTGCAGCATTCCCTCCAGGAACCAGGTCACCCGGTTTTCACGCGTGGGTGGGGTTCCCATCATCTGCATCGAGAGAATCTGCGTCGGACTCATGCGCTCCAGATCGGCCATGGCATCGGGATCACCACCCGGTCTCAGTGCCACGGGGTGCACAGGGGCCTCGGGATACCAGGCCTTGCGCCACTGGCCCATGGCCTTGATCTCCTGGGCTTGATCCCGCCAGATGGCCTTGGCCAGCGCCCCCACGCCGGGCGCGCCGATGTCGAACACAAACTCACCCATGCGCAGGGCACCGGTGTGGTGCTGCACCATTCCGTCGAGCCAGCGCAGGTCGTAAGTGCGCCCCGCAGGCCCCACCTCGTGGGCGTGGGCGCTGCGATCCACCGGTGCCGTCATTTGGGGATGGTGGTGATGCTGATGCGGTTC
>CAZWFG010000186.1:0-4077 GCA_964632245.1 uncultured Synechococcus sp. | reverse complement strand
GGCCGCCATCGCCAGTCCACCTCCCGCCGCTGCCGTCGCCCCCTGGCTGGCGCCCCTGGCGACGGTGGTGACCGAAGATCTGGCGGTGGGTTGCTTCTTCCGTTCCGTGGCGGTCCACGGCCTGGAGCATCTGCCGCGACGGGGGCCGGTGCTGCTCGCCCCCACCCATCGGGCCCGCTGGGATGCGCTGATTCTTCCCCATGCCGTCGGTCGGCGGGTGACGGGCCGGGATTGCCGTTTCATGGTCACCACCACCGAAATGGCCGGCGTGCAGGGGTGGTTTCTGCAGCGCCTCGGCTGTTTCGCCATCGACCAGAGCAACCCCGGCACCGCCAGCCTGCGGCTGGTGCTGGATCTGCTCGGCGACGGTCAGCAGGTGGTGGTGTTCCCCGAGGGCCGCATCAACCGCGATGACGATCCGATCGTGGTGGCTCCCGGTGTGCCGCGGTTGGCGACCCTGGCCCGCAGCCGCGGCCTGGCGGTGCCCGTGCTGCCCGTGGGCCTGGCCTACAGCAGCCGGGTGCCGCTGCCCGGTGACGTGGCGGCGGTCGAGATCGGTGCCCCCCTGGACCTGGCGGGCGGTGGCAAGGCGGCGGCCGCTGATCTGGGGTTGCGCCTGGCGGCGGCCCTGCGGTCGGCGGAGGAAGCGGCCCGGCGTCGGGTGGGACGTCCCCTGGCCGGCGCCTAAGCTCACCGCTCCTCCTGCATGGCGACGGCATGCGTCGACTTCTGCTGAGCCTCGGTGTGGCTCTGGCCGGCCTGTCCGTCGTCACGGTGTCCGGTCCGGCGTCGGCCCAGACCGGATCCGGAGACGTGCAGCGGGTGCTGGCCAGCGGCAGCGAAGGGTTCAACCTCAGCACCGTTGACACCCTGCTGGCGCGCGGTGACCGGGACGTGTCCTCCGGTTCCCTGACCGAAGCGGTCAAGAGCTACGACAAGGCCCGCAATGCCGCCCGGTCGTTGCTGAGTTTCTACCGCGATCTGGGCGGCGCCTTCCGCGGCCTGGATGCCCGCATCCCGCGCGACATGGACCAGAAGGGCCGTGAGGCGATCGAAAAGCTGTCGCAGGCGAACCTGCGCCTGGCGGCCGTGTATCGCCGTCAGAACCAGGCGGAGGTGGCGGTGCCGCTGCTGGTGGAAGTGGTCAAGCTGATGACGCCGGCGTCGGCCGATGGCCGCAAGGCCTACCAGCAACTGCTGGAGATCGGCTTCGTGTCCACCCCGTACACCCCCACCGCCGCCAACTGAGGTCTCCACCGATGGTCCAACCTGATGCCGTCGTGGCGGCGATCCGCCGCCAGCTGCCCGATGCCGAGGTGACGGTCGAGGACCTCACCGGTGGTGGTGATCATCTGCAGGTGAGCGTCGTGTCGGAAGCCTTCCGCGACCTCAACCGCGTGCGTCAGCACCAGCTGGTCTACGGCGCCCTGCAGGAGGAACTGGCCAGCGAGGCCATCCACGCCCTTGCCCTGCGCACCACCTGCCCGACCTAAGCTCGGCTACGACGATCCCCATTGCCATGGACGCCCAGCTGAAGGCCCGCATCGACGAGCTGATCGCCGCCAGCCCGATTCTGGTGTTCATGAAGGGGAGCAAGCTGATGCCCCAGTGCGGCTTCTCCAACAACGCGGTGCAGATCTTCCATGCCCTTGGCGTTCCGTTCGAAACGGTCGATGTGCTGGCCGACCCGGAGATTCGTCAGGGCATCAAGGAATATTCCAACTGGCCGACCATTCCCCAGGTGTATCTGAAGGGGGAGTTTCTGGGCGGTTCCGACATTCTCATCGAGATGTACAACTCCGGTGAGCTGCGGGAGAAGGTGACGATCGCCCTGGCGTCGTAGTCCACTACAGCCGTTCGGTCTCGAACAGCCGCCGCGGATCACCGTCGGGACCGACGAAGCTGGAGGGATCGCGGATCCAGCGGTCCACCAGGTCTTCGAACCGTCGCTGCGTCAAGGGATCAAGACTCTGGGTGCGGCGCAGGGCGTGTAGGTATCCGTCGGCGTAAAGGCGCAGCTCCGACGGGCCGTGGTGCCGCAGGGACAGCTCCTGACAGGCGTCGCAGAGCGACTGGAAATGGCGGATGGCGTCTGGGTCCTGCAGCGCGGTCATTGGGGGGACGGCTGGCAAGGCATCGCCTGCTACCAGCACGGGCGTGAAACCCCTTTAGGGTAGGTCGGTCCGCCACCGATGGGTTGGTCGAGGTCACCGAACAGAACCGCGCCCGCATCCTTGTGGTGGAGCCCCACTCCACCCTGCGGCTTGTGCTGGCCCAGCGGCTGCGGCAGGAGGGCCACCTCACCGCCGCCGCCGGCACCGCCCCCGAAGCCCTTGAGCTTTGCCAGGAGCAGCAGCCGGATCTGCTCGTGGGGGCTGAACTGCTGGAGGAGACGACCGCCCTGAAGCTGGCGGCCCAGTTGCGCTGCCCCGCCCTGGTGCTCACGGCCCGCACCGGCGCCGAGGCCGTGGTGGCCCTGCTGGACGGCGGAGCCGAGGACGTGCTGCGCAAACCCTTCGGCCTTGAGGAACTGGTGGCCCGCTGCCGCAAGCTGCTCGGCCGCCGCACCGGCCTGCACGAGAAGGTGACCGTTGGTCCGCTGGAGGTGCATCTGCTGCTGCGGCAGGTGACCCTGCGCGATCAGCCCGTCGAACTCAGCCCCCGGGAGTTCGCCCTGCTCTGTGCCCTGCTGATGCCGCCGGGCCATGTGCGCAGCCGCCAGGAATTGCTGACGATGGCCTGGCCTCCCTTCAGCGGTGGCCCCCGGTCGGTCGACACCCAGGTGCTGACCCTGCGCCGCAAGCTGGAGCAGGCGGGTTTAGGAGAAGGTGGCGGGATCGAGACCGTGCGGCAGCAGGGATACCGCTTCAGCCTCGACACCCTGGCCGACGGGGGCAAGGTGTCCGGTGGCGATGGCGCCCAGCTCAGCAGCCAGCATCAACCCGCTTAGGACCAGCAGCAGCTGATAGGTCCATGGGGGCGTCAGGCGGCTGACCCCGCTGGTGTCAAGGCCGGTGCGACGGCTGAATTCGGCGAGGAACGCCTCGAAGCGGGCGATGCGATGGGGGAGCAGCACGGCCCCACCGTCCGGTCCCCGGCGGCGCAGATAGAACACCTTGCCGCCCTGGCTCGTGCCCACCGGCACAAGCCCTTCGATCTGATCCCAGCGCAGGCTCCAGCCCCGCCGCAGCAGCCAGTGGCACCAGGCGGGATGGCCCACCCGCAGGCCGTCGTCGCTGAGCCACACCCGTTCGCTCAGGACCATCAGCAGCAACACCAGGCCGAGGGGCACCAGCAGCAGCAGCCAGGGGCGCAGGGCCGCGGGGGCGAGCAGCGGCAGGGGCACCACCAGGGCCAGGTAGAGCAGCACCAGGGTGGAGGTGATCAGCCGGTCGAGGGGATGAACAGCGGTCATCAGCGGTCCTCGGGACTGCCGGGCAGTGGCGCCAGGATGGTGTCGGGACGGTAACGGCCGCCGAACACCTCCTCCTCGCGACCTTCCCAGAAGGCCCCAAGCCGCATCAGGTCGGCGTGGGCCTCCTGCAGCTGCTGGAGGTACTCGTGGGGATCCATCGACGCCTGGTTTTCCTTGAGCTTGGCGATGCGCAACAGATGCCACAGCCACGGGCGGTCGATCTGGCCGCGGGCCTCGATGTAGCGGCCCAGATCTTCGGAGCTGGGCAAGGGGGCAGCGCCCATGGCGGATGGCTTGCAGTGCGGAAACGTTACAGAGCGTCACAGCGGCCCGGGGGCAGCAGGTTCAATCCGGCAACGCCCAGGGGTTGAGGCCCAGGTCGGCGCCGATGCGATGGGCGCAGGCGAAACCGCTGAAGGCGACGGCGTTGAGGCCCTGGCCCGGAAAGCAGGAATCTCCGACGCAATACAGACCCCGCACGCCCGTGCGGTTGAACGGCATCGGCAGCAGGCCGGGCAGACGCAGCGCCGGGATCGGGCCGTAGGTGCCGCCCATGCGGCCCAGAAAGCGCCGATGGCTGCGGGGGGTGCCCACCTCCCGATGGCGTATGGCACCGGCCAGCCCCGGCAGGATCGCCTCGAGACGGCCGATCAGCCGATCGG
>CAZWFG010000185.1:0-4145 GCA_964632245.1 uncultured Synechococcus sp. | reverse complement strand
GCCGCCACGGCGGCGATGGCCTCGTCCATGGCCCTGCTGACGCTGCCCATGCTGACGAGGTGGAACAGGGGCGTGCAGAAGACCCCGGTGAGCCACAGCGGCAGCCAGTCGTAACCCAGGTTGAGCACCCGGTCGTAACCCTCCTGCAGGGCCAGGGCCCGCTGCCACAGCCTGGGCAGCAGACCATCGGCGGGGATCGTGACCGGCGCCTCACGGTCGGTGTGCTGCCAGCTGGCCTGCGGCACCCCCGGCTCCTGCAGCAGGGTGACCGGCAGGTCGGCCGCGAGCCGCGAACCGCTGGCCGCAAGCAGCGCCAGCCGGTGGCCCCGCGCCCCCAGCCCCCGCAGCAGGCTGTCGAGGGTGAGTTCGACCCCGCCGCCCAGCCCCTGGCCGATGGGGCCCATCGGTGTCGACACCAGCAGCAGCCGCAGGGGCGGTTCCATCAGATCCGCTCCGGCTGCAGCGGCAGCGGCTGCCAGAGGACCGACCGCCGGTTGATCAGCAGCACCGAGGCCAGGGCCAGCACCACCCCCAGCCACTGCAGGGGCCGCAGCGATTCCTGCAGCAGCAGACCACCGCTCAGCAGCGCGAACACCGGGGTGAGAAACGTCAGGGAGGTGAAACCGGTCAGGTCCCCCTGGCTGGCGAACCAGAAAAACAGGCCATAGGCCAGGGCGCTGCCGGGCAGGGCGGCATAGGCCACCAGCCCCCAGCCGGTGGGCGACAGGGACGGCCACAGCCCCTGCAAGCCGCCGAAGGCGGGCAACGCCGCCAGGGCGAGGGGGGGCAGGGCCCCGACGAGCAGATGCCAGGCGGTCACCGCCACCGGATCGCTGTGGCGGCAGGCGCGACGCGCCAGGATCGTGCCGACTGCCATGGCCGCCGCCGCCAGCAGCATCAGCAGTTCACCCCGACCCGGCGCCTCCGGCACCGCCAGGGGCGGACCGAGCAGCCACCAGTGCCTCAGCAGGCCGGCCGGCAGCCCCAGGCAGGCGATGCCGGCCAGGCCGATCAGCAGCCCCACCCAGCCCACGGGGTTGATCGCTTCCCCCAGCACCGTGCGGGCCAGCAGGGCCACCAGCAGGGGCTGGGAGTCGATGAGCACCGATCCAAGGCCGGCGCCCGTCTCGGCGAGGCCTGCCGCCAGCAGCAGCTGGAACAGGCTGGCATCCACGAGGGCAAAGGCGAGCAGCCAGGGTCGGTCGCGGGGGTCGACGGCCAGGGGCCGCCGCAGCACCGCCGCCGCCAGCAGCAGCGCCAGGCCCGCCGGCAACAGCCGCAACCAGGCCAGGGCCGGCGGCGAGAGATCGTCGAGCAGGGGCTTCATCGCTGCCATCGCCGTCCCCCAGAGGGCGAAGGGCAGCAGCATCAGCGGCCAGCGCAGGAAGGGATTCACGCCGGAGGGCGACGGTCACAACCCTACGAGCAGCTCCTGCATAGGATCCGGCCAACCCGTCCCCACCCCCTGACGCCATGGTCTGGCCATCGGTCTGGCGCCTGCATCGCCCCGGCCAACGACGCTTCGCCCGGATCGTGCTCGAAGGGCCCATCGCCGGCGAGGCCCGGCGGCGGGTTCTGCGTTCCCTCGAGCAGCTGACCCGGCGCCGCTGCGCCGGCCTGCTGCTGAGGATCGACAGCCCCGGCGGCACCGTGGGCGACAGCCAGGAGATTCACCAGGCGCTGCGGCGGCTGCGCGAGGACGGCTGCCCCATCGTTGCCAGCTACGGCAACATCTCAGCCTCCGGCGGGGTCTACGTGGGATCGGCCGCCGACCGGGTGGTGGCGAATCCGGGGACCATCACCGGCTCCATCGGGGTGATCCTGCGGGGCAACAATCTCGAGGAGCTGCTGCGGCGGGTGGGGGTGCGGTTCGAGACGATCAAGAGTGGCCCGTACAAGGACATCCTGTCGCCGGACCGTCCGCTGACGGGGGAGGAGCGCAGCCTGCTGCAGGACCTGATCGACAGCAGCTACGACCAGTTCGTAACGGCGGTGGCCGAGGGCCGCGGGCTCACCCGCGAGCGGGTGCGCAGCTTCGCCGACGGACGGGTGTTCAGCGGTGCCCAGGCCCTCGAGTTGGGGCTGGTGGATCTGCTGGGGGATGAGGAGACCGCCCGGCTGGAGCTGGCCCGTCTGGCGGGGGTGGCGCCGGATCGCTGCCGGCCGTGCACCCTGGGGCAACCCCGCCGGGGCCTGCTGCAGCGCTTCCGCCTGGAGCTGTCGATCGTGTTCGGCATGGCCGGGCAACCCCTCTGGCTGTTCCACCCATGAGCGGCACTTCCCTCCGGCTGCATGCCCTGCGGGGCGCCACCACGGTCGAGGCCAACACCTCCACGGCCATCGCCGCCGCCGTGGAAGAACTGATGGAGGCCCTGGTGACCAGCAACGGGCTCCAGGCCGACTGCGTGATCTCGGCGGTCTTCTCGGTCACGGCCGACCTGGATGCCCTCTTTCCTGCCTCGATCGCCCGCCGCCGACCGGGGTGGGACACCGTGGCCCTGCTGGACTGCCAGCAGATGGCGGTGGCCGGCGATCTGCCGCGCTGCATCCGCGTGCTCGTGCAGGCCTGGATGGATCCGGACCAGCCCCCCCACCATCCGTATCTGCGCGAGGCCCTGCGCCTGCGGCCGGACCGATCCGGTCACAACTGACAGCTGCGGGGCCGTCCCAGCGGCGGGGGGCAGTCGCCGGGAGCCTCATGAGAATCGATCCATCGCAGAGTCTCCATGACCCATCGTCTGCGCCCCCTGGCGGGCCTCACCATCACCGGCCTGGCCCTCGGGGCGGCCCTGGTGCCACCGCCTCCGGCCACCGCCCAGGGATCGGCGGGCACCCCTTCGGCCATCGAGTTCCGCTGGGACAACAACAAGGATTTCCGCAAGCTGCCCTATTTCGTTTCGGACACCGAGCGCACCCGCTGGGCCGACTACTTCCTGCTGCTGCGGGGCAAGGACCGCAAGGCCGCCATCCTCAAGCTCACCGTGACGGTCCCGTCGTATTTCAATGGCCGGATCACCGCGGACAAGGTGCAGCTCAAGTACTGCAACATCGGCGGCTACGTGAAGCGGACCCGCTGTGACGAGACCATTCCGGCCGAAGTGAAGCTGAGCGACAACGGCAAACGCATCGACATCTTCCCCGCGGCACCCATCCCCCCGGAACGGGGCATCGGTGTGGTGATGACGGTGGTGAACCCCTTCAACAGCGGCATGTATCAGTTCAATGCCCTCGCCGAAGCCCCCGGTGACGTGCCCCTGGCCGGCTACCTGGGGAGCTGGGTGATCGACATCAGCAACTGACCACCACCCACGCTGCTAAGGTCAGCGATTCACCGCCATGGGTGGGGATCTGACCGGGCCGGTCGGACCCCGTCCAAGGTCGGCCCCGTTCCCGACGTCTGACCACGTTCTGCTGCCATGACCAAACGCACCCTTGAGGGAACCAGCCGCAAGCGCAAGCGCGTGTCCGGTTTCCGGGTGCGCATGCGCACCCACACCGGTCGCCGGGTGATCCGGGCCCGCCGCCGCCGCGGACGGGCGCGCCTGGCGGTCTGAGTCCCGGGCTGTCGTCGGCCCGGTGGTGCTGCCCGGCCCGTTGCGCCTGCGGGGGCGCGGAGTGTTCGACCACCTCTACCGCCGCGGCCGGAGTCAGAGCCTGGCCACGATGGTGCTGAGGGTGGCGCCTCCCCGTCCTGAACTGCTGTTTCCTCCCCAGCCGCAGCACGCCTCCACCTGCCGGCTGGCGGTGGTGGTGAGCAGCAAGGTGAGCAAGCGTGCCGTGGTGCGCAACCGACTGCGGCGGCTCTTTCATGAGGCCTTCCGCCAACGGCAGCAACGCAGCCCTCTGCCCCCCGCCTGGCTGTTGCTCAGCCTCCGGCCCGGGGCGGCCGAGAGCGATCCGGCCGATCTCCTGAAACAATGGACGCATCTCCTGCATCTGTCGGGTCTGCTGAATGACGACGAGTTCCCCGGGATCCCTGAACGAGGACGTGTTCTATGAAGGGGGCCCCGCCCGGGGTGACCTGATCTTCAACCTGGTGCTCGGGGCCACATTGATTGGCCTGCCGTTTGCCGTCGGCGCCGTGGTGCGGGCCCTGTGGCTGCGCTTCAAGGTGACCAGCCGGCGCGTGTCGGTGACCGGCGGCT
>CAZWFG010000184.1:0-4209 GCA_964632245.1 uncultured Synechococcus sp. | reverse complement strand
ACCGCGACCTGGCCCTCGGCCCATGCCTGTTCCACTGGGAAAGCCAGAGCACGACCACCGCCGCTTCCCCCACCGGCCAGCGCTACATCCACCACGAGGCGCGCGGCTCGCGGGTGCTGTTGTTCGTGCGCGAGCAACGCAAACAGGATGGCCGCGCCGGCGGCCCCACTGAACCGTTTGTGTGCCTGGGGTTTGCGCGCTACGAAAGCCACGAGGGCGAACGACCGATGGCGATCCGCTGGCGGCTGGAGCGCGAGATCCCGGCGGCGTGGCTGCCCGTGATGGCGTTGGCGGTTTGAGGGGAGGACATCATGCGCCAGCTCCGGTCAGACTGAGATGACTGAACCCTGGCCTATGGAACTCACTGCCGTGCTGTCCCCCGCGGAGGAAGGCGGATACGTCGCCTTCAACCCTGAAACGGGCACCACAACGGAGGGTGAATCCATCGAGGAGGCCCTCGCCAACCTGCGCGAGGCCACCACGCTCTACCTGGAGGAGTTTCCCGCCGTGATCAAAGGCCACCCTCTCGTGACCATGTTCACCGTTCCGGCCCATGCCTAGGCTCCCGCACCTTTCCGGACGGGAGATCTTCGCGTGCTGGAGCGCCTCGGCTTTCAGGCGGTTCGCCAGAACGGCAGCCACGTGGTGATGCGATGCGGCAGCCGGGGTTGCGTCGTTCCTCTCCACAGGCCAGTCAAGGTCGGCACACTCGCTGGTCTGCTGAGACAGGCCCAGGTAGATGTGCACGAGTTCCTCGACCTTCTTTGAATGAGTTCTGCGCTGGGCGTGAAACACCCTCTCTTCGAGAAGGCTGCGCCTTCGCAGAAGCCTGGCGGCTACGGCACCGGCCGCCAGTGGCGGCCCCTCGATCAGGCCCTGGATGTGCTCTGGCAGGCCGGCGCCTGCACCCGCTGGCCTGGGCCTTGCCGGTGCCGTTGCGCGTGCACGGCCACTACACACGAGCGGAGATCGAGGCGGCCTTTGGCGTGCTGTCCGACGACACCCCCTGGATCCACCGCGAAGGCGTGCTCTGGCACCAGCCGACCGCCACCGACCTGCTGTTCATCACCCTGCGCAAAAGAGAAGACCTCTTCTCCCCCTCCACCCGTTACCGCGACCTGGCCCTCGGCCCCGGCGGCAACGACTTGCTCATTCTTGTTGCAGGACAGAGCTCAGCAGGATCTTCAGCGCCTCTCTTAGCCCGCGGGCGATCTGAACCAGTTCGACCTGTTCCTCGGCTGACGTTTCAAAGCCGGGGTAGCGAGCAAGCACCGCCCCCGAGGAGAGATCTGAGAGATCCTCGGCATCCCATCTCCATTGGCCATCCACGGCTTCCAGTTGTCGGGACAGGGCAGCCAGATCATGGATCTTTTCGACCGGTTGGCCAAGCTGGATCAGCCGTGCTTTGAGCAGCTTCTCCACGCATTGTTGGGCGTGAAACACCACGGAATCTCGCAAGCGTGGGCTGTTTCTGGATAGGAGGATTTCCAGAGCTTCCCAATCGCCTTCCGCCTTGGCCATCCACTCGGGAACGGCCGACCAGGGTTCAGCCATACAACACCTCGCCATGGTCGAGCGCTTCGCGCACGACCGGATCCCCCCCCCGATAGCGCACCTCAACCTCTTCGGGCCGCCGCACCAGCAGATCCAACGGAAATCGCACCGGACAGAGACGGCGCATTTCCCGGATCTTGGCCAGGTGGCGCCCCTCAAAGGACATCACCACCAGGATGTCGGCATCAGAATCCCAACGCCCCTGCCCACGGGCCAAAGACCCGAACAGAATCACCTTCTCGGGGGAATAACACTCCACCAGCCGCCGCGTGAAGGCACGCAGCGCCTCTCGGGTCACCAGGGGGGGCGGGGTGGTGGTCATGCAGGTCCATCATCGCGAAGCCCTGGAGAACAGGCCAGGCCGCCGCTGCGCGAGGGCATGCTCTGGCACGAACCCAGCCAGTGCGACCTGCTGTTCATCACCCTGCGCAAAAGAGAAGCCCTCTTCTCCCCCTCCACCCGTTACCGCGACCTGGCCCTCGGCCCCGCCGGCGTGGTTACCGGTGATGGCGTTGGCGGTTTAAGACCCGCCAAACTGGGTCAAAAGGGCTGAGCCACACCTTGCACTATCGCATTCGTCTGCTGGAAACGGAAGAAGGCTGGGCCGTGAGCTGTCTGGATCTGCCCGGGTGCCATTCGCAGGGGGAGAGCCGCGATGAGGCCCTGGAACACATCCGTGAGGCCATCGCCCTCTGGCTTGAGGTGGAGGCCGAGGAGGCTGGCGTGAAAAGCGTGGAAACGCTCGAACTGTCGCTGTAATGCCCCGGCTTCCAGGCATCAGCCAGAAGCAGGCGTGCGAGTGTTCGAGAAGCTCGGCTATAGCGTCGTGCGGGAATCAGGTCACCTGATCATGGCACCTCGCGTCTTGTGATTCCGCGCCATGACACGATCAACGCCATCACCATGGGCGCGATCGCCGCTTGTTCCATGTTGATGACCAGGCAACCAGTGCCTTGAGAAATACTTCAAGGCAGCCCTGATTGCCCATGGGGCGTCTGTACAGACAATCCATGATCTTCAGGAACTATCCAGGCAACTCGGGATCTTGATGCCGGATTGGGGGCATCACCAACCAGCTGAGTGAGGCAGCGGCTTTTTGGATGGCTGAGGACGCTACCTGAAGTCAGTTGAACGACCCGCTCAAACCGCAAGCGGATCGCCACTCTGTGACCAACCAGATGCGCAGAATCCTCTACCGAGCCTGAATGTCTGGCTTCAACATCAGGAAACCAGCTTCCGGATGAGTTGAGAAAGCCTCGATAGCTTCTCTGTGATCAAGCAGAAGGGCCGCTGTTGCTGGATTGCCGGCATTACCGATGGCCAAGCAGATCACCTTGGGAGGAAAGCCACGCGTGACACTGAGCCGTAGAAAGTCCTCGTCCTTGGTCACCAACAGAACCCCTTCAGATCGGGCCCGCTCCCAGATCACCAGATCATCAGCGCCACCGAGGCCGATCAGCCGCACATGACTGGAATCGGCAAAGTGATCGGAGAGAAGATGCAGCAGCCGTTCAGAGAGGTTTTCGTCAAGCAGCAGGCGGATGCTCACCCCGCCGAGGCCGACAAGGTGATCAGGCAACGTTCCCGATCGGCCGCATAGGCGAGGCAAGCGAGCACATCGTCGTGGCTAAGTTGCGGGAAGTCCTGCAGCAATTCCGCTTCACTCATGCCACTGGCCAGCGAACCGAGCACATCCCCCACGGTGAGGCGTGTGCCCCGCACGCAGGGCTTGCCGAAGCGCACCGCAGGGTTGACGGTGATTCTGTCTTGGTACTTCATGGGTCAACTTTAAACCGCCAACCCCATCACCGGCAGCCACCTCGCCGGGAAGCGCTCGTGGCCTTCGTAGCAGGCAAACCCCAGGCACACAAACGGTTCGGTGGCGCCGAGGGCCAGGTCGCACTGGCTGGGTGCGTGCCACCACCCAGGCGCGCAGGGCCTCTCGGGAGCCGCCGTCACCACTTGTTGGTGACACCATTGATGGGAAACATGATAGGGAAAACATCGACGCGGCACGCAGCCTCACACCTTTTCGAGCAACCATTCCACTGCCGGCACCAGGCGCACGCCAGCAGGCAATTCAAGCCGGCCAAGGGGTGGATTCAGCACGACCAGATCCACCTGTTTAGCCCCACTGGCCTGTTGCAGCTGCTGCAGCGGTCGCAGCTCCCGGGCACAGGTGGCTGGATCCTGCAGATCAGCACACACCTGGACCAGGAACACCGATCCATCCGGGCCCCGTGCCACGAAATCCACTTCCTCCCGTTCTGAGGTGAGGCCATAGCCAAGACTGCATCCGCGTCGCCACAACTCAACGGCCACCACTGTTTCGAGGCGCTGGCCCAGCTGCCGCTGGCCGCGTCGATCGAACAGATCGATCAGGCCGGGATCGATTCGCTGGCGATCGGTACGGTGCGCAGAAGATAGGCAGCCTCCAAGTGTCAGCAGCTGGCGCACCAGCGACCGCAGCGCGACCGGCTGTCTGATGTCATGGCGCTCGATCACATCGCGCAGCACGGTGCTGTCCACGTAGCTGGCGAGCAGGGCTTGCCTCAGCCGTTCATCGGCGCCCTGCACCTCCGGAAACCCTCCTTCCCGCAGGTAGCGCAGCAGCACCTGCTGACAACGGGATCGCTGCACGGCACTCAGCGGCCG
>CAZWFG010000183.1:0-4213 GCA_964632245.1 uncultured Synechococcus sp. | reverse complement strand
AAGGGCCCCAAGAGCGAAGACCAGGCGGCGGCCGAGGGGGTGCCGCGCAACGTCACGATCGGCTTCTACGGCCCGCTGAGCATCCGCGAGGGCACTGATCCCGCCTGGATCGAAGCGGCGGAGCAGGCCTACCGCTCCGATGAAGCCGCTGCCCGCCAGCAGCGGGCGCTTCCGCTGGCGGATGGGGAGGACTACGGCGATGAGTTCGCTGATGAGGAGGTGCCGTTCTGATGGCCCACCCCCAACATCCCGGCCGTGCGCCACGGCCTATCCCTCAGCCGCAGTTGCCGGCCTTCTGCCGCACGCGCCGGCCCATCACCACCACCGTGCAACTGGACGACCTGCGGCAGCTGCAATGGCTGCTGTGGCTGGTGCTGGCCCTGCAGCTGAGCACGGTTCTGCTGGTGGTCGCCGGTCCAGTGCCCCCTGCTGCAGCGCCGCTGCTGGCGCCGGTGGAGATCAGGCCATGAGCGAGGCGGCCAATCGCCGGCTGCTGCGGTTGCCGGAGGTGAAAGAGAAGGTGGGGCTGTCCCGCACAGCGATCTACCGACTGATCGCGGAGGGCCAGTTCCCCCGGCAGGTCTGCATCGGGCCGCGCACGGTGGCCTGGTGTCAGGAGGACCTGGAGGCGTGGATCGAGCAGCGAATCCAGGGTGCGGTGAGTGAGCCTGCGGCGAGCCGCTGATCGCCCACCAGCGACAGCAACAGCCGGCCTGGTGACGGGCCGGCTTTGTTGTGGGGGCGTTCCGCGAGAGGTGGTGCGTTCAGGCGACCCGATCGAGCAGGTCAGCCCAGCGCTGCATCATCTCGACGCGCTGGGGCCAGTACTCGGCGCGGTTGTACGCGGCGGTGACCTTGTTCTTCTCGATGTGGGCGAGCTGGCGATCAACGATGCGTAGGTCGATGCCCAGCTGCTCCTGGATGTTGGTCATGGCCAGGGCTCGGAAGCCGTGGCCGCACATGCGTCCATCGAAGCCCATGCGCTTGAGGGCCATGTTCACGGTGTTATTGCTGATGAAGCCGGTGGCGGTGCGCTGGCTCTGGAACACGTAGCCGCTGGGGCCGCTGATGGCGTGCTGGGAATGGAAGAGCGCCGCGGCCTGGCGGGAGAGGGGCACGAGGTGCTCACGGCGGTTGCCACGTCGGCCCTTCATGCGCTCGGCTGGGATGGTCCAGAGGGCCTCCTCGAAGTCGAGCTCCTCCCAGCGGGCGGCGATCAGCTCGCTGGTGCGCACGAAGGTCAGGGCCAGCAAGCCCATGGCGTTGAGGGTGCTGGCATCGGCGCCGATGCTGTTGGCGCGCATGGCCGCCAGCAGCTCAGGCAGCTCACTCCAGGCGATGCAGGGGTAGTGGCTGGTGGTCTGCTTGACGGGGGCGTGGCGCTTGAGGGAGTGGGCCGGATTGATCGTGCAGTGGCCGATGGCGACGGCGTAATCGAGCACCTGGCTGATCACGCCCAGGGAGCGCTTGGCGGTTTCGTTGGAACCGCGTTGCTCGATGGAGCGCAGCACGGCCAGGCAGTCCTGAGCGGTGATGGCATCAATGGCCATGCCGCCGATGGCGGGAAAGATGTCCTTGTTGAGCTTCTTGAGAACGTCATCGCTGTGCCGCTCCGTCCAGGTGCCGGCCGTTTTGGTGGCGTGCCAGTCGAGTGCAACGGCCTCAAAGGTGAGCTGGGCATGTTTGCCCCAGCGCTGATCTTTGCTGCGTTTCTTGGCATCACAGGGATTGATTCCGTCTTCATAGAGAAGACGTTTCTACTCATCGCGAATGTCGCGTGCAGCCTTGAGCGAAATCCTGGGGTATGGCCCGATGCGCAGATCCTGCCGGCGGCCGTCCTTGGTGGGCGGGAAGCGGTGCCGCCAGAGCCAGTACTTGCCGCCGGCGGGGTCGACCTCAAGAAGCAGGCCGCCGCCGTCCGAGACCCGGTACCGCCGAGATCCCTGTGGCAGAGCGCGAACTTCCTTGTCGGTTAGAGCCAAGACCCCATTTACACCACCACCCCAGTTTTACACCACCACTTACACCACCACAATTTTTTGCTTGCCTGGGTTTTGCTGGGATGCCATGGGACGCCCAAACAGCAGAAAACCCACTGCAGGGCAGTGGGTCTCGGGAGCCAGTGGGACGTCACGGAAACCCTTGGGAATCCCCGTGTTGAGCTCTAAAACGGAGAGGGTGGGATTCGAACCCACGGAAGGTTGCCCTTCAAACGATTTCGAGTCGTTCGCTTTCGACCACTCAGCCACCTCTCCAGCGCCCGGCCATCGACCAGACCCCCCCACCCTACCCGTCACGGCTGCGGCGGTCGGGCTCAGTCGACCGTCTGGGCCGCCGGCCCGGGTCCACTCACCAGCAGCGGCCGCCCCGCCGCCAGGGTTCGCACCGCCGCCTGCTCGCGCGGGCCGGCCGGTCGCCCCAGCCACAGACCCCGCCAGGTCCCCGATGGCGTGGCCGGCAGCAGGGCGGCATCCACCGGATCGGGCAGCAGCAGCCACCGTTGCGGTCCCAGTTGCAGCCAGGCGCTGCGGCCGGTGTCATCGAGGGTGCTGTAGCTGAGGCCTGGGCTGCTGATGCGCCCCACGGGGAGGCGTTGCACCAGGCCGGCCAGAGCCTGCCAACACCCCGCACCCGTGCCGTCGCCTTCGGCAGCGAGCAGCACCACCCAGTCGAACCGCACGAGGCCCAGCCCATCCCGCAGCCGCGCCGCCCGGCGGCAACTGAAACCATCGTCGCTGGTGCTCACCAGGGCCCCCCGGCCTCGATGGCGGGCGATCAACAGGCTGCCGCCGCCCTGATGCACCAGCAGCAGCTGGTCACGACCCTGCTGCAACCCCTGGCCCAGGCCGGCGATCAGCAGCAGCGGCATCCCCCACCGGCGCCAGCGCCGCGCCTGCGGCACCGCCACCAGCCAGGGCAGCAGGCCGGTGGTGAGCAGCAACGTCAGCGGCACTGCCATGCGACCGGTGGGCAACAAGGCGCCGGGCACCGCCGCCACCATGGCCACAAGCAGCAGCAGCAGCTGCACGGGCCACTGCAGCAGGGCCAGCCAGACCGTGAGCAGCGGCCCCGGCAGCAAGGCCAACACCGCCGCCGCCAGGGCCCCGAGGGTGAGCACCGACAGCAGCGGTGCCGCCAGCAGGTTCGCCGGCACCGCCAGCAGCGGCACCGCACCGAACGCCTGCAACTGCAGGGGCAGGGTCCAGAGGCTGGCCGCGAGAGGCACCGCCACCGCCGCCGCCAGCCAGCCCGGCAGGTGCCGCTGCAGTCGTCGCTGCAAGCCCGGCGCCGTCAGCAGCAGCCCGGCGGTGGCGGCGGCACTGAGCTGAAACCCCAGATCCAGCAGCCATTGCGGCATCCACAGCAGCAGCAGCGCCAGGCACAGCAGCAGCACGCCCAGGGGCCGCGAGCGCTCACCGCAGGCGTCGATCACCAGGCTGAGGCTGCCCATGAGGGCTGCCCGCAGCACCGCCGGCTGCGGCCCGGCCAGCCCGACGAACAACAGCACCGCCAGCCCGGCCCCCAGCAGCTGCAGGGCCGACGGCCACCGCCGCAGACCGGCCGTGACGAGCCCGAGCAGCACCGTGAGCTGAAAGCCGGACGCCGCCAGGGCATGGGACAACCCCGCCACCCGAAAGGGCTGGCTCAGGCCGTCGGGCAGGGTCACCACCCCATTGCCCAGCACCAGGGCCGCCAGCAGGGCTCCCCGCTGCGGACCGGCGACTGCCACGAACCGCCGGACGATGTGCTGGCGCACGGCCGCCAGGGGGCCCTGGTGCCGCTGCAGCACCTGCAGGCGCTGCACCCGCAGCTGGCTGAACACCCCTTCCCGGGCCAGCCGGGCGCCCCCATCACCGAGCAGCGGATGGACCTGCCTCGGGGGACGCCGCAGCCGTCCTTTGGCCGCAAGCCGCCAGCCGGCGGCGAGGCCCTCGCAACGGTCCAGCAGCAGCTGGGTGCGGCCGGCCCGGGGCGGGTCGAGCTGCAGCAGGGCCAGACAGCCGCCACTGGCCAGCGGCCGGGGGGCCTCGGCCAGCTGCCCGCGCAGCACCACCCAGCGACCGACCGCATCCCGCACCGGGTCACCGGCCGGGGGCCGGGGCCAGCGCAGCACCACCGTGGTCGGCACCGCCACGGCCACCACCACAGCAATCCAGCACCGCCAGGGCCGCCGCCACGCCATGGGCTTGCCTGCAAAGCGTCAGGGTTCCCC
>CAZWFG010000182.1:0-4229 GCA_964632245.1 uncultured Synechococcus sp. | reverse complement strand
TCACCGGTGGCTTCACCGCCAACACCGGTCTTGCCAAGTGGTGCCGCAAGAACGGGATGCTGCTGCACATCCACCGCGCCATGCACGCGGTGATCGACCGCCATCCCAAGCACGGCATCCACTTCCGTGTGCTCGCCAAGTGCCTCCGTCTTTCTGGTGGTGACCAGCTGCACACCGGTACGGTCGTCGGCAAACTGGAGGGCGACCGCCAGTCGACCCTCGGCTACATCGACCAGCTGCGTGAATCGTTCGTTCCCGAAGATCGCAGCCGCGGCAACTTCTTTGATCAGGACTGGGGTTCGATGGGCGGCGTCTTCGCCGTGGCCTCCGGTGGTATCCACGTGTGGCACATGCCCGCCCTGGTCAGCATCTTCGGTGACGATTCGGTGCTGCAGTTCGGTGGTGGTACCCACGGTCACCCCTGGGGTTCCGCCGCTGGTGCCGCTGCCAACCGCGTGGCCCTCGAAGCCTGCGTCAAGGCCCGCAACGCCGGCCGCGAGATCGAGAAGGAAGGTCGCGACATCCTCACGGAAGCCGCGAAGCACAGCCCCGAGCTGGCCATCGCCCTCGAGACCTGGAAAGAGATCAAGTTCGAGTTCGACACCGTCGACAAGCTCGACGTCAAGTGAACGTCTTCAGGTGAATGAAGGGGGTGGCCATCACGCCACTCCCTGTCACCTGGCGCAACACCACCTTCACCCCAAGGATCAGCATGCCCTTCAAGAGCACCGTGGGTGACTACCAAACAGTCGCCACCCTGGAGACCTTCGGCTTTCTGCCGCCGATGACCCAGGACGAGATCTATGACCAGATCGCGTACATCATTGCCCAGGGCTGGAGCCCTGTGATCGAGCACACCCACCCCAGCCGTTCCATGGCGACTTACTGGTCGTACTGGAAACTCCCCTTCTTCGGGGAGAAGGACCTCTCGGCGATCGTGAACGAGCTCGAGGCCTGCCATCGCGCCTATCCCGACCACCATGTCCGGCTTGTGGGCTACGACGCCTACACCCAGAGCCAAGGTGCCTGCTTCGTGGTCTTCGAAGCACGCTGAATCGGTTCCACCGGTCCCTGCTTACGCAGGGACCTTTTTTTCAACAGCTTTTTATTCACGGGGCGGAAATGGCCAAGCAATCCAGTCGCGACGCAGCCCTGGCACGCCGGATGGCGCTGGCCTCGGGGGGAAAGACCGCCGAGACCCGCCATTCGAAGGCGTCCGGTCGCGTCCGCAGTGCCGCCGACGCCCGTCCCACCCGCACCCAGGGGAATCCGGCCAGCACCGTCGCTGACGTCCGCAGCCAGCTGACCACCAAGGCTCCGGTGCGGCTGGAGTCCGCCTCCGTGGCCGCCGCCCCCCTGGCGACCACCCCGGCCCGCCGCAGCCAACCCGTGCGGATGGCCAACCCCAGCCGCGACCTGGTGCTGAGCCGCCGCGAAGCCCTGAGCCGTCGCGGCAAGCGGGCCGACACCAGCCGCGACCGCACCCGCGTCGACGTGGCACGGGAGGAGGCCAGCAAGCCCGCCACCGCTGCCGCCCCTGCCCCCGAGTCCCGGGAGCACACCTGCAAGTGCCAGGAAGCCAAAACCCGCGAGGCTGCCCCCCAGCTCAGCCAGCGCCCCCAGCTCACCCAGCCCGGCGCCGGCAGCCCGCGCAACGGCCGCAGCTCGACCGCAAAGCGAACGGCCCAGCACAACCCCAGCCGTGCCCTGGTGCTGGCCCGCCGCGAGGCCCTCAGCCAGCGGGGCAAGCTGGCCAACACCCCCCGCAGCACCGGCACCGCTGCCGTCGTCCGTCAGGCCAATCCGGATCTGAACAGTCGCGAACTGGCCCTCAAGATCCGTGAACTCCGCAGCCGCAGCGGCGCCGCCGCCGCCACGGGCATCAGCAGCGGCCCCGCCCGTCCATCAGGTCCCCGGCGCCGGGCACCAGAAGCCGGCGGCCCAGCCCCCGCCCAGGACGCCCCCTGGAAGGTGGGTGCCAGCACAACCACCCGCGGGCAGGTTGTGACCGGCACAATGGCCAATCGTTCCGAGAAGACCACCGGCAACGAGGCCAGCACCTGCCGACCCATCACCGGCACTGAGTACCTCGGCTCCGAGATCTTCCGCAACTTCTGCGGCTCGGATGCCCGGCCCCTCCAGCCCGACAAGGTGCGCGTCAGTGCCACCAGCCACGGCAATCGCGTCACCGGCAATGAGGTGGGCCGTTCCGACAAGGTGACTGGCGACGAACCCGGCACCTGCAAGACCATCACCGGCACCGAATACATCGGCGCTGACCAGGCCGCTGCCTGGTGTGGCACCAGTGCCCCGTCCCCCCGCAAGGTGGGCCTCACCCAGACCCAGGCCGGCCGCCCGGTGTCCGGGGTGATGGTCGGCCGGTCCGAGAAGGTGACAGGGGATGAGCCCGGCTCAGGCCGGCAGATCACCGGCGATCAATACGTCACCGGCCCCCTGCAGCGCCAGGTGGCCGGCCAGGCACCGGCGAAGGTGAATCAGTTCAACACCCTGAGGGGCACCGGTGTGACCGGCACCCACGTCGGCCGCAGCGACAAGATGACCGGCGATGAGCCCGGCAGCTGCCGCCTGATCACCGGTGATGAATACATCGGCAGCGAGCAGTACGACCGCTTCTGCGGCACACGCCCCGCCCCCGAGGCCCCCAAGGTGGGCTTCAGCCTCACCCAGCGCTCCCTCATCGTGAGCGGCACCCGCACCGGCCGCTCCGAAAAGGTCACCGGTGATGAGGCCGGCACCTGCAAGGCGGTCACCGGCACCCCCTACGCCGGTCTGGATGAGGCCGGCAGCTGGTGCCCAGGACCCCAGGTGCAGCGCATCCGTCAGCGCACCCCCATGGGGGCCTCGACCCCCGGGGCTCGCCTCACCGGCCAGCAGCCGGGGATCGGAGGCACCCTGACGGGGGCGTCCCGGGGCGCCTGCGAACCCATCAGCGGCACTCCTTACGTGGGCAGCGACCAGTTCGCCGAAGCCTGCCCCAGCGACGTGAGCGGCGCCGCCGACATGCCCCGGCCCCTGGAAGCTGCCCCCTGGGAGCGCTTCAGCGTCAGCTCCCCTGCCCGGGCCGTGACCGGCACCCGCACCGATGTCCAGGGGTCTGCCCGCATCACCGGTCCCTTCGACCGTGCCGGCAACAAGGTCACCGGCACCGAACAGTTCCGTTTTGATCGCCGTCCTGCGGTGGCCCCAGCGGCCACTCCGGCCGAAGCCGAAGGCGAGGGTCGTCCCGTCTCGCGGGTGACCGGCGAAGGATCGGGCCACAAGATCACCGGCGATGACTGGGATCGCGGCGATCGCGTCACCGGCACCGAAGGGGTGTCGGCCCGCCGCCGCAATCCAAGCCGCAGCGGCCCCGTGGGTGCCATGGCCATGCTGCAGCAGAAGCGCAACGAAACGGTGGAACAGCCCGTGAGCCGGGTCACCGGCTCGAGCGGCAACACTGACAAGGGCTCGCTGATCACCGTCTCCGGAGGTGCCCGAGGCTGATGCCCCGACGCCCCCTCCTCCCCCCCAGGTCCCTGGCCCCCACGGCCCCGCGCCGTCGGCCCACGCCCACCCAGGCAGATGCCACCCGCTCCACCGGTGAGCCCCTGCGGCGTCCGGGACCTGCGGGTTGGCCCCGGGACCGCCACCCCCTCACCGACGGGGCGGCCAACGATCTGCTGCAGCGTTACGACGGCCGCACCAAGCAAGCCTTCGACCGGATCGTTCCGGTGCTCAAACAACTGTCCGCCCTGCAGCACGAAGCAGACTTCGTGAGGCAGGCCCAGGCCATCGCCGAACGGGAGCTGGGTTTCGCACTGCCCCTGCCGCTGCTCGAGAACGCGTGGGTGACGCAGCTCGACATGCGCACCCTGTTCGCCTGGTGTGTCTTCGAGACCTACCAGCAGGTGAGCACCGGTTTCTTCCGCGACCATCCGCTCGCCGCCAGGGACAGTGACGGCTTTCAGCAGTTCCTGCTCGACTGCGGCTTTCACCTGCTCGACATCACCCCCTGCGCCGACGGCCGTCTGGCCCACGCCATCGCCTACGCCCTGCGCATTCCCACCAGCTGTGTGCGGCGCCGGCCCCACGCCGGGGCGCTGTTCGATGTCGAGAACACTGTTGACCGTTGGGTCAAGACGGAACATCGCCGCTACCGCGAAGCGGTGCCGAACGAGGCCCATGCCCCCACCCGTTACCTCAAGGTGGTGGTGTATCACTTCAGCTCC
>CAZWFG010000181.1:0-4241 GCA_964632245.1 uncultured Synechococcus sp. | reverse complement strand
GCTCGTGGCTCAGGAGGGGCACCCGGCCAATGTCGCGAAGATAGGAGCGCACCAGGTCGCCGTCCACCGGAGGGCGCTGGTCTGGGGTGGGGGCGGCAGCGAGCACAACCGTTCCGTGTAGATATATGAACAATACCCTTAAGAAGCGTTTCGGGCGCGGGCGCAGCCCGGGTGGTGTGACACCTGCCGGGCCGGTCGGTCAACCGGCCCTCAGGCAACCCCGGTCATGTGGGCCAGCAGCCAGTCGGCCGTCTGCAGATAGATGAACACCCCCGCCACATCCACCATCGTGGTGATGAACGGTGCCGACATCAGCGCCGGATCGAGCCCCAGCCGGTTGAACAGCAGCGGCAGGGAGGCGCCGGCGGTGGCCGCGAGGCTGGCGATCGCGATCATCGAGACCCCCGCCGCCAGCGCCACCAGCGGGGTGCCGCTGAGCTTCCACGACCAGGGCACCACCACTGCGGCCAGCAGCAGTCCCAGCAGCAACCCCGCCAGGGCCTCGCGCGCCACGGTCCGCCAGGGGCCGAGGGCCTGCAGCCGGTCGGTGCTGAGGCCCCGGATCACCACCGTCGAACTCTGGGCGCCGACGTTGCCGCCGGTGCCGATCAGCAGGGGGATGAAGGCGGCCAGCTGCACCACCCGGTGCAGCACCCCCTGCTGCGAGGCGATCACCGCCGAGGTGCCGGTGTTGGTGATCAGCAGCACCAGCAGCCACAGCACCCGGCGGCGGGCCACCTCAAACAGATTGCTGCGGAAGTAGTCGTCTTCATCGCCGGCTTGCAGGGCACCGGCGGCGTAGAGGTCACGCGTCGCCTCCTGCTCGATCACGTCGATCACGTCATCAACGGTGACGATGCCCACCAGGCGTTCCTCCCGGTCCACCACCGGCAGGGCCAGGAAGTCGTAACGCTTGATCAGCCGCGCCACCTCCTCCTGGTCCGTGTCGGTGGTGACACTCACCACCTCCCGCGTCATCACCGAGCCGATCAGATCGTCCGGGTCGGCCGTCACCAGATCCCGCAGGGAGAGGATCCCGGTGAGGCGCCGGGCGCCGTCGGTCACATAAAGGCTGTAGACGGTCTCGGTGGTGCGGGCCCGGCGCCGCACGATGGTCAGGGCCTGGGCGGCCGTGTGGAACTCCTTGAGATCGATGACCTCGGTCGTCATCAGACGACCGGCGGTGCCGCTCTCGTAGCCCAGCAGCTGCGCCGTCACCCGCCGTTCGGCGGGGCTGAGCTGCTGCAGCAGGTTGCTCACCACCTTGGCCGGCAGCTCGTCGAACAGACGCACCCGGTCATCGGGGGACATCTCCTCCACCAGTTCGAGCACCTCGCTGGAGCGCAGCCGTTCCAGCAGCGACTGCTGCACATCAGGTTCGAGGTACTCGTAGACCTCGATCGCCTCGTCCTTGGGCAGCAGACGAAAGGCGATCGCCTGCTGCAGGGTCGGCAGGTTGCTGATGGCATCGGCGGCATCCACCGGCTGCTCGGGCTCGAGCAGCTGCTTGACGGCGTCGTAGTTGCCAGCCGTCAGCAGACGGCCCAGATACTGGGTCAGCTCGGGAATGGCCGTCCGAATCTCCGCCATGCCCTCCGGTCACCACGCCGGATGAGTGTATGGGCGGGCTAGGTTCCCGCCTGCAGTCAGCCTCCCTGCCCCATGGCTCCCTCCGTGTCCGGTGTCACCGTCCAGCGTGCCGATGGCACGGCCTTCGATCTGGCCAGCGCCGCCGGTTCGGTGCTGCTGATCGTCAACGTCGCCAGCCGCTGCGGCTACACCCCCCAGTACGCCGGTCTGCAGGAGCTGCAGGAGCGTTACGGCGACCGGGGGCTGCAGGTTCTGGCCTTCCCCTGCAATGACTTCGGCGGCCAGGAGCCGGGCACCGTTGAAGAGGTCCAGGCCTTCTGCAGTGCCACCTATGGCGTCAGCTTCCCGGTGATGGCCAAGGTGTCTGCGGGCGAAGCTCCGTTCGACACCCTCACCCAGGCTGAGCCCGGCACCGCCATCGCCTGGAACTTCGAGAAGTTCCTCGTGGGCCGTGATGGCACGGTGGTGGGCCGGTTCAAGAGTGGCGTCGCCCCCACCGATCCGGCGCTGGTGACCGCCCTCGAGGCGGCCCTGGCGGCCTGAGGGCCTCAGCCCGCCAGCCAGCCGCGGTGCCGTCCGCCCCGGACCCGCCGCCAGCGGCGGCCGGCATCGTCTCTCCAGATGTCGAGCACCTGCAGGGGCTGGCCGCTCTCGACAACGGCCAGCACCGGCGCCTGCAGATCGGGGCTGCTCTGAAGCCGGCGGGGACCGGAGGCCAGCAGGGGCTCACCGGCGTTGCGGCGGCGCAGGCCCGGCCGTGAAGGATCACCGCCGCCCGCCGGCAGGCCCACCGGCGCCATCAGGGCCAGTCCGAGCAGCCAGGCCCAGCGCCATGGCATCAGATGTCCAGCTCCGCCAGGTCAAGTTCAGCGCTGTGGGTTTCGATGAACTCCCTGCGGGGGGCCACCTTGTCACCCATCAGAATCGTGAAGATGCGATCCGCTTCGGCGGCATCTTCAATCTCCACCTGCTTCATGGTGCGGGTGGTGGGATCCATGGTGGTTTCCCAGAGCTGCTGCGGCATCATCTCACCCAATCCCTTGAAGCGCTGGATGGTCACATTCGCTTTTTCACCGTAGGCATCAAGGGTCTTGCGAAGATCATGCTCGTTGTAGCAGTAGGTGTGATTCTTGCCCCGCTCAACTTTGTACAAGGGCGGGCAGGCGATGTAGATGTAGCCTCCTTCGACAAGGGCCCTCTGGTAGCGGTAAAAGAAGGTCAGCAGAAGGGTGCGGATGTGGGCCCCGTCAACATCCGCATCTGTCATGATCACGATGCGGTGGTAACGGAGATTTTTGGCTTCAAATTCTTCCCCTTTGATGCCCAGGCCAAGGGCTGTGATCAGAGCCTGAATCTCGCTGTTCTTGTAGATCTTGGCATCGTCTGTTTTTTCAATATTCAGGATCTTGCCCCGCAGGGGCAGAATCGCCTGGTTCCGACGGTCCCGGCCCTGTTTGGCAGAGCCACCGGCAGAATCACCCTCAACGATGTAGATCTCGGATTCTGCTGGATCGCGGGAGCTGCAATCCGCCAGCTTGCCTGGCAATGTTGAGCTTTCCAGGACGGATTTGCGCCGGACCAGTTCTCTCGCCCGGCGGGCCGCCTCCGCGGCATTGAAGGCCTGGATCGCCTTCTCAAGGATCAGGTCGATGACCTGGGGGTGAAATTCAAGGTATGTGTTCAGGGATTCGCCAACCACGCTGTCAACGATGCCGCGCACTTCGGTGTTGCCCAGCTTGGTCTTGGTCTGACCCTCGAACTCGGGGTCGGGAACTTTCACCGACAGGACGGCGGTGAGGCCTTCGCGGATATTCTCACCGGCGAGGTTGCCATCAGCCTCCTTGCGCTTGCCCCGTTTGCGGGCGAAGGTGTTGAGACTGCGGGTCAGGACCGTCTTGAGTCCTTCGATATGGGTGCCGCCATCAATGGTGCGAATGTTGTTGGCAAATCCCAGGATGGTGTCCGAGTAGGCGTCCACGCACCACTGCAGGGCCGCCTCCACCTGGACGCCATCCTTCTCGGCATTCACATGAATGATGTCCGGATGAAGGGCATCCTTTTCCTTGTTCATGTAGGCGACGTATTCGCGGATGCCGCCCTCGTAGTGGTAAGTCTCTTCGTGGGGTTCTTCACCGCGCTCGTCCCGGAAGACAATGCGCACACCGCCATTCAGATAGGCCAGTTCGCGCAGGCGGGCCGAAAGGGTGGAGTAGTCGAACTCGATGCCGCCGCTGAAGATCTCCAGATCGGGCAGGAACACCACCTGGGTGCCCCGCCGGCCACTGCTGTCCGGACTGGAGCGCAGGGAGCCGATGGGCTGGCCCCGTTCAAATCGCTGGCGATGGACCTGGCCGTCGCGATGCACCGTCACTTCCACCCAGGCGCTGAGGGCGTTGACCACCGAGACGCCCACACCGTGCAGGCCACCCGAGACCTTGTAGCCGCCCCCCCCGAACTTGCCGCCCGCATGCAGCACCGTCAGCACCGTTTCGAGCGCCGATTTGCCGGTGCGGGGGTGGATGTCGGTGGGAATGCCGCGGCCGTTGTCGCTGATCGAAGCCGAACCGTCGGCCTGCAGCACCACGAGGATCTCGTTGCAGTGTCCGGCGAGTGCTTCGTCGACCGAGTTGTCGACCACCTCATAGACGAGG
>CAZWFG010000180.1:0-4245 GCA_964632245.1 uncultured Synechococcus sp. | reverse complement strand
AGTGAGGTCTGGCTGCCACAGATCGGCTGGCAACGGTTCGATCCCACCGCCTGGGTGGCGCCGACACGGCTGGACGATGGCCTGGAGGCCCAGCTCGATCCCGAGGAACGTCGTCTGTTGCGTGCCCCGCCGGTCTGGAGCCAGCTCGACAGGGCCTGGAGCCGCTGGGTCAGCGGCTTCGATGCCAGCGACCAACGGCGGCTGCTGGCGGCTGTGCCCGGCCATGGCGGTCCCTGGCAGGGGCTGCTGGGCCTGGGGGCCATGGGACTGGCCGTCGGCCTGGGGGTGCTGGTGAGCTGCTGCGGCCTGCCCAGGGCCACCACCGTCGATCCGTTGCGCCGCCAGCTCGACCGCAGCCTGCGGCGCTGTGCCCGCCGGGGGCTGGGCCCCGACCCCGGGGAGGGGCTGCGTCCGTGGCGCCGGCGGGTCAGTGCCGGCCGGCCTGACCTGCGGGGGCTGCTGCTGCGGATCGAAGGGCTCTATGACCGTCTGCGGTTTGCGCCCCAGCCCGCTCCACCGTCGATGGTGCGGCGCCTGCAGCGCCTGGATCGCCGCCTCGCCCGGCGCCTGCGGCGCGACTGAGCATCAGCCGTGGCTGCGGGGACCGCTGGCGCCCGTGGCGGTGGCCTCGGCCAGGGGGCTCTGGCTGCCGACACCGGCCAGATCAGGCAGCGATGCACCGCTCTCGAGGGCCACCGCCAGCTGCTCCAGCTCTGGCGGTTGCCGGCGGCCGATCGCCTGCCCACGGTCCTCGCCGTCGGCCCCGAACAACTCCAGGTGGGGGATGCCGTTGACCTGCCATTGCTCCAGCTGGGGTTCCCAGACCGGGTTGTCGACGTTCAGCAGCACCACGTCGAGGTCCGGATGGCGCCGTTCCAGCTCTTCCATCGCCGGCGCCATCGCGAGGCACGATTCGCACCAGTCGGCATAGAACTCGACCAGGGTGGGGCGGCCATTCGCCAGGGCCTGGGTGAGTGGCGGCGACCGCCGGGCCATGCGCTCCAGGGCGGCCTCCGGACCCAGTCGCAGCCGCAGACCCACCAGGGCCACGGCCACCAGGGCCAGGGCCAGCAGCAGCCAGCGCAGCAGCCCCGGCAGGGCGGGGGTTCCAGGGGTCGAGGTCATGCCGATGACGACTGGCGCTGCCATGCTGGCAGTCCTGCCCCTGTGACGCGGTGAAGCGGCGCCTCACCCTGCATTTCCCGCGGGAACTGGTGCATCAGCCGATCACCTACCGGCTGGCGGTCGACTTCGACGTGGCGGCCCGCATCATCCGGGCGCAGATGGCGCCCAACCAGCGGGGCACGATGGTGCTCGAACTCTCGGGCGACATCGACGAGCTGGCTGCAGCCCAGCACTGGCTCCAGTCCCTGGGCCTCGAGATCGCGGCAGCGGGCGGCGAGATCCGCATCGATCCCGCGCGCTGCATCGACTGCGGTCTGTGTTCCGGTGTCTGTCCCAGCGGCGCCCTGCGGTGTGAGGCGCCAGACTGGCGGCTCACCTTCGACCTGTCGCGCTGCGTTGTCTGCGAGCAGTGCATTCCCGCCTGCCCGCTGGACGCCATCAGCCTGGTCCTCTGATCCGTCCCCGGATGAGTGCCTTCGCCAAATGGCTGCTGCTGCCCCTGCGGTTGCCGATGCTGCCCTTGCTGGGGTTCATCAGCTTCTACCTCGGGGTCCACTGGGGCATCGAGCAGGATCAGATCCGTGCCGCCTCACCGGTCGGTCATTACTGGGACGAGGCCTACTGGGCCTTCACGGTGATGCAGGTGCTGGCTCTCGTCTTCTTCTGCACCCTGCCCGACCTCGTGCTGCGGCAGGTGTCGCTGTTCATGGCCGCCAGCAAGGTGCTGACCCTGGTGATCACCCTGCTGCTGGTGGTGGTCGGGGGCATGTACCTGCTTTACATGCCGGGCTTCATCGACCTGCTGGTGCTGGCCTGTGCGTTGCTGCTGGCCCGCCTCGATCTGGTGCGGGCGCGCATCTGGCCCCCGTCCTGGCTGGCGATGGTGGGTTTCACGGCTTTCATCCTCTTCTGCGTCTTCTACGGCCATGCCCTGCATCTGGAGATGCCGGCCAAGGTCGAAGCGGTGCGGGGGCTGGTTCAGCGGTTGCTGCCGTTCAGCAGCCCGTAGGTCCAGCGGTTGCCCAGCACCGTCTTCACGTAGTGGCGGGTCTCGGGGTAAGGGATGGCCTCGGCCCACAGTTCGGGCAGACCCTTGAGGTCCGGGTTGATCCAGCCCTGGGCAGCCCCGGGACCGGCGTTGTACGAGGCCACCGCCAGCATCGGCTCACCGCCTGATTCCTGCAGCAGCTGCCGCAGGTAGCGCGCCCCCAGCAGGGCATTCCAGGCTGGATCCTCCAGCGGGCGGAAGGGGCCGGGGGGTGCCACCATCCGGGCGGTTTCGGGCAGCAGCTGCATCAGCCCCACGGCACCAGCCACGGAATGCACCGTGGGGGTCAGGCGCGATTCCTGTCGGGCGATGGCCGTGATCAGGTGCGGGTCCACGGCAGAGGCGGCAGCGGCCTGCTGCAGTTCCGGCTGGTAACTCAGGGGATGGCGCTGGTGCTCCAGCAGCGCCTGCTGGGCGGGATTGCGGGCGGCGCCGGCAAGGGCGGCCCGATCGAGCTGGGCCAGGCCGATCCAGCGGTCACCCACCGCCAGCCGCAGCTGCCCTTCCCGCCAGAGATCGGCGGGACTGGTCGGCGCGGTGCCGCCCCGCCAGGTGCGCCAGTGTTCCCAGGCTTCCTCCGCCAGGTTGAGGCGGCTCAGGTCGGCCAGGGCCGGCGGCAGCAGGCCGGTGGCAGGGGCGGCCGTCGGCAGGGCGGGGGGTGGCGCCTGCAGACGTTCGCTGGCCCGCCAGGCGTAATAGCCATAGGGATGGCTGCGCAGCAGGGTCTGCCACTGCTGCTGGGCCTCCTGCCGGCGCCCCTGCAGGGCCGCGGTCATCCCCAGCCAGAAGCGGCGCCGGGCCTCCCGTGGCGGACTGCCGTCGCTGCTGCGGTCGTTCGCCAGGCTCGTGGCGGCCCCGCGCCAGTCGCGTTGCAGCAGCAGCTGCCGCGTGCGCTCCCAGGCCCGCTCCGCGGGGCCGGGTTCGGGGGCGCGGGCCGCCAGCCGCTCCCGCGTCCGCTGCGTCTGGGGGGGCAGGGGGCCGAGGCAGCGGCGGGCGGCGGCGAGGTCGCCCTGTTCCGCCAGGCCGCCGGCCAGCAGGTCCCGCTGGGCCGGCGTCAGCGCGGTGCCTGCCCGACAGGCGGCGGCCATGGCCTGGTCGCCCCCTGGCCAGCGGTCGCCCCAGCGGGCCAGGTGCAGGCCTCCGATGCTGCCCCCCAGGGACTGCTGCCATTCGAGGGCCGCCGCCAGGGCGGCCGGATGGGCCGGGAACCGCTGCAGCAGCAATCGCCGTTCGGGGCTGCCGCTGCGGCCGAGGGCGTAAAGGGCATCAGCGGCCGGGGGGGCCATTGGGAAGCGCTGCCACAGCTCCTCCCAGAGGTTGCGGGCGGCCTGGGGGTGGCCCAGCCGCTGCTGGTCCAGCGCCTGCAGCTTCAGCACCACCGGGGGCAGCAGCCCATGGCCCCAGCCCTGGCCCCGCAGCAGCTGCGAGCGGGTGGCGGGATCCTCGGCCAGGCCGGCGGCCTGCAGCAGCCGCGCCTGGCGGCGCCGTTCAGGGTCCGGATCGAACCGTCCCGTCCGATGCACAAGGCGGTCGCTGCTCTGGTTCGTCAGGTCCGGCCGCACTCGCAGCAGGGCCTGCTGCAGGCCTGCGGCCGCCAGGGCGGTGCCAGCGGCCACGGCGGCGATGCCCAGCAGTCCCCGATCCATGGCCCCGGCGCCCCCAGCGGCATGTTGGCCGGAGCATGGCATGCCGCCAGGATGGAGTCCTGCAGCGGCCGGCCGTGCCTTTCCCCTCCCTGTCTGCTCTGCGGCTCCCCCCGGTGCTCGAGCGCCCGTGGCAGCGCCTGCGATCCGGCCGGTCGCCGCTGCTGGCCCAGCGCCTGCGCAGTGCGGTGGCGGCGGCCCTGGCGCTCACCGTGTGGCTGTTGCGTCCCCTGCCGCTGCTGCGCCAGCTGCCCGGCTGGGTGGTGGGGGGGCTGCTGCTCTGGGCGCTCGTCGAACTGGCCTGGCTGGCCTGGTGGCCCCGGCGCTGGCGTTGAGGCCAGCTGTCCATGAGTCTCCCCAGTCCCGTGCTGGTGTGGCTGCAGCCACTAGTCTCCTGCCGCTGATCCCGATCGCTCCATGGCCGAACTG
>CAZWFG010000179.1:0-4270 GCA_964632245.1 uncultured Synechococcus sp. | reverse complement strand
ACCTACCGCCTCACAGAAGACGCCGACCGGGTCGGTGAAGTGGTTTACAAGACCATCCAGGACACCATTCCCAGCGTGCTGCAGCTCGTGGCCGTCTTCGGCTACATGGTGGTCCTCGACTGGAAGCTGTCGCTGGCCACCCTGCTGCTGGCCCCGCTGGTGGCCGTGATGGTGAGTGGTTTCGGCGCGCGCGTCATGGCCGCCGCCGAGCGCAGTCAGCGGCAGGTGAGCGAGCTGGCGGGCCTGCTGGGGGAGGCGATCACCGCCCTGCCCCTGGTGCGGGCCTTCGCTGCCGAACCCTGGCTCCAGCAGCGGTTCGAGACCGAGATCGACGCCCACCGCCGCGCTCGCTACCGCACATTGAGGTTGCTGGCCCTGCAGCACCCGGTGGTGGGCTTCCTGGAGGCCGCCGGCATTCTGGCCGTGCTGCTGATGGGGGCCGGCCGGATCGCCGCGGGGGACCTCAGCGCCGCCGGCTTCAGCAGCTATGTGGCGGCTCTGCTGATGCTGATCGATCCCATCTCGCACCTCACCACCAATTACAACGAATTCCAGCAGGGTCAGGCCTCGCTGCGGCGCCTGCGGGCCATCGAGGCGGAACCGCAGGAACCCCCCGATCGTCAGGGGGCCGTGGCACTCACCGCACCCCGCGGCGCCCTGCGCCTGGAAGGCATCAGCTTTGGCTACGACCCCACGGCACCGGTGCTGCGGCAGCTTGACCTCAGCGTCGAACCGGGTCAGGTGGTGGCGCTGGTGGGCCCCAGCGGCGCCGGCAAGAGCACCCTTTTCTCGCTGCTGCTGCGGTTCAACATGGCCCAGGAGGGGCGGGTGTGGCTCGATGGCCACGACATCCGCGACCTGCGATCGGCGGAGCTGCGCCGGGCGGTGGCCCTGGTGCCCCAGACGACGAATCTGTTCTCGGGCACGGTCGCCGAGGCGATCCGCTTCGGCCGGGAGGCCAGCGACGAGGCGGTGCGCCGGGCCGCCAGGCTGGCCAACGCCGACGGTTTCATCGCGTCGCTGCCCGGCGCCTACGACAGCCGCATCGAGGAACGGGGCAGCAACCTCTCGGGTGGCCAGCGCCAGAGGCTGGCCATCGCCCGGGCGGTGCTGGGGGATCCGGCGGTGCTCCTCCTGGATGAGGCGACCAGCGCCCTGGATGCCGAGGCCGAGGAGGCGGTGCAGCAGGGATTGCAGCAGGCCATGGCCGGTCGCACGGTGCTGGTGATCGCCCACCGCCTGTCGACGGTGCAGTCGGCCGACCGCATCCTGGTGCTGGAGGGGGGCCGGATCGTGGAACAGGGCAGCCATGATCAGCTGATGCGGGCGGGGGGCCGGTACCGTGATTTCTGCAACCGGCAGCTGATCCGCTCCGCCACCCCGCCGGCGCAACCCACCCATGGCTGAGACCCCAGCCCCCTCCCCCGCAGCAACCACCGGCTGGGAGTACCGGGTGGTCCACATTGACGTGGCCAGCAAGTCTCCCCCTCGCCCCCCCGACGCCAGCGAAGCCAGCGAGCGCCTTGGAGGTGCCCTCAGTCCTGAATTCATTGCCCGCGAATTCCCTGAGCTGTACAGGCGCCAGCCCTCCCTGCCCCAGCACCCTGCGGCGCAACTGCAGCACTTTCTCAATCTGCTGGGGGAAGACGGCTGGGAGCTGACCCAGACCGCCCAGATCGGTCCGCTGCTGATGTTCTTCTTCAAGCGGCCACGACGGGGGGGCGTCGCCGGCATACCTGATTAGCATCCGGATGAGTCCAGCGCCCCCATGACCCAGTCCGGAGATCAGTCCCCCGTCCTCACCTTTGAAGGCAAGCGCTACGACCTCAACACCCTTCCCGATGACATGAAGGAGCTGGTGCGGGGCCTGCAGGTGGCCGATGCCCAGCTGCGCCTCCACGAAGACACCCTCAAGGTGCTGGCCGTTGGTCGTCAGTCGATGGCCCTGCAGCTCAACGAACGGCTCAAGGGTGTCGAGGCCTTGCCCGACGAATCCTGAGGCCCACCTTCAGGCCAGCGCTTCCAGCGCAAGGAACCGGAAGCTGACGGGTTCCGTGCCGTCATCCGCCGAGACCACTCGCTCCTGCAGCACCCACGGCCCCCCATCGCCAAGGGGGGCAAAAGTGTCCACGAAGCGCTGGGCGGGACCTTTCGGTTCGCCGTTGGACGGATCGCTGTACCGGCTGCTGTACCGGCGGCTCAGGTAACCCGATCCGGTCTCGGTGATCTCTTCGGTGTGGATCGTCACGACAGTGCCGTGGATGTGGCGGTGCACCATCGTCACCACATCGTCGGCGATCCGGTAGCGATCACCGGCCGAGCGACCGCCCACCTCGATCTCGAGGCCGGTGGATTCGAGGGAGGCTGCCGTGAAGGTGTTGTCGGCATGGGTCTGCTCGAAGGGCCGCCGCACGCGGTGGATGCAGACCTCCCACAACTGCTGCTGCAGCGCCTTCTCAACCTCGGCGTCGTCGATGTCCTCGACCGTTCCCCGCAGATCCGCTCCAACCTGGAAACGGCCACGAACCAGACGCTCGCCCTGCTGCCATTCACAGATGCCGCGATAACCCGCAAACCCGGGTTCCCAGGTGTAGCGATTCTCGTAGGCCGCCCTGAACAGGTCACGCACGTCGGTGCCGGGGGCAATGGCCGATGCGGTCATGGGAGAAGCGCTCTCTTCAATGGTTGAGCCTAGGCAGGGGCGGAGACCGGTGGGTGCCGGTGCAGATCCTGCAGGGCATGGATCGGCAGATCTGGCCGTTGCTGCAGGGCCGTGACCGCTTCCACCACGGCCCTTGCTGCGGCCAGGGTGGTCACCGTGGGGACCTGGTAGTCGAGGGCAGCCCGCCGCAGATAGCGATCGTCATGGGCAGCCTGGCGCCCGATCGGTGTGTTCACGATCAGTTGGATGCCGCCGGAGCGGATCGCATCCTCCACGTTGGGTCGCCCTTCGTGGACCTTCAGCACCGTTTCGACCTGGAGCCCCTCACGTCGCAGATGCTCGGCCGTCCCGCTGGTGGCCATCAGACTGAACCCCAGGGAGGCCAGCCCACGGGCCACCGCCACCAGGGGGCTCTTGTCGCGGTCATGGGTGGAGAGAAACACGGTGCCGCCGGTGGGCAACACCTCCCCTGCCCCCAGTTCCGCCTTGGCATAGGCCAGCCCGAAGGTTTCGGCACTGCCCATGACCTCGCCGGTGGAGCGCATCTCGGGCCCCAGCACCGAATCGGACCCCGGGAAACGTCGGAAAGGCAACACGGCCTCCTTGACGGCCTGCAGCGGTGGCACGGGTTCGACGGCCAGCCCGAGTTCCGCCAGGGTGCGGCCGGCCATCAGTCGGCTGGCGATGCGGGCGAGGGGCACGCCGGTGGCCTTGGCCACGAACGGCACCGTGCGCGAGGCCCGCGGATTGGCCTCAATGATGTACACGTCACCGTCGCGGACGGCGAACTGCAGGTTGATCAGGCCGCACACCTCCAAGGCCCGCGCCAGATCCACACTCCAGGTGCGGATGGTGGCCTGGGCCTCGGGGGCCAGGGTGACACTGGGGAGGCAGCAGGCCGAATCCCCCGAGTGAACACCGGCGGGTTCGATGTGTTCCATCAGACCGCCGATCACCACCCGGCCTTCAACGTCGGCCAGCGCATCGACATCCACTTCAACGGCATTCTCGAGGTACTGATCAATCAGCACCGGCTGGTCAGGATCCACCTGAACGGCTTCACGCATGTAACGCTCGAGTTCAACGGCATCGAACACCACCTCCATGGCCCGACCCCCGAGCACATAACTGGGCCTCACCACCACCGGATAACCGATGCGGCCAGCCACGGCGACGGCTTCGGCCTCGCTGCGGGCGATGCCATTGGCGGGTTGGCGGATGGCCAGTCGCCGCAGCACCGCCTCGAACTGCTCGCGGTCCTCGGCCAGATCGATCGAGCGGGGCGAGGTGCCCCAGAGACGCGTGCCGGTGGCCTGTCCCGCCTCGCTCTCGAGCCAGCGCAGCAGCGGCAGGGCCAGCTTGAGGGGTGTCTGCCCGCCGAACTGGACGATCACCCCCTCGGGGCGCTCGGCCTCGATGACGTTGAGCACATCCTCGAGGGTGAGGGGCTCGAAATAAAGCCGGTCACTGGTGTCGTAATCGGTCGAGACCGTTTCCGGATTGCTGTTGACCATCACGGTGGCAAACCCCTCGTCCTGGAGGGCGAAGGAGGCATGGCAGCAGCAGTAGTCGAACTCGATGCCCTGGCCGATGCGGTTGGGACCACCA
>CAZWFG010000178.1:0-4309 GCA_964632245.1 uncultured Synechococcus sp. | reverse complement strand
GTTGCGCTGGGGATGGTGCTCGCTTACCCGCGGCGGCGAGGCGGGACGGTAAATTCTCTCCAGTGTCAGGAACTCCTCACATGGAGGTTGTGGGACTTGACGGCACCTGCCTGAAGTGGGACGTCAATGGCGAGTTGTCGCCTGTGGATCAGCAGCGCATCCTCGAGCGGCTGTCCAGTGCCGATCCCGTCGGCGTCAATCTCCTCTGCTGCCCTGTGGTCGACCCTCAGCGGCCCCCATCCGCACACTCCAGCCGCCCCCGTCCCTGAGCCTGCCACTGCCCCAGGGCCTGGCCCGCTTCATACCAGTGGCCTGCCCCCAGCGCCGCCTCCATGCGGGCCTGCTGCGGGGAGCCGATCCAGGCCGTGGCGGATGCCCCACAGGGCACCGGGGGAGCGGCCTCCACGCCGAGATCAAAGCGGAACAGGGCCTCCTGGCCGTAACGGCTGCGGAAGGATTCGGTGTCGACCGGCGCCAGGTCGGCTGCCAGCAGCAGTGGTGGGGGCAGCGGCACCATGGTCCTGACGGCATCTCACGGCCACACTTAAGCCAGCGCGAGCCCGGCATGCCCGTCCCTGCCCCCCTGGTGGCCACCGCCCGCCACCTCTGGCATTGCCAGTGGCAGCGGCTGATGGATGGTCTGGCCGCCGCTGGCCCGGAGGGTGACTTCCAGCGGCAGCCGACGCAGTTCTGCGACGACCTGGGGGCCATTGATCCGCAGACCCTGCAGGAACCGCGGCTGGTGGTGGGTCGCAGTTGCCCGTGGGCCCACCGGCTCTGGCTGCTGCGCAGCCTGCGGGGGCTGGAGGAGAGCCTGGCCCTGACGGTGGCCGAACCTGATCCCAACGGCGGGCGCTGGGTGCTACCGGAACCGCTGCAGGGTTGCCGCACCCTGGCGCAGCTGTACCGGCGGGTCGGCGGCGACCGGCGCCGGCGGGCCACGGTGCCCCTGCTGCTCAGTGGTGGCGGGGGCGAGTTGCGCCTGATCGGCAATGACAGCGCTGCCCTGCTGCCGCTGCTGGATCGCTGGCCGGCGGCACGGCCCCCCCTCGAACCGCCCCAGCGCCCCGCTGCCGAGCGCGAGCTCAGCCGCCACTGGGCCCAGCGGTTGCAGGATCATGTCAACGACGGCGTCTACCGCTGCGGTTTTGCCCGCAACCAGGCGGCGTACAGCCGTGCGGCCACGGCCCTGTTCGCCACCCTCGAGGCCCTGGAGCAGCACCTCGCCGCCGCGGGGCCCTGGATCGCCGGTGCGCACCCCAGCCTGGCCGACGTGCGGCTGTTCCCCACCCTCATCCGCTGGGAGGCGGTCTACGCGCCCCTGTTCGGCTGCAGCCGCCGCCCCCTCTGGTCGTTTCCGGCCCTCTGGCGGTGGCGGGCGCGATTCCATGCCCTGCCCGGTGTGGCCGGCACCTGCTGGCCCGAGGCCTGGCGCCGTGACTACTTCGGAGCGTTGTTCCCATTGCACCCCTCAGGACTGGTGCCCGAGGGCCCCGACCTGGCCGGGCTGGTGGCGGCCCAGCTCCCCTGTCCCGCGACAATGGATTGATGACGCAGCTTCCGGTCCAGCGCCAGGGGGTCTACGGCCCTTACCTCGTCGAGGCCCACCACCGGCGAGAGGTGCTGGCTTATCGCACGTCCCTGCTGCTGCTGGCCCTGGCGCAGCTGGGTCTGCTGCTGCAGTGGCACCTGGTCGGGCCGGCGCTGCTCTGGCCCTGGCTGCTGCTGATGGTGGTCGGCCTGGGAGCAGCCTTGCGCTGGGTGCACATCTATCTGACTCCTCTGCACCGCGCCCTGCAGCTGTTCTGGCTGCTGGGCAGCCTGGGCTTCGCGGCCCTGGCCATCACTGCCGGTCCGGTGGCGATGCTGCCGACCCTGCAGCAGCACCCCCTCTGGATCCTGGCGGTGGGTCCCTTCTTCGCGGCCCTCACCGGTCTGGGTTTCAAGGAGTTCTTCTGCTTCCGTCGTCCAGAAGCCATCGGCCTCACCCTGTTGTTGCCGCTGCTGTTGCTGGGCCGTCTGCTGGGGCTGCTGGCGGATCCCGCCGCCGGAACTCTGCTGATGATTGAGGCGCTGCTGTTGCTGGTGCTGGCCTTGCGCAAACTGCCTGTCGACTTCGAAGCCGACCTGGGGGACCTGAGTGTGTTCGCCCATCTGTCGGCCCCGGGTTGAGGGGCGATGCCCCTGACAAGACAACCCCCGCTGACCGGGAAACCCTATCCACAAGGAAAACCCAGCTACAAGAAAACCCCCGCGGGGCGGGGGTTTTCTCGGAGCAACACGGCACCACATGGGGTGGGGGCGGAGCTCTGGGGTGGCCGACGCGGGGGCTGCACGTCGCCGGTCATTTCTGTTGTAGACAAAGGCCGCAGCGGCTGACCGCACGGTGGGCGTTTCGTTACCGAACGGGAACACTTCCCCCCTGGCCCAGCCCCTGGCCTGGGCTGCCCTCGAGGCCCTGGCGCCGCCGGCACCCGACCGGATCAACGGTCCGGCCAGCGCCCAGGCCCGTTGGCGGGCCTTCGGCCAGCCTGCAGAGGCGGTGCGGGTGGTGTTGATCCGTGACCATCACGCCTGGTGTCCCTACTGCCAGAAGGTGTGGCTGTGGCTGGAGGAACAGCGGGTGCCGTACCGCGTCGAGACCGTCTCGATGCGGTGTTACGGCCCCAAGGAGGCCTGGTACTCCCGCCTGGTGCCCTCGGGCATGCTGCCGGCGCTGGTGCTCGACGGTCGGCTGTTCACCGAGAGCGACCGCATCCTGGCCGCCGTGGAGGCCACTTTCGGAGCCCTGGGGGCCGAGCTGGAGGCACCGGCGGTGCAGGCGCTGCGACGCCTGGAACGGGACCTGTTCCGGGCCTGGTGCCACTGGCTCTGCGGCCAGGGGGCCGATGCCGCGGCAGCGGCCGACTACGACCGCTGGGCTGGACGGTTCGCGGATGCCCTCGGCCAGGGGACCGGCCCGTGGTTGCTGGACCGCTTCAGCACGGCCGATGTGGTGGCGATTCCGTTTCTGGAGCGGATGCAGGCCAGCCTTCTCTATTACAAGGGCTATGACCTGCGCAGCCGCTGGCCGGCGATCGATCGCTGGTTCCGGGCCCTGGAGGAGCGACCCTCCTGGCGCGGCAGCCGCAGCGACCACCACACCCATGCCCATGATCTGCCGCCGCAGCTGGGGGGCTGTTGCAGCAACGGCAGTCCCGAAGCCCGGGCCTGGGCGCACCGCATCGACCATGGTCCCTGGGAGGGGCTGAACGATGCCGCCGGCACCGCCGGTCCCGCCGACGCCGCCGAGGCCCTGGCCCGGGTGCTGCGCCATCGCCACACCCTGCTGCAGGTGCGGCCCGACCTGGATGAGACGGCCCTGCGGGCGGCGCTCACCCGCCTGGCGACGGGCCGCCCCTGCCCTCCCCCCGCGGGCAGCGCCGCCGGGCTGCGCAGCCTGCGGGACCGCATCTGCGTCCCCCGCGACATGGGGGTGCTGGCCGCCAGAACCCTGCGGCAGGCCCTCGAGGAGACCGCGGCCCTCGATGGCGAGGCCCAGGGGGAACCCCTGCCCCTGGGCCACCGCCACGACCAGGATCCGCGACCGTTCCGCCCCACCGCGGCCGGCCTGCCCCACACTGGACCCTGACGCCCTGGACCCATGCCCCACCGCCGCCGGAGCTGGCTGCCGCTGCTGCTGGCGCCCGTGCTTCTCTCCGCTCTCCCCCTGCGGGCCGAACCCGTGCCCATTCCCAGCCAGGGGCTGGCCGACGGCACGTTTGACCCCCGCACCGTCACCACCCTGATGACGCGGATGCTGAATCAGGCCGACGTGCCGCCGATGGCACGGCCGTTGGTCGACACCCTGCGCCGCGGGCTTGAGCGGGGTGGCCTGGGGGCCGATGAGGTGACGGCCCTGCAGCGGGGGCTGCTGGGGCTCATCGAGGGGCTGCCCGCCGCCATGGGCGGAAGGCCCTGAGAACCGGCGGGACGCAAGGTAAACTCGCCCGGTCCCTCGGGTGGCCCCGCTGCCTGAGCCCTCCCTCCCTGAGGTATCCCATGGCACTCGTCCCCCTTCGACTGCTGCTCGATCACGCCGCCGAGAACGGCTACGGCATTCCGGCGTTCAACGTGAACAACCTGGAACAGGTTCAGTCGATCATGGAGGCTGCCTACGAAACCGACAGCCCCGTCATCCTGCAGGCCTCCCGCGGTGCCCGTCAGTACGCGGGCGAGAACTTTCTGCGTCACCTGATCCTTGCCGCCGTCGAGACCTATCCCGACATCCCGGTGGTGATGCACCAGGACCACGGCAACAGCCCCGCCA
>CAZWFG010000177.1:0-4318 GCA_964632245.1 uncultured Synechococcus sp. | reverse complement strand
CCCCCAGGCCGGTTGCAGCAGCAGTGCCGGAGAGCCAGGGGTTCCCCCCCCCTGGCCCTGGCGCCGCAGGTCCTGGGCCCGTTGGGCCACGGCGACAGCAAAGTCCAGATCATCGGCCCCAGCCACCACCACCTTCAGTTCATCGCATCGGCCCAGCAGCGCTTCGTTCGGCGGCCGGTGGCGCTTGGGCGACAGGGTGATCCAGTCGAACCGACCGCTGGCGTGGCCCACACCACTCGTCTCGAGGTGCAGGGGCAGGCGGCCGCTGCCGCTGGGCTGCAGGGCCCGGCAGAGGGGGGCCAGGTCGTGCTGCAACGGTTCCCCACCGGTCACCACCACAAAGGCAGCCCCAGCAGCGGCGGCGCTGGTCGCTTCGGCCGCCAGGTCAGCGACCGGTCGCAGGGGATGGGCGGCCATCGGCCACGACACCTTGGTGTCGCACCAGCTGCAGCCCACGTCGCAGCCCGCCAAGCGGATGAAGAAGGCACTGCGGCCGCTGTGCAATCCCTCCCCCTGGAGTGAATGGAAGGTCTCGACCACCGGCAGGGCCGTGGTCATGCCCGCTGCCGGGCGGCCTCGATCAGGCCGCGGAACAGAGGATGGGGCCGGCCCGGCCGCGACAGGAACTCAGGGTGAAACTGGCAGGCCACGAAGAACGGATGGTCGCGCAGCTCGATCAGCTCCACCAGCCGGCCATCGGGCGACACACCGCTGATGGAGTATCCCGATTCAAGGAACAGGCTGCGGTAGGCGTTGTTGAATTCATAACGATGACGGTGGCGTTCGTAGACCACCTCCTCGCCGTATAGGGCATGGGCGCGGCTGCCGGCCGCCAGCCGGCAGGGATAGACCCCCAGGCGCATGGTCCCCCCCAGGTCGACCACGTCCTGCTGCTCGGGCAGCAGGTGGATCACCGGATGGTGCGCAGCCGGCTCGAGCTCAGCGCTGGTGGCGCCCACCAGCCCGGCAATGTTGCGTGCCCACTCGATCACGGCCGTCTGCATGCCCAGGCACAGCCCCAGGAACGGCACCCGCCGCTCGCGGGCCCAGCGGATCGCCGCCACCTTGCCATCGACGCCGCGGTTGCCGAAGCCCCCCGGCACAACCACCGCATCCATGCCCGTCAGCAGGGCTTCGGCCCCCCGGTCCTCGAGGCTTTCAGCGCCGACCCAGTGCAGGTCGAGGCTGCAGCCCGCTTCGAGGCAGGCATGGCGCAGGGCCTCGACCACCGACAGGTAGGCGTCGTTGAGGGCCACATACTTGCCCACCAGGGCCACCTTGACCGACGGGTTGGGGCTGCGCAGCCGTTGCACCAGCTCCTCCCAGCGGGCCATGTCGCTGTCGTGGTCCTCAAGGGCCAGCACGTCGAGCACCTGGCGGCTGAGGCCCTCCCGCTCCAGCTCAATCGGCACGGCATAGATGCTGTCGGCATCGCGGGCGGGGATGACGGCATCGCTGGGTACACCGCAGAAGCCGGAGATCTTTTCACGCAGATCCAGGCTGATGGGCCGGTCGCAGCGGCACACCAGCACGTCGGGCTGGATGCCGATCGATCGCAGCTCCTTGACCGAATGCTGGGTGGGCTTGGTCTTCATCTCCCCTGAGGTGCCGATGTACGGCAGCAGGGTCACGTGCACATAGGCCAGGTCATGGCGGCCCACGTCCTTGCGGAATTCGCGGATCGCCTCCAGAAACGGCAGGGATTCGATGTCACCGACGGTGCCACCGATCTCGGTGATCACCACGTCGGCATGGCTGTTGGCGGCGACCCGATGGATGCGTTCGCGGATCTCGCCGGTGATGTGGGGAATCACCTGCACGGTGCCACCGTTGTAATCACCCCGACGTTCCTTGTTGATCACCGCCTGATAGATGGAGCCGGTGGTGACGCTGTTGAGCCGCGTCATCGGCGTGTCGGTGAAGCGTTCGTAGTGACCGAGATCAAGGTCGGTCTCGGCACCGTCATCGGTGACGAACACCTCACCGTGCTGGTAGGGACTCATGGTCCCCGGGTCCACGTTCAGGTAAGGATCGAGCTTGAGGATCGAGACGCTGTAGCCCCGCGACTTGAGCAGCCGCCCCAGGCTGGCCGCCACGATCCCCTTGCCGATGCTCGAGACGACGCCGCCGGTGACGAAGACGAACTTGGCCATGGGCTCCGCTGGCGACTCTTCAATGTACCGAGCCCTTCCAGGGCGCCCCGGGGCCCGCCTGCCGGTCAGGCCTCGAGGAGGCTGCGCAGCATCCAGGCCGTCTTCTCATGCACCAGCAGGCGGGCGTTGATCAGGTCGGCGCTGGGGCCGTCCTTGGCCTCCTCGGCCAGCGGCAGGATCGCCCGGGCCGTGCGCACCAGGGCCTCATGGCCCTGCACCAGTTCGGCCACCATCGCCAAGGCTGACGGGATCTCGGTGCTCTCGGGAATGCTGGAGAGTTCGGCGATGCGGCGGTAGCCGAAGGGGGCCGGATGGCCCAGGGCGCGGATGCGTTCGGCGACCTCGTCGAGGGCGGTCCAGAGCTCGGTGTACTGCTCCATGAACATCAGGTGCAGCGTGTTGAACATCGGCCCCGTCACGTTCCAGTGGAAGCCGTGGGTCTTGGCGTACAACACCGTGCTGTCGGCCAGCAGCCGCCCCAGGGCCTCGGCGATGCCGGCGCGCTGGTCGGCGGGAATGCCGATGTCAATGACGGGGGCGGTGCTGGTCATGGGGGTGCGGCGGCGGAACCGCCGGGCTCTTTCGGCAGGTTAGACACGGCCACCGCGCACGAACCTCGCCGGTCGGGGTTCAGTCGAGGTCTTCGAGGTAGTCGCGCACACGGCTGCGGCGTTCCGGCAGCCGCAGCTTGTGCAGGGCCCGCGACTCGATCTGCCGCACCCGTTCCCGCGAGAGGTCGAGGCAGCGGCCGATCTCGGCGAGGGTCTGGGGGGTGTCGTCATCGAGGCCGTAGCGCAGGCGGATGACGTCGGCCTCGCGGCCGCTCAGTTCCGCCAGCAGCTGTTCCAGATCGTCGTGCAGCTTCTCGCGGGTGAGCCGCTGCTCCGGCGTGGGCAGCCCGTCCTCCAGCAGATCCCCCAGCTCGGTGTCCTGGTCCTGGCCCACCCGCGTGTCGAGCGACACGGACCGGGGCACCCGCATCAGCGTCTGGCGCACCACCTCCTCACTCAGGCCCAGCTCCTGGGCCAGGTCCTGCAGGGTGGCGGTGCGCCCCAGGCGGCCGGCGATCTCGCGCTGGGCCTTCTTGATGCGGTTCAGCTTTTCGGTGACGTGCACCGGCAGGCGGATCGTGCGGCTCTGGGTGGCAATGGCCCGGGTGATGCCCTGGCGGATCCACCAGTAGGCATAGGTGCTGAAGCGGAAGCCGCGGGTGGGGTCGTACTTCTCGACGCCGCGTTCCAGGCCCAGGGTGCCCTCCTGCACCAGATCGAGCAGCTCCATGCCGCGGTTTTGGTACTTCTTGGCCACCGCCACCACCAGCCGCAGGTTGGCCTGGATCATCCGTTCCTTGGCCCGCCGGCCCCGGTGCAGCTGCTGCTGCAGCTCGGCGGCCGTCACCCCGAGCCGGTCGGCCCAGGCGGCCGTGCCCTGCTGCAGGGTCTGGCGCAGGTCGGCCAGGTCGAGGTCAGCGGCGCTGGCCCACTGCCCCTGGCTCGGCTGATGGCCCAGGCGGCTGGTCTCCCGCAGCCTCACCTCCTCGAGGGCTTCGAGGCGGCCGATGGCCCCGTCCTCCTTGGCCAGCTGCTGGCGCTCCTGCAGCAGCACCTCGCGCCGCTGCACCAACCGGGCCAGGGTCAGCTCCTCCTCGTGGGTGAGCAGATCGACGCGGCCGATGTCCTGCAGGTACAGGCGCACCAGATCAGCCGAAGGGCGGCGCTGCGATGGGGCCGGCGGCTGGGACAACGAAGGAAGACTGCACCAGTCTCAGCCTGGACTCCGGCGGCAGATGGCGGGTCATTTGTCTGGTTGTCTTCGCTATCGCCCGACTTGTCTGGACTAGCGCCCGACCGTCGCCTCGGGCTCCTCCCAGGTGCTGGCCACATGCAGCTCCTGCAGCTGCTTCGGGCTGACGCCGGCCGGTGCCTGGGTCAGCAGGCAGCGGGCCTGCTGGGTCTTGGGGAAGGCGATCGTGTCGCGGATCGACTCCTCCCCCGCCAGCAGCATCACCATCCGGTCAAGGCCGAAGGCGATGCCGCCGTGGGGCGGCGCCCCCAGATCGAGGGCCTCCATCAGGAAACCGAACTGCGCCTCGGCCTCCTCGGCGGGCAGACCGATGGTCTGCAGCACCTGGCGCTGCAGGGCCGAATCGTGGATGCGCAGGGAAC
>CAZWFG010000176.1:0-4330 GCA_964632245.1 uncultured Synechococcus sp. | reverse complement strand
AGATCAGCCTGACAGGCCGCTTCGGCGCTGGCGGTGCCGTGGTGCACGGCGTGGTACCAGGCGACGGTGCGTTCGATGGTGGTGGCAAAGGGCCAGCGGGGCTGCCAACCCAGCTGATGATGGGCCCGATCGATCTGCAGATGCAGACGGCCGGCCTCGTGGGGAGCTGATGGATCCGAAAGGTCGTGCCACTGGCCGGGCCAATGTTCCAGGGCCGCATCCACCAGGTCCCGCACGGGCCGGTTGGCTTCGAGCTGCGGACCGAAGTTGAAGGCATCGGCATAGGGATTCAAGCCGCTACCGCTCAGCTGGGCCTGGTGCAGGCGTTCAGCCAGCAGCAGGTAGCCGCCGAGGGGTTCGAGCACGTGTTGCCAGGGCCGGGTGGCCGCGGGATTGCGCACCTGGATCGGTTGACCGGCAGCGAGGGCCCGCATGGCATCGGGCACGATGCGATCGGCGGCCCAGTCGCCACCACCGATCACATTGCCAGCCCGGGCGGTGGCAATGGCCAGGTGGGGCGTCTGATGGGCGGCAGAACCGCAGAACGACGACCGCCAGGAGGCAATGGCCAGTTCGGCACCGGCCTTGGAGGCGCTGTAGGGATCATGACCACCGAGGCGGTCGTTCTCGCGGTAACCGAAGTCCCATTCGCGGTTGGCGTAGACCTTGTCGGTGGTGACCATCACCACGGCACAGGGATGTTGCAGACCCCGCAGGGCTTCGAGCACATGCAGTGAGCCCATCACATTGGTGGCCCAGGTGCCGAGGGGATCGCGGTAGCTGCGGCGCACGAGGGGCTGGGCCGCCAGGTGCAGCACGATCTCGGGCTGGGCAGCGGCCACCAGCGGCGGAAGGGCCTCGGCGTTGCGAATGTCGGCGAGGTGGTGGTCGAGCCGTTCGGCGAGCTGCAGCTGATCGAACAGGTGGGGATCGCTGTCGGGTTCAAGACCGACAGCACTGACACGGGCACCAAGCTGCAACAGCCAGAGGGCAAGCCAGCTGCCTTTGAAGCCGGTGTGACCGGTGAGCCAGACGCGCCGCCCACGCCAGAAGGCAGGATCAATCGCCGCGGAGGTGCTCATGCCCACACCTTCCAGGGGGCACGACCAGCGGCCCAGAGCTCTTCGAGCTTCTGGCGGTCCCGCAGGGTGTCCATGGGCTGCCAGAACCCACGGTGGTGGTACGAGGTGAGCTGCCCGGTGGCGGCCAGCTGGCGCAGCGGTTCCTGCTCCCAGACGCAGCCATCGCCATCGATGAGATCGATCACCGAGGGTTCCAGCACGAAATAGCCACCGTTGATCCAGGCGTTATCGCCATCGGGTTTTTCCTGGAACTGGGCGACGGCAGACCCTTCGAGGTGCAGGGCGCCGTAGCGACCGGGGGGCTGGACGGCGGTGAGGGTGGCCTGACGACCTTCGGCACGGTGATGGGCAACAAGCTGGCAGACGTCGACATCGGCGACGCCATCGCCGTAGGTGAAGCAGAACGTCTCTGTGAGGTAATCGCGCACCCGCCGCAGGCGGCCACCGGTCATGGAATCATCACCGGTGTCGACCAGGGTCACCTTCCAGGGTTCGGCCTTCTGGCGATGGACCTCCATGTGATTGAGGTCCATATGAAAGGTGACGTCACTGGTATGAAGGAAATAATTCGCAAAATATTCCTTGATGACGTAGCCCTTGTAACCACAACAGATCACGAAGTCGTTGATGCCGTGGTGGCTGTAGGTCTTGAGGATGTGCCAGAGGATGGGCTTGCCGCCGACTTCGACCATCGGCTTGGGGCGCAGGTGGGTTTCTTCGGCCAGGCGGGTGCCGAGCCCACCGGCAAGAATCACCGCTTTCATCTGCAGACTGGCAGCGTGCGACGAGTCTGCCAGACGGGAGTCTCACCCTTCCCACACCGCCGGGTCGGCCGGGTCAACGGTCGTGAACAACCAGGGACTGATCAGCGGCAGCAGATCACTGGCGGTGGGGTCAACAACCTGGAGCGAACGGCCGACGGCAACAAAGCCACCGTCGTGGCGCAGCAGAAAGAGGGTGCAGGGTTCGTCTGGGGTGGGGGGGATGGCCTCTTCATCACCGAGGGGCAGCAGCAGCCCGAAGCCAGCGGGATGGTCTGCAGGCAGACCCCGTTCGGTCAACAGATGCGAGAGGTCGGTGCGAACACGGCGACTGAGTTGCGGCAACGGCAGGGGCAGAACCTGGGTTGAGCGACGTAACACCAGGGCGGCGAGCTGCTGCTGGGCATCGATCAACCAACCATCCAGGCGCAGCAGACGGCCACAGGGGCTGATGGAGAGGTGATCGAGGGACAGGCCAGGCGCATCGACCGAGGGCAACACGGTGGCATCAGTGGGCACGGCGTTCTGCTGGCCATGGGCGTTGAGCAGGGCGGGCAGCACACCGTCGTGGTGTTCGGCGGCCTGCAGGTGCTGGGAGGCTGCGTCGATGTCGGAGCGCTGCAGGGCCAGCCAGGCGAGCTGCTCGCGGACGCCACGGCGCACATCGGTGGCGGGAAGGTCTTGGCCAGCCATGGCCTGCAGCAAGCGTTCGGCCCCTTGACGACGACCGAGGGCAAGCCGACAGCGGGCGGCCTGCAGCTGGGCACGGGCCGCGAGCGCCGGATCGGTGTCGACGGCACGGGTGACGGCGGCATCAAGCAGCGGCATGGCCAGCTGATGGTGGCCGAAGGTGTGACAACGGTGGGCAAGGCTGAGCAGGTCTGCGGCGGCAAGCCGCTCAAGCAACAGGGGCAGCAACCGGTTGAGGTTGGGGGTGGGTAGGGGTTGTGGAGCCGCCGGCGAGGCCGAGGGCTCGGTGATGTGCTGCGACTGCTCGAGCTGCTGGCAACGGAGGAAGTAATGCTCCAACTCTTCCTGAACCTGCTGCAGCTGCAGCAGGTTGAGCTCGGCCTCGTCCCGGGCATCTTCGAGCTCGGCCTGCAGGCTGGCGATCTGGGCATCCGGGGTGCTCATCACCATGGGACGACAGGCAGCAATGATCAGCTCAGCCTATCCAAGGCCTGGAGCGCGATCTGGGCATGGCGGCAGTGGTCGACCAGCAGGGGGTGGCGAAGCGGGTGGTGGGGGTCGGGGGGCAGCAATGGCAGCAGCTGCGCCAGGCCGGCGAGGAGACGCTGATCAGAAGGCTGGGCCAGCAGCTGGTCGACCAATCTGAGCAACAACGCAAGGAATCGTTCGTGATGGGCGGCAGGGATGGCAGCGGACGGGGCTGTGCGACCGAGGGCAGTGGTGATCTGGGAGACGCGACGCCAGAGGTTATGCAACCTGGGCTGATGCAGCAGAGCGTCGAGGCAGGCCAACAGCGCCGGCCAGTGGTCCCCGCGGTGCCAGGCCAGGTCGGCGGTCTGGAGCAGGGCGTAGGGATAGGAGGGATGGAGGGAGTGGGCGGCGGCCGCCAGCGCCTGGGCGTCGTCCAAGCGATCCAGCAGCAGCAGGCAGAGCCCCTGAAGACGAACCACCGGGGCAGTGCGAGCGGTCGAGGGGAGGCTCTCGAGCCGATCAAGGGCAACACCTGGATCGCCGCGGTTGATGGCCCGCTGGGCTGAACGCAGGGCAGCGGAAGCCGCCTGAGCTGGATTGGCCATGGCGCTCACGGGAACAGGCAACTGCCACCTGCCTTCTTACTGTGGCGACAGTCTGCGGTCGCGGCAGCATGGATCCGAATGGTTGGCTGGTGCTGGCGATGGAGCACTGGCAACAGGGGCAGCCTGGCGACGAGGCACTCAAAGAGGCCCTGGCGGCCGGGGTGGAAGCAACAAAAGCCCGTGAGGCAGCGATCGCCTCAGCACAACTGTCGCTGGGGCAGGCGCTGCTGCTGGCAGGTCTGGACCAGCAGGGTTTGCAGCTGCAAAAAGAGGGACGAGGGCTGGCCAGTGCATTAGGCACAGGGTGGGAACCATGGGAGGTTGTGCGAAAGCATGCGGGTGAAGCCATCGCTATGGGTGAAAGGGAATTAGCCCAGGCAATAGTGAGCCACTGGGTTGAGATGTCACCAAGTGAAGCGCATGCTGGCGTTGACGATCTGCTATGGAGCCAACTGCTCATTAATGCACGGTGTTCTGAAGGTGAACGCCAGCGAAGAGATCAAGCCCTTGAAAACGCCCAGATCCACGAAGCAGCAGGCGAAGACGAGCAAGCCATCAAGGCGTTGGCACCATGGGCCAACGTGTTTCAAGGCCAAGGAATTGTGGGGCTGCAGATCCTGCGAATGGCCAGCCTGCAACGGGCAGGGCGCGAGCAAGAAAAGCAGAACGTGTTGGCCGCCTTTCAAGAAATCCATCCATTCTATCCAATACGCCAGATGGT
>CAZWFG010000175.1:0-4358 GCA_964632245.1 uncultured Synechococcus sp. | reverse complement strand
CCTTCCACCAGAACAGGGGATTGGTGGTGTAGTAAGCCGACCCCTGGCCGAAGTGGATCACCCGCAGGATGCCGCTCACCAGCAGGGTGAGGGCCGCCAGCCCGTAAACGATGTCGATGATCACCAGGCGGGTCGCCGTGGCCCTGTCGGGGTCAGGGCGGAGCAACCAGCGTTCGAGCACCAGGGCGGCAAAGCACACCATGAAACCGATCTCGTGCAGGTAGGCGACACCGGCGCGGGTCAGCAGGTCCAGGGCCATGGCGTGGGGGAGGAGCGTGGTTCGGGACGGTAGCCCCTGCCGGGTCATGGTTGCCGTCGCGGTCGCTGGCGGAGGAGACCGGAGCAGGAGAGGGGCAGAAAGAGAGACGCTGATTTTTTTCGGTTTCTGGTCAAAAAACAGCGTCATTCTTTCTTCGTTTTCTACCCGCTTTACGCTTCGTCACGCTGATTGTCTTCGCCTTTGTGTGGTGGATTGGGGCGCTGAAATGCGAATCAAATGGGAAGTGGAAAACCTTTCCAAAGGTTCCGGGAAAAACAGCAAGGTCCCCTACGTTCAATTCAGTCCAGAAATTCGGTTGTCGCCATGGCCAGTTCCCTTAGCGCTTTTCTGGGTGAGATCGGTCGGCATCAGTTGCTGACCCCCGAGCAGGAGCTCACCCTCGGGCGCAAGGTGCAGGCCATGATGCCCTTGCTCGAGCGACCGCGCGAGCAACTGAGCGATGAGGAGCGACGTCTCATCCGGTTGGGTGAACGGGCCAAGAACCAGATGATCACGGCCAATCTGCGGTTGGTGGTCAACCTGGCCAAGCGTTATCAGGGCAAGGGTCTTGAACTGCTGGACCTGATTCAGGAGGGCACCCTCGGCCTCACCCGAGCGGTGGAGAAGTTCGACCCGACCCGGGGGCATCGATTCAGTACATATGCCTACTGGTGGATTCGTCAGGGCCTCAACCGTGCCCTCTCCACCCAGAGTCGAACGATCCGGATTCCGGTCAACATCAATGAGAAACTCACGAAATTGAGGGCCGCCAAGGCACGGCTCTTTCAGTCCACTGGCCGTCAGCCGGGTGCCCTCGAGCTGAGTCGCTCGCTCGATCTCCCCCTCGAAGAGGTGGAGGATCTGCTGGGTTGCGAGCTGCGCAGCGTCACCGTCAGCCTCCAGGGGGTCGTCAAGTCGAAGTCTGATCCTTCGGAACTGGTTGACGTGCTGCCCAGCGAGGAGATCCCACCCATGGAGCGTGCCGAGCTTGACGAGCGCATGGCCGCGGTCTGGAAGCTGCTCGACCACGCCAGCCTCACCCCGAAGGAGCGGACCGTGGTGATGTTGCGCTTCGGGCTGGATGGCACCCACGAGTGGCGCACCCTGGCCGAGGTGGCCCGTCAGATGAACTGCAGCCGTGAGTACTGCCGCCAGGTGGTGCAACGGTCGCTGCGCAAGCTGCGGCGGGCAGGCATCCAGTCGGGACTGGTGGAAGTGGGCTGATCGCTAGCGGCGCCTGGCCGGTTTTTCCCACTGTGGGGGCGGGACCCGAGGGATCAGGCTGAATCCCTGAGCTTGATCTGTCTGCCGTGCCTGAGTCCGCTCCCACCGTCGACGCCACCGTCGTTGACAGCACCGTGGTTGATGAAGGCCTGCTGCGCCGGATGCTGCGCCGGGCCGGTCGCACCATCGCCCGACCGGCCGTTGAATGCCTCGAGCTGCTGCTGGACGGTCAGACCCCCCACACCGTGAGGCTCACGATGCTGGCGGCCCTCACTTATCTGCTGGTGCCCACCGATCTGATTCCCGACTTTCTGCCCATCGCCGGGTTCAGCGACGACATGGTGGCCCTCACCGCCCTGCTGGGGATGGTGCGCACCCACCTCACCGAGCCCATTCGCGACCGGGCCCGTCAGCGGCTGGATCGCTGGTTCTCCTGACCGCAGGCCCGCCTGGATGCCAGGGTGGAGGGGTGCAGGTGTCACCGATGGCCCCTTCCCCACCCGGTCTCGACCCCGATCAGCTGCTGCAGCTGGAGGACTTCCTCAAGGACTGGCTGAAGCACTGCGGCCGCACCCAGGCGGACCTGCGCCGCGCCCTGCGGGCCAGTTCGATCCGGATGCCGGCCCTGCTCCAGGAGCTGCAGCGGACGGTTCAGCAGGCTGGTCTCAGCGGTCTCGCCGACCGTCTCTGCGGCATTGAGGGGGAGTGGCAGCTCGAGATGCTCCCCGCCGGCGCCGCGGCTCCGGCCGATGATCTGGCCCAGCTCGACCTGCTGCTGCGCGAGATCCGCAATGAGGTCGCCTGACGACAACCGGGCTTCTGGGCCAGAGTGACCGCACTGCCCTTCCTCCCCATGCCCCGCGCTGTCCTGCCGGCCGTGCTGCTCCTGACGACGCTGGCCCCCCTGGCGCCGCTTCGGAGCCAGACCCTCGATTACATGCTGGGTCCCGGTTCCGATGTGGGCCGCTCCACCCGGGTCGAACCGGTCAACTGCCGCCAGAACGCAGACGGCTCCGAAACCTGCGACACCCAGCTGATCAACCCCCCCGGGGACACGCCGGCGCGGCCCCGCCTGTCCCCCTTCCCGAACTGAGGTCCCATGGTCCTGCGGCTCTGGCGGGAAGACAACGCCTTTCTGGTTCAGCTCGGCCGTTTCCAGCGGGCCGTGGCCCGGGTGATCTCCCTGGCATTGATCCTGGTGATCCTTGTGGCCACGGGCCAGCTGCTGCTGGGCATCGGCGCCCACCTGGTGCCAGGGCAGCTGCCCCTGATCGGCACGGAGCTCAACAGCGTGCTCGGTGAAGTGCTCACCCTGCTGATCGCCGTCGAGGTGCTCGAGAACGTGGCCTCCTATCTGCGTGAAGAGGGGCTGCAGCTGCAGCTCGTGCTGATCACGGCCATCACCGCCGTGGCCCGCAAGATCATCGTGCTGCCCTCCGAGACCAGCAACGGGCCCATGTACTTGGCCGGTCTTGGGGTGGCCACCCTCTTCCTCTGCGCCGCCTACTGGCTCGTGGAGGACCAGGCCCGGCGGCGGCGCGCCCAGTCTCCTGTCTCCCCCGGGTCGCTCAGGGGGGCGCCACCCCGGGACTGAGGCGGTCCCCCATCCCCAGGCGGATCAGCATGCCGCGGGCCCCCTCGTGGACGGCGCTCCACTGCTGCGGCAGGGCCCGTTCCAGCACCCCCTGGCTGCAGCCCATGGCGATCAGTTGTCCCTCCTGCCGCATGCGGTCGGCGTAGACCTCCCCCATGGCGGCCAACAGGGCCGACCCTCTTAGGGTTTCGGCGGTGCGGTCGGGGCGGCCCTCGACCCAGGCCAGGGCCGCCTGCTCGCCCACCGCCCGGTCACGGTCGGGTTTGGGAATGCGACGGCACACCTGCAGGGCTTCGGCGGCCTGCTGCATCGTCTGCCGAGGGCGGTTCTGGCTGTGGACCGCCGTTGCCGACAGGCCCAGCAGCAGCGGCAGCAGGGTGGCGACGACGGCACCGGGGCGGGGCATGGAGGGTCGATCCGTGGCCTGGCGCCCCAGCCTAGGCAGGGTCCAGCAGCGGCCCCGCCGGGGCCAGGGCCGGGTCGACGAAGAGCGTCAGCCAGAGGCAACCGGCCCCCGGATCGGTGCGCTCGAGCCGGTGGCGCCGCCCCGGCGGAATCCACAGCATGTCGCCCGGGCCGAGGCTGAGGCTGGCGTTTGGGTCGGTGAAGCGCAGATCGGCATGGCCCTGCAGCAGCAGCACCCACTCCCCCTCGGCTTGGTGGAGCCACTCCCCCGGCGGAGTGGCCGCAGCGCAGGACTGGATCCGCTCCAGCCGCAGCCCCTGGGCTGTCAGCAGGGTGTCCAGCTGCTCCTCGCCCACGCCGGCCACGGGGCCGCGCCAGAGGTTGAGGACCCGGGGCCCGCTGGGGTTCTCTCCCCAGCGCCGGCCGATCTCGAGGCCAAGGCCCGCCGCCAGTGCCACGACCTCGTCATGGCTGCTGCAGTCCCGCAGGCGGCGGCGCAGGGCGGGGTCGGCCTCGGCCAGGGCCACGAGCCGGTTGAGGTCGCTGACCTTGGCCAGAAAGCGCTGCAGCTGTTCTTCTGCCACGGACATGCCCGGAGACAGTCCCATGATGGGAACGTGGGCCCGTGTAATCCAACGGTAGAGATAGGCGACTTAAAATCGCTCCAGTGCGGGTTCGAATCCCGCCACGGGCACCTGCCGCCCCCCACGCCCCATCCCCCCGCTCCCCAAGCCCTTGCCCGCCGCCGTTCTTTTGCCGCAGCTGCCCGCCGAAGTCCTGCCGGTGCTGCTGGCCCTGATATCAATCCCTATCCCACTATTGAGGTCTTGTATTGCTCGTTCCCTAGTTTGCTGCTCCAAAAAAAGTGTTCGCCCA
>CAZWFG010000174.1:0-4434 GCA_964632245.1 uncultured Synechococcus sp. | reverse complement strand
GCGGCGATGTTGCGTTCGCTGACGACGTCCATCGTCGTGCCTTCGCTGGCGGCCCGGGCCAGGATCTTGTCGTCGATGTCGGTGTAGTTCTGCACGAAGGTGACCTGGTATCCGCTCCAGATCAGATAGCGGCGCAGCACGTCCCAGTTGATGTAGCTGCGGGCATGGCCCAGGTGGCAGAGGTCGTAGACGGTGACACCACAGCAGTAGATGCTGACCCGACCGGGCTGGAGCGGCTGGAACGGTTCCAGGCGGCGGTGCAGGGTGTTGTGGAGCCGGAGCGTCATGCGGGGTTCTTGGTCCGGGCGGGGGCTGGGCTGATTCTGCCGTTGGGGGTGGGGCCCCCTGCTGGGGATCAGCCGTGGCCGCGCAGGGTGTAATTGCTGATCAAGCCCTGAGGGCCCAGGCGCAGGCCGGTGAGGGGGGGCAGATCGACCCAGGGGGGGCAGACCTCGGGCACCGGCAGCAGCTGGTCGGCCAGGATCATCCGCAGCCGTTCGAGGCCGCCGGCCAGGCCCCAGCCCTCCTCCCCGTGGCGGTGGGCGGCATCGGCGATCGACTGCCACAGCTCGTCGGAGCGGTGCAGCTCGAGGATGGCGCGGGCGAATTCGGCCGGTTCTTCGGCCCGCAGGTAGGTGATGCCGTCGCGCAGGCCGATGCCTTCGGCCGCCACCGCCGTGCCCACCACCGGCACACCGGCCCCGAGCATCGTGAGCACCTTGCCCTTGACGCCGGCGCCGTAGCGCAGGGGGGCGATGGCGATGCGCCGGCTGGCCAGCAGGGCATCGAGGTCGTCGACGTGGCCGTGAACGATCACATCAGGACCGGCCAGCTGCTGAATCGCCGGTGGTGGCGAGGCCCCCACCAGGTGCAGCCGCAGGCCGCTGCCGGCCCGGCGCAGCAGGGGCATCACCTCGCTCGCGAAGAACAGGGCCGCATCAACGTTGGGCGGATGGCGGAAGCCACCAAGAAACACCAGATCGGAGCGCTGGCCATGACCGGCCGGGGCCCGGCGGCCCGCCAGGGGCGGCGGCAGCACATGGGCCCGCGATCGGGGCTGCAGCCGTCGCACCGCCTCGTCGCGCTCGCTGTCGCTGAGGTACAGCACCCCGTCGACCACATCGACCACCTCCTTTTCAAGGCGGCGCATGCCATCGATGTCGTCGGCGCTCACCGCCCCTGGATCGACCTGCTGCTGCCGTTCGAGGCGCAGATGGTGCAGGTCGTGGGTGTAGTAGAGCAGGCGGGCGTGGGGGGCGTGGGTCTTGAGGGGCGACAGCGCCACCTCGGCCACGTCCGGGCGGGCCAGCAGCACGGCGTCGTAGCTGCTGCCGGCCTCCTGGAGGTGCTGCTCAAGGCTGTCGATGTGGGGGCGGCTGAGCACCTCGACGCCCAGGCGCTGCAGCCAGCCGCTGTAGTCGGGCATGAACAGCAGGTTGTCGACGGCGATGAAGCTGACGTCGTAGCCCAGCAGCAGCAGGCTCCAGAGCAGCACCACGATGAAGTACGAGCCGGCGTCCTGGTCGGGGGTGGGGGTGCAGCTCTCGAGCACGAGGATGCGGGCCCTGCGGCCGCGGTTGCGGTTGCCCAGCACGTCGTGGGCATTGGCCCCGTGGCTGGCCAGGTGGGTCTGCCACTTGCGGAAGAACAGCTGCTGGTTGCGTTGCTGGAACCGCTTCGCGCCCGATTCTTCATCGCGGCCACTGCTGATGCCCTCGAAGTGGATGACGCGGGCCTGGGGCTGGTAGATGACCCGCCGTCCCGAGGCCTTCACCGCCAGGGCGAGGTCGGTGTCTTCGTAGTAAGCGGGCGAGTAACGACCGTCAAAGCCCCCCAGCTCGCGGAACAGGGCCGTGGGCAGCAGGATGCATGCCCCCGAGATGTAGTCGACGTCGCGGGCGAAGCTGTAGGAGGGGTGCGCCGGATCGCCGTTGCGGCCGTAGTTCCAGGCGCTGCCGTCTTGCCAGACGATGCCGCCGGCCTCCTGCAGGGTGCCGTTGGGATAAAGCAGCATCGGTCCGGCGAGGCCGGCGTCGGGGAACCAGCGGAAGCAGTCGATGAGTTCTTCGAGCCAGTCGTCGGCAACGACGGTGTCGTTGTTCAAGAAGCAGATCCAGTCGCCGCTGGCCTGGGCGGCACCGCGGTTGCAGCTGCGCAAAAAGCCGAGGTTGTCGGCGTTGCGCAACAGGGTGATCAGCGGCAGGCCCTCGAGGGCCGCCAGCAGCGGCGGATCGTCGGTGGGGGCGGCGTCGTCGATGACGATCAGTTCGAGGCGCAGCCGCGGCGGGTGCTGGCGCAGCTGCGCCTGCAGCACGCTCTCGACGCAGCGCAGGGTGTAGAGGTCCTTGCCGTAGGTGGGGATGACCACCGACACCAGCGGCAGGGATGGGTCCTGGCGGCGGTCGCAGGCGCTGGCCAGGCTCTGCACCAGGGCCAGGGTGTCGTCGGGGTGGCGGAAGCCCGTGGGCAGCTGCCGGCGGCTGAGGGCATGGCGGCTGAACAGGGGCCGCGGACGTTCGAGCACGAAGCGGCGGTACCGGGGCCAGAGCGACGCGAGGGCATCGAGGCCCAGCAGGTCGATCTCCCGCCGCAGCTCGACGGGATCGTCGTAGAGGGTGGCGGGATCGTCGGCGCAGAGGTCACGGGCCAGGGCCAGGGCCGCCGTGGCCGGTGTGAGGGGGTCCCAGCTCAGCTGCAGCGGTTCGGGGGCGCTGAGCACGTCGACCGCCGCCAGGCCGTCATCGAGCGGCAGCAGCAGCCGGTCGACCGCCGTGAGATCGCAGAGGGGCAGCTGCAGCACCTGGCTGCGGCCGTTGCGCAGGGTCAGCTGCAGCCGCACGTCCTCGCCGCGGCAGGGCAGGCTGGCCCGGGCCGTGAGGCGGATCCAGACCGCCTGATCCAGGGGCACCGAGGGGTCGACCACGGGGGCGTCAGGCTGGGCCAAGATTACGGCGTCTGCGCAGAACCCCTTGGCCGACGGTCCCCTTGATTCCCGTCCGCCCGGCGGTGGTCTGGTGCGCGGTGGTGCCGCCCTGGTGGGGGTGGGTCTGGCCCTGTGGGTGGGCCTGCAGCTGGGGGCCGTGCCCTACCGCTACCGGCACCAGTTCTGGCAGCTGCAGGGCCTGGCGGTGGGGCTGGTGCTGGGCTGGCTGGCCGGACGGATCACGGCGCCGCGGCCGTGAACACGGGCAGCCGTTCGGGCTCCTGGGCCTCGAGGATGGGGGCCGCCAGGTCCTTGGCCGACAGCTGCACCTCGACCCCGGCGGGCAGGGGGGGCCAGGCGATGGCCAGGCCCGGGTCGTCCCAGCGGATCCCCTGCTCGGACGGCGGGTGGTAGTAGTCGGAGCAGAGGTAGCAGAAGTCGGCGACGTCGCTGAGCACCACGAAGCCGTGGGCGAAACCCGGCGGCACCCACAGCTGGTGGTGGTCGACGTCGTCGAGCACGGCGCCCACCCACCGGCCGAACCAGGGGGAACCGCGGCGCACGTCGACCGCCACATCGAAGACGCTGCCGCGGGCGCAGCGCACGAGCTTGCCCTGGGGCTGCACCAGCTGATAGTGCAGACCCCGCAGCACGCCCTGGCCCGAGCGCGACTGGTTGTGCTGCACCAGCGGCGGGATGCCCGCCTCGTGCAGCACGGTCTCGCGGGCGGTTTCGACGAAGAAGCCGCGCGCATCGCCGAACACCTTCGGCTTGAGCAGCAGCACCTCGGGGATGGCCTGGGGTTCGATCTGCATGGCGGTTCAGGGGGTGAGGCGAGAGGCGTACTGGTTGTCGAGGTAGGAGGCGTAGGCGTCGGACAGCAGTGGTCTCCACCAGTCGGGATGGGCCAGGTACCAGGCGACGGTGCGGCGCAGACCTTCGGCGACGGTGACCTGGGGTTGCCAGCCAAGTTCGTGCTGCAGCCGCGAGGCATCAATGGCGTAGCGGCGGTCGTGGCCGGGCCGGTCGGCCACGAAGCGGATCAGGTCGCGGCTGGGCCGCACCGGCAGTTCGGGGGCCAGCTCGTCCATCAGGTCGCACAGCTGGTGCACCAGGTCGAGGTTGGCCACCTCGTTGCAGCCGCCGATGCAGTAGGTGCGGCCTGGACTGCCGGCCTCGAGGATGCGGTCAAGGGCGCGGCAGTGGTCTTCGACGTAGAGCCAGTCGCGCACGTTGCGGCCGTCGCCATACACCGGAATCGGCCGGCCCAGCAGGATGTTGATGAGGGTGAGGGGGATCAGCTTCCCGGGGAAGTGGTAAGGCCCGTAGTTGTTGGAGCAGTTGCTGATCAGCACCGGCAGGCCATAGGTGTGCTGCCAGGCCCGGGCCAGGTGGTCGCTGGCGGCCTTGCTGGCGGCGTAGGGCGAACGGGGGCTGTAGGGGGTGCCTTCGTGGAAGGCAGGATCGTCGGGTTCGAGGGAGCCGAACACCTCATCGGTGCTCACGTGCAA
>CAZWFG010000173.1:0-4461 GCA_964632245.1 uncultured Synechococcus sp. | reverse complement strand
ATGAGCCCCGCTGAACGTCGTCGCAACTATGCCTGCGACGTCACCTACGCCACCAACAGCGAGTTGGGATTCGACTACCTCAGAGACAACATGGCCACCGACATATCGGAGGTGGTGCAACGGGAGTTTCACTACTGCGTCATCGACGAAGTCGATTCCATTCTGGTTGATGAGGCTCGCACGCCACTGATCATCTCTGGCCAGGTTGAACGCCCCCAGGAGAAGTACCAAGCGGCTGCCCGCCTGGCCCAACAACTGCTGCGTGCGGCTGAGATGGGCAAAGACGGCATTGACCCTGAAGGCGACTATGAAGTTGACGAGAAACAACGCAATGTCATTTTGACAGATGAAGGGTACGCAAAATCCGAAAACCTGCTCGGAGTCACCGATCTTTTCGACGCCGCAGATCCCTGGGCTCACTTCGTGAGCAACGCTCTCAAAGCCAAGGAACTCTTCATCAAGGATGTCAACTATATCGTAAGAGGCGAAGACGTCGTCATCGTGGACGAGTTCACCGGTCGAGTCATGCCCGGCCGCCGCTGGAGCGATGGCTTGCACCAAGCTGTGGAAGCAAAAGAAGGGCTTCCGATTCAGCCCGAAACCCAGACACTTGCCAGCATCACGTATCAGAACTTCTTCTTGCTATACCCTCGCCTTGCCGGCATGACGGGTACGGCGAAGACAGAAGAGGTGGAATTTGAGAAAACCTATAAACTCGAAGTCACTGTGGTCCCCACCAACCGGGTCCGTTCGCGTCGTGACCTTCCTGATCAGGTCTACAAGACCGAAACAGCCAAATGGCGTGCAGTTGCGCTCGAGACAGCCGATGTGCACAGCAAGGGTCGTCCTGTACTGGTGGGCACCACCAGCGTCGAGAAAAGCGAATTGCTATCGGCTCTGCTGCAGGAACAGGGAATTCCGCACAACCTGCTGAATGCCAAGCCCGAGAATGTTGAACGAGAGGCTGAAATCGTCGCCCAAGCCGGTCGTGCCGGTGCCGTGACCATTGCCACCAACATGGCGGGCCGCGGCACAGACATCATCCTGGGGGGAAACACCGATTACATGGCCCGCCTGAAGGTGCGTGAAGTGCTGTTGCCTCGTCTGGTCAGGCCTGAGGAAGGCCATCGGCCACCGGTGCCTCTGCAACGGGAAGCGAGTGCCGGGTTTTCGGCAACAGCCACCCCCGTGAAGCCACCGAGCGAAGCCCGCGCCATTGGAGCGTTGTTTCCCTGCGATCTCACCGGTGACACCGAAGAAGCCCTGGCGCAGGTGGCCCGCAAGCTTGTGCAGCTGTGGGGCGATCGAAGCCTCACGGTGCTTGATCTGGAGGACCGGATCACGAGTGCTGCTGAGAAGGCGCCTTCTGACGACGAGGGAATCCTGGATCTGCGCCAGGTGATCGCGCGCATCCGTGCTGATTACGACGCTGTGATCGCCGCTGAGCAGTCCCGGGTGCGGGAAGCAGGCGGACTCCATGTGATCGGCACCGAACGCCATGAATCCCGCCGGGTCGACAATCAACTGCGGGGCCGAGCCGGCCGCCAGGGGGACCCGGGCAGCACACGCTTCTTCCTTTCTCTCGAAGATAATTTATTGCGGATTTTTGGCGGCGATCGGGTTGCCGGCTTGATGAATGCCTTCCGAGTCGAAGAAGACATGCCGATCGAATCCGGAATGTTGACCCGCTCCCTCGAAGGCGCTCAGAAGAAGGTGGAGACCTATTACTACGACATCCGCAAACAGGTCTTTGAGTACGACGAAGTCATGAACAACCAGCGCCGTGCCGTGTATGCCGAACGGCGACGGGTGCTCGAAGGTCGTGATCTTAAGCGACAGGTGCTTGGCTACGGCGAACGAACCATGGACGACATCGTCGAGGCTTATGTCAATCCTGAGCTTCCCCCTGAAGAGTGGGACCTCAGCCGTTTAACGGGAAAGGTCAAGGAGTTCGTGAATCTGCTTGCCGACCTGCAGCCAGAACAGTTGCAGGGTCTAACGATGGACGAACTGAAGGCTTTTCTGCACGAACAGCTTCGCATCGCCTATGACCTCAAGGAAGTGGCCATCGAGCAAATGCGCCCGGGCCTGATGCGAGAGGCGGAGCGTTTCTTCATCCTGCAACAGATCGACACCCTCTGGCGCGAACATCTGCAGAGCATGGATGCCCTGCGGGAGTCTGTCGGCCTGCGGGGCTACGGCCAGAAAGATCCACTGATCGAATACAAAAATGAGGGCTATGACATGTTCCTGGAAATGATGACCCAGGTGCGCCGCAACGTCATCTACTCAATGTTCATGTTTGAACCCCAGGCGCCTCAGGCATGACGCGATGACGGCCACCACAGACAAGCGGTTGATCCTCACGGTCGGCATGCATCGCAGTGGCACTTCGTTGCTCACAGGCCTGCTGGGAGGCCTGGGGGTGGCCCTGCCCGGACAGCTGATTCCGGGTGATGTCGCCAACCCGGAGGGATACCACGAGTGGGACCGTGTCGTGGACCTGCAGGAGCGACTGCTGGTGGAACTGGACCGCTGGTGGCCCGCCGAAGAAGGTCTGCAGCCACTCCCCGAGGGATGGCTTGACCATCCTGTGACCCGCCAGACCCGCGGCGAGCTGCTTGAGCTGCTCACCACGCAGTTGCAGGGCCCGGGTCTCTGGGCCGTGAAGGATCCACGCACCAGCCTGTTGCTCCCCCTGTGGCGCTCCATGGCTGCAGAGCTGGGTCTGAATCTGCAGCTGGTGCTCGCCCTGCGCCACCCGGCCGAAGTGGCAGCCTCGTTGATTCATCGCGACGGGCCGGTGGTCGGGATGGATCTGCATCGCGCCCTTGGCCTGTGGCTCCGCCACAACAATGCCGTCCTGGAAGACGGTCGTGGACTGCCCCTGGCCGTTGTGGATTATGGCGATTGGTTCCGCGATGGCCCCGGGCAGCTGCAACGTCTGGTGCAGCAACTGGGCCTTGATGCGGCAGGCCCCGAGCTGCAGCAGCAGGTGCTCGGGCAGGTGAACCCCGAACACCGCCGCCATCGACAGGGCTCCGCAGGCCTCGAAGTGGAACCGTCCATCCGACAGCTCTACAGAGATTGGCGGCGGCTGGCCCGGGGGTCCCGTTGGCGGGCCCGACGGACCCCGGCTCCAGCCAGCCTGCGGCGTGCCTGTCGTCTCTCGGTCACCGACCTGACGTCCGCACCGGAAACCTGGCCACAGCTGGTGGAAACCTGGTCTGCCTGGCCGACACCGGCTGATCCCGGACCTGTGGTGCTGGCTCCCAGGGCCATCGTGGCGGCAGGCGGCTGCAGCAGTTTCGACTGGAGCCTCCACAGCTGGCTGCAGCGGTTGCCGGTGGGGGATCTCTCAGCGGCCGCGCCCGATCCGGACGACCAGCACCCCCACCGGGTCTCCGTGATCAGCCCGCCGCGGGCGGAGGCACCAGCGGAGGCCAGCGAACGGCTGGCCATCAACCTGGAACTCCCCTCAGCCACGGGGGTGGATCAGTGGCTCCAGCACCTGCGTCACCAGAGGCTGGTCTGGGATCCCCACCCCGGCCGGGTGCGATTGCTGCGGCGGCTCGGCATCCAGGCCTACCGCCTGGATCCAGCGGCACCGACCAATGGCTGGCTGGTGGCGGCTGGCGAGCGGGCGGACCAGGCGAGCCTGCTGCTGGGACTGCCGGCGGTCCAGGCGCTGCAGGACCTTGGCATCGAGGTGCTGTCCCTCGGGGACGGAGGGCCCCGCTGGCATGGCCCCCTGCCCCGCAGCATCGGCTGCATCCCGGGCTTCGAGCGCCTTGAACGCCCCACGGTTCAGCATGCCCGCTGTGCCGCGGCCTGGTTGCAGGCCGTCCAGCGATCAGGCATCCAGCTCGTCTGGCTGGGGGACCACCATGCCGTCTGGTCCACGCTGGGATGGTCGGCGCTGGAACGCCATCCGGGCCTGCTGCCGCCGCAGCGATTCCTTGGCGCCCTGGACCCCGATCAGGTCCAGCAGGAGCTGGCCTGGCGCAGCAGCGGACGGCCCCAGCCCCCCCGACCGGAGACACCTCGGCCTTCCTGGGATGTGCTGGCGACCTGGGACGATCCTGAGGCCCCCACCGGAACAGTGACCGTCTGCATCAGCCTCCACAACTACGCCAACAGGATCTGCGCGGCCCTAGACAGCGTGCGGCAGCAGCACCAGCCAAACATTGAACTGATCGTGGTGGATGACGCATCCGAGGACGACGGCGTTGAGCGGGTTCTGGCCTGGCTGCGCTCCCACGGCGGCAGCTTCCGCAGAGCACTGCTGGTGCGGCACCAGCGCAACGGGGGACTGGCAGCAGCTCGCAACACGGCCTTCTCCCTGGCCCAGGCTCCCTGGTGCTTCGTGCTGGATGCCGACAACCGGCTCGAACCCGAAGCCCTCAGCGCCTCCCTGGCCGTCGCCCGATCAGGCAACTCCACGTCCAGGCCATACTCCCC
>CAZWFG010000172.1:0-4477 GCA_964632245.1 uncultured Synechococcus sp. | reverse complement strand
CCCGCGAGCGCATCCGTCAGATCGAGGCGAAGGCCCTGCGCAAACTGCGCCACCCCAACCGCAACGGTGTGCTCAAGGAATACATCAAGTGACCCTGACCCTCGCCGACCTGCGTCCCCTGCGGTCGGCGCCGCCCCTCGATGGCGGCCAGCGGCAGAGGCTGGACCTCGAGCTGCGGTCGCGCCTGGCGGCCTGCCGCTGGTGCACGGTGGGGATCATGGCCCCAGGGGCCGTCATGGCGATCGACGTGCTGCGGCAGGTTGAGCAGGCCCTGGGCTGGGAGCCCCTGGCCCTGGGGGGCGAGCCCCTCCCGGACGGCCCGGTGTTTCTCAAGGGCAACCAGCACACCGGCCTGGCCCTGCTGCGGGCCGAGGCCGGCCTGGGCGAGGGGGTGCTGATCAGCGGCCATGGCGCCGATGACCCCGCCCAGGAGGACACCTGGGGTCCCCTGCCGCTGGATTTCTTCATGGCGCCCGCCCCGGCGACAGCCGATCCGTAGGCTTGTCGGCTGTTGAAAGCCGGCACGGCCGGGTCAGAACCACGCCATGACGGCCTCCCTCCTGCGCATCGCATCCCGTCGCAGCCAACTGGCAATGGTGCAGACCGAATGGGTGCGCGATGAACTGCAGCGCCAGCACCCGGGCCTGGAGGTGACCATCGAGGCCATGGCCACCCAGGGCGACAAGATCCTGGATGTGGCCCTGGCCAAGATCGGCGACAAGGGCCTGTTCACCAAAGAGCTGGAGGCCCAGATGCTCGTCGGCCGGGCCGACGTGGCCGTCCACAGCCTCAAGGACCTGCCGACCAACCTGCCCGAGGGATTGATGCTGGGGTGCATCACCGAACGGGAGGATCCGGCCGATGCCGTGGTCATGCATGCCCGTCACCGGGAGGCCAGCCTGGCGACCCTGCCCGAAGGCAGCGTCGTGGGCACCAGCTCCCTGCGGCGGCTGGCGCAGCTGCGTCACCACTACCCGCAGCTGCGCTTCGAGGACATCCGCGGCAATGTGATCACACGGCTGGAGAAGCTCGATGCCGGCCAGTTCGACTGCCTGATCCTGGCGGCCGCCGGCCTGGGGCGCCTCGGCCTGGCTGACCGCATCCACGAATGCCTCGACGCCGCCATCTCCCTGCATGCCGTCGGCCAGGGGGCCCTGGGCATCGAATGCCGCCAGGGGGATGACGCGGTGCTCAAGCTGCTCGCAGGTCTCGAGCATCGCCCCACCGCCGAGCGCTGCCTGGCGGAACGGGCCTTCCTGCGCCAGCTGGAGGGGGGCTGTCAGGTGCCGATCGGTGTCGGGAGCCACTTCGACGGCGACACCCTCGTGCTCACCGGCATGGTGGCCAGCCTCGACGGCCAACGCCTGATCCGCGACAGCGTCAGCGGGCCGCGGCTGGATCCCGAAGCCCTGGGCATCAGCCTGGCGGAGCGGCTGCGCAGCCAGGGTGCCGGGGAGATCCTGGCTCAGATCTTCGCCGATGCCCGACCCCAGGTCTGAACCCACCGCAGCCCCCTTCCAGTGGGGGCTGCTGGCCTGGGCCGCCCTGGTGGGCCTGCTCACCGGCCTGGCCATCGTCGGCTTCCACTATCTGCTGGGGTTCATCAACAGCCTCGTGTACGGCCCCTTCGTGGCCTTCGTGCTGGACCTGACCTCATCGCCGGCGCAACCCCCCCCGGCGCCACTGCCCCTGCCGGAGCCACCGCTGCCCGTCTCGACCCCCCTGCGCTCACTGCTGCAGATGGGCCTTGGGGGCATGGGTCTGCTGCCACCACCGCCGCCCCCGCCGCCCACCGTTCCCCTGCCCCCGCCGGTGCCCCCCACCCCGCCGTGGCTCAACACCTGGCCCGTGGTGCTGGGGCCGGTGCTGGGGGGCGTGCTGGTGGGACTGCTGCGGCGGCTGGTGCCCGATCCCGGCCCCAGCCTGCCCAGCCTGATGGCCATGGCCGACGGTCGCCTGCAGGCGCAACCGCAGCTGCCCCTGGCCCGGTTGCTGGGGGCGTCGATCAGCCTGGGCAGCGGAGCGTCCCTGGGTCCGGAGGGGCCCAGCGTCGAAAGCGGCGGCAACATCGGCCTGTGGATCGGCCAGCGGGCCGGCCTGACCCCTGAAGCCCTGCGCGCCCTGGTGGGGGCCGGCGTGGCAGCGGGCCTGGCCGCCGGGTTCAAGGCCCCCATCGCCGGTCTGTTCTTCGCCTTCGAAGGGGCCTACAGCACGATTCCGGGCCGGCCGAGCCTGCGGGCGGTGCTGGTGGCGGCCGTGAGTTCGACCCTGGTGACGCAGCTGGGCCTGGGGGACCGGCCGATCTTCAGGCTGCCGGCCTACGAGGTGCGCTCCCCCCTCGAGCTACCCCTGTACCTGGGCCTGGGCCTGCTGGCAAGTCTGGTCTCGCTGGGCCTGGTGCGGCTGCTGGGCCTGGGCCGCAGCCCCGGGGTGCAGCGGCAGCTGCGTCGCCTGCCCCCCTGGCTGCTCACCGGCCTGGGGGGTCTGGGGGTGGGGGTGCTGGCCCTGGGGTTTCCCCAGGTGCTGGGGGTCGGGTACGACACGGTCGAGTCGCTGCTGGGATCAGGCGGCGGCATCAGCCTGTTGACCCTGGCCCTGCTGCTGCTGGTGAAGCTGCTGGCCACAGGCCTGAGCAATGCCACCGGCTTCATCGGCGGTGGGTTTGCCCCGTCGCTGTTTCTGGGGGCTGTGCTGGGCAGCTTCTACGGCCAGGTGCTGGGGGATGGCGGGCTGGGCCTGCCGGTGGCCGAACCACCGGCCTACGCGATGGTCGGCATGGCCGCGGTGCTGGCCGGTGCCGCCCGGGCACCGCTCACGGCGCTGCTGCTGCTGTTCGAACTCACCCGCGACATCCGCATCGTGCTGCCGCTGATGGCCGCAGCGGGCCTCAGCGCCCTGCTGGTGGAGCGCTGGCAGGGGCTGAGTGATCCTGGCCTGCTGGGGCCCGATCCGGTGGAGGAACGGCGCCGGGCGGTGCTGCGGGACCTGCCGATCGACCAGGCCCTCGAGGCCCGCAGGCCCCTGGTGCTGCCGGCCGACCACCGGCCCCTGGAGGCCCTGGCGGCCCTGGTGGCGGCCGATGCCCATTGCCTGCTGGTGGAACGCGACGGCTGGGTGCAGGGCCTGGTGACCCTGGCCGATCTGCAGCAGGCCCTCAGCGCCGAGCTGCCCCCCGGAACCCTGCGCGACTGCCTGCGGTCGGATCTGGTGTGGCTGCCCGCCGATGCCGACCTGAGCCGGCTGGAGGACCAGTTGCGGCCGAAGGGATTGCGCCAGGTGCCGGTGTTCACCGTGGCCGAAGGCGTCGCCGACGCCCTGCCCCGGGGGTTGCCCTCCGGCGGACTGGCCGCAGACAATCTGCGGGGGCTGGCCAGCCGTGACGGCATGACCCTGGCCCTGGCCCGTCGCCTCGGTGGCGTGGCGTGACTTGTGCTGCGCTGATCTGGCCGTCACGGGCTTGAACTTCGGCCCGATGACGATGCAAGGCTCGCCGGCCCCAGCGCCTGCACCACATGCGCCCCATTGCGGCGCATGGTCTGGAGGTAATAGGCCGGATCGCGGGCGGCGTCTTCGCTGGCGGTTTCCAGCGGATCGAAGACGCTGATCTTCACCCCCAGATCCGCAGCCAGGGTTTCGAACGAGCGATGGCCCTCCTGGGGTTCGCTCAGCAAGGCCTGCAGCCCTGAGGCCTTGACCGCTGTGGCCACCCGCTGCAGGTCAGCCGGTGACGGATTGACCTCGGGAACAGCCACCAGAACCACACCCTGCAGCTTGTAACGCTCGGCGAAATAGGGGGTGACATCATGCAGCGTCACAAAGGTGCGGCCGGCAAAGGGCTGCAGTTGGCGATCGAGATCGCGGTGCAGCTCCTGCAGCTGCTGGATGAAGGCCGCCGCCCGCTGCTCGTACCCCGCGCGGCACCGGGGATCGGCCTTGACCAGACCATCGCGGATGGTGGCCACCTGCTGCATCGCGCGCAACGGATCGAGCCAGATGTGCGGATTCACCGGGCCGTGACCGAGCGTGGCGACACCGCGGCTGGTGTCGATCACCAGCAGCCGACGGTTTTCGGCGGTCACCAGCAACCGCCCCAGATAGCTCTCCAGCCCGAGACCATTCGTCACCAACACCTTGGCCTGCGCCAGGGCGGCCACGGCCGCCGGCCGGACCTGCACGTCGTGGGGACCCAGGTTCGACGGGACAAGGGGCGTCACCGTGGCACAGTCTCCCGCCACCGCCCGGGTGAACAGGGTGATGGGCACCGCCGTGGTGACCACCGGCAGCGGCCCCCGGACCGCCGGGGGCGATGGCGCACACGCCACCAGGGCCAGCGGCAGCACCAGGCTGCCCGCGCGCGGCAGCCACCGGGACAGGGGCAGCACGGCCCAGACATCGAAGTGATAACCATTCTCAACCCCAGCCGCCCCCCGCGTGGTGCCCCCGGCGGCAGGATGGGGCGCCCTGTTGTGGCCTGCGC
>CAZWFG010000171.1:0-4490 GCA_964632245.1 uncultured Synechococcus sp. | reverse complement strand
TTGCGCACCGGCTCCAGGCCTTCCAGCACCTGGATCTGCTCGGCGCCGTAGGCGGACTGCACCTGGGGAGGGGAGCTGGACGCGTCGCTCATGAAGTGATGGGCCGCCGGAAAGGCCGAAGGGGGAGACTTGGGCCGGCGGACCCCTTCCGCTGATCCTTCAGTCTACCACCGCTGGCCAGGGCCGCTTGCAGGCCCCTCTCCGCCGCATTCCGTCGGGGGGGTGCATCCTGGGAGGTGGGGCGCGCCTGATTCATGCCATCCCACGCTGGGCCAGAGAGGGTTTCCGGCCGGGGCGATCCATCCCCCTCGCGGCCGCCCCTGGTGCTGCTGCTGGGCCCCACCGCCGGCGGCAAGACCGCCCTCGGCGTCGCCCTCGCCGAACGCCTCGGCTGCCGCGTGCTGTCGGTGGACTCGCGACAGGTCTATGTGGGCATGGACATCGGCACCGCCAAGCCGACCCTTGAGGAACGCCGGGGCATTCCCCACGAACTGCTGGATCTGGCCCCTCCGGATCGTCCCCTCAACCTCAACGGTTTCTGTGCCGTCGCCTGCCCCCTGATCGCAGCCGAACGCGCCACCGCCGGACTGGCCCTGCTGGTGGGGGGCAGCGGTCTGTATCAGCAGGCCCTGGGCCATGGTCTCCTCCCTCCTTCGGTGGCTCCGCAGCCGGCATTGCGGCGGCAGCTCGAGGCCCTTGATCCGCTGGTGCGCTGGGGGCTGCTGCGGGCCGCCGATCCCGAGGCGGCCGCGCGGCTGCATCCCGCCGATGCCGTCCGCACCGTGCGTGCCCTGGAGGTGCTGTACGCCAGTGGTCGCCCGCTCTCGCAGCAGCAGGGCCGGCGTCCCCCGTCGGGGCCCGTGCTGGAACTGGGCCTCGATCCCCCCGACCTACGCCAGCGCATCGCCGGCCGCACCGCCCTCATGGTGCGGGCGGGGCTGTTGGAGGAGACCGAGGTCCTGCGCCGTCGCTTCGGCGCCGCGCTGCCCCTGCTGCGCACGATCGGCTATGCCGAGGCCCTGGCGGTGCTCGACGGACAGCTGGACCGCGAGGCCGCCGAGGAGGCCATCAACCGACGCACCTGGCAGTTCGCCCGCCGCCAGCGCACCTGGTTCCGCCATCGGCACAACCCCCTGTGGCTCAACCCCGAACGCCCCCTGGAGGCGGCCCTTGCCGCCATTGCCCAGGCTCTGGCGGCAGGTCGGCCTGTCGCCGGGTAGTGTGAAGGGTCAACCAACTGTCCGATCGAGCCGCCGCCCCTGCTGAATGGCCCCACCCCGTCCCCGCTTCGACCGTCGCGCCCCTGTCCGAGAACTTCCGAACATCAACGACCGGATCAACTACCCAAGCCTGCGGGTGGTCGATGCAGACGGCAGCCAGCTCGGGGTGATCAGCCGCGAAGCGGCCCTTGATGTGGCCCGTGAGCGCGAGCTCGACCTGGTGCTCGTGAGCGAGAAGGCCGACCCACCGGTCTGCCGGATCATGGATTATGGCAAGTTCAAGTTTGAGCAGGAGAAAAAGGCCAAGGAAGCCCGCAAGAAATCGCACCAGACCGAAGTCAAGGAGGTGAAGATGCGGTACAAGATCGATGAGCACGACTATCAGGTGCGCATCGGTCAGGCGGTCCGCTTCCTCAAGGCCGGCGACAAGGTCAAATGCACCGTCATCTTCCGGGGCCGTGAGATCCAGCACACGGCCCTGGCCGAACAGCTGCTGCTGCGGATGGCCAAGGATCTGGAGGAGACCGCCGAGCTGCAGCAGGAGCCCAAGCGCGAGGGTCGCAACATGATCATGTTCCTGGGGCCCCGGCGGGCCCCGCTGAGCAAGGACAGCAAGGACGCGCGGGACCGACCGGAAACGGCCAGTCGGCCACCCCGGACGATTCCGGTCAGGGTGCCGCAGCCCGCGGAGGGGCCACCCGCCTGATCAGGTCGCTCAGCAGGTCCCAGCCCTTCGCCGCCGCAGCGGGATGGTGGTCATCCCGCTGGTCGCAGAGAAAACCATGGCCGGCTGCGGGCACCACCACGGCCCGGTGGCGCAGTCCATCCGGGTCCGCGGCCGTCAGGGCCGCTGTGATGGCGTCTTGCTCATCGGCGGGCATCAGCGGGTCCCCGGCGCCGACGACGCTCCAGAACCGGCCGGGGATGGTGGGGGCCACCGCCACGGTCGGTTCCCCGTCTCCGGGGCGGAAGCTCGAGACCCGGGCGCCGTAGAAGGCCAGGGTGGCGTCCACCGCCGGCAGGGTGGCCCCATGCCAGGCCAGGTGGCCGCCGAAACAGAACCCCACCAGCACCAGCGGAGCCGTGCCGCAGCCGGGTTGCGAGCGCAGCCAGCCCATGGCCGCCGCCGCGTCCTGCAGAAATCCGGCCACGGTGACCTGATCGCGGTGGCGGCGGCCCAGGGCCAGGGCCGCCTCGTCGTAGCCCAGATCCAGATCGGGGGCCGTGCGGGCGAACAGGGGCTGCACCAGGACGGCCACGGCTTCGTCCGCCGCCAGACGGGTGGCCACCGACCGCAGCCAGCCGTTGATGCCGAACACCTCCGGCAGCAGCACCAGCACCGCCCGGGGCTGCCCGCGGCCCGGCACCCACCAGCACCGCAGGGGCACTTCGGACCCGGCCACGCTCACCCAGCAGCCGGCCGCGTCTCTGGATTCGGTCATGACCCCTGGATGCTGGACAGCCGGGCAATTGTCACCCGCCCCTTGTGCCAGTAGCGTGACCCGGTCGAGCCGCTGTCACATCACCCCGTGCGCTTCCACATCCAACAGGAGAGCGACATTCCGGCGTCGACGCAGCTCTACAACCAGATCTGCTTCGCCATCGCCGCCCGCCACTTTCCCCCCGGCCACCGCCTGCCGAGCACCCGTCAGCTCGCCATGCAGACCGGGCTGCACCGCAACACCATCAGCAAGGTTTACCGACAGCTGGAGAACGATGGGGTGGTCGAGGCCATGGCGGGTTCGGGCATCTATGTGCGCGACCAGCAGAAACCCCGCGATGTGCGCCAGCCCCTGGGGCCGCGGGCCCGGCTGCGACCGGACATCGACCAGGAGGTGCGCCGCAGCATCGACGGTCTGCTCAATGCCGGCTGCAGCCTGCAGCAGGCCCGTGAGCTGCTCACCCGCGAGATTGACTGGCGCCTGCGATGCGGCGCACGGGTGCTCGTGAGCACCCCCCAGGAGGATCTGGGTGCGTCGCTGCTGATCGCCGAGGAGCTCACCCCCAACCTGGATGTGCCCGTGGAGGTGGTCCCCCTCGAGGAACTGGAGGCGGTGCTTGAAACCTCCAACAACGGCACCGTGGTCACCAGCCGCTACTTTCTCCAGCCCGTCGAAGAGCTGGCCAAGCACCACGGGGTGCGGGCGGTGGCGGTCGATCTCAACGATTTCCGCCAGGAGCTCAATCTGCTCAAGGAGCTGCGCGCCGGCAGCTGTGTCGGCCTGGTCAGCATCAGTCCGGGGATCCTCCGGGCCGCCGAGGTGATCCTCCATTCGATGCGCGGGCAGGAACTGCTGGTGATGACGGCCGCCCCCGATGTGGGCAGCCGTCTGCTGGCCCTCTGCCGTGCCGCCAGCCATGTGCTGTGCGATCGTCCGAGCCTGCCGCTTGTGGAGCAGACGCTGCGGCAGAACCGCGCCCAGCTGATGCGCCTGCCCCAGGTGCACTGCGCCCAGAGCTATCTGGGCACCACCACCATCGACATGCTGCGCAAGGAAATCGGCCTCGACGGAAATGGCGATGGGGCTGCTGCGTGACCTGGCGGCGGATGTGGCGATCATCCGCGAACGTGACCCGGCCGCCCGTGGGCTGGCCGAGATCATCTGCTGCTATCCCGGCCTGCATGCCCTCTGCCTGCACCGGCTGAGCCATCGGCTCTGGCGGCTGCGCCTGCCGTTGCTGCCGCGGCTGCTGTCGCAGCTGGGCAGGCTGTTCACGGGGGTCGAGATCCATCCCGGCGCGCAGATCGGCAGCGGTGTGTTCATCGACCACGGCATGGGGGTGGTGATCGGCGAGACGGCCGTGGTGGGGGACCGCTGTCTGCTGTTCCAGGGCGTCACCCTGGGTGGCACGGGCAAGCAGTCGGGTCGCCGTCACCCCACCCTTGGCGAGAACGTGATTGTGGGTGCCGGTGCCAAGGTGCTCGGGGCAATCGTGGTGGGAGCCAACACCCGCATCGGCGCCGGTTCGGTGCTGCTGCGCGATGTTGGTCCCGACTGCACCGTGGTGGGGGTTCCAGGCAGGGTGATCCATCAGTCCGGCGTGCGCATCGACCCCCTGGCCCACTCGCAGCTGCCCGATGCCGAGGCGCAGGTGATCCGCAACCTGATGGAGCGCATCGATGCCCTCGAGAACGAGTTGGACCGCCGCCGCGAGGGGGGAGATCATCCCAGTGGCGCCGCCCAGAGTCTGCGTGATCGCGAAATCATCGAGTTTCTTGAAGGGGCGGGGATCTGATCGCTTGCCATGGCTGACCTCCGCGAGCTGATC
>CAZWFG010000170.1:0-4556 GCA_964632245.1 uncultured Synechococcus sp. | reverse complement strand
GGCGGCATTCATGGCCCGGGCCACCCGCACCAGTTCGTGACGCAGCTCAGCCTCGCAGCGGGGAGAGTCGGAGCTGGTGGGCATCGGGTTCAGGTATCGGAATCATCGGAATCAAAGGTAGATGGCCCCGACGCTGACCATCGATGTGCCGATGCTGCCAATGTTGGTGATCGAGGATCCACCAGGATCCGAAGACGGAGCGGAAGCAGACCCAACACTGCTGAGGCGGTGCAAGAGCGTTTTCAGAGACAGGACCGGCATGCTGATTGCACCTCCCTGGATGGCTTCACAGGCCTCCGGTGGCAAGGACCTCAAGCGACAAGGAGTCACGACAGGAATGGTGGGATACATCGGGTTCACAGTCAGGGCATGGATGGCGTGGAGAAAACCCATCCGTAGGCCTCCGGATGGGCGATGGCGTTGCAGTTTCAGTTCAGCCGCAACTACTGAATGCGTTCAGGCTCTGGAAGGTGAGGATCAGATCCGGCCGATGCCGAGCAGCCCAATACCGATGAACCCAACGTTCTGCTGAGATTTGGTGCCGGAGCTGTTCACGCTGAATGCGTTGAGGAGGCCGCCGGAAACCGATTCAGCCTGCTTGGAGGACAGAGTCTTGAGAACTGGGGTTTTCATGACAGATCGAGGAAGGAACAGTTGAGAGGGTCGTAGACCCAGTCCCTGCATAGCCCACCCCCGGTACACCCGAGCGAACAAGCGCAGAACCGGGACGGAGCTGTCCAGTTCCGTGCTCAGCAAGGCCCATTCACGGCGCACACTGCGCCACCACCACCCGATGGCGGGGATCGCAGGGGGCGACACGGAGACGCTCAAATCCCGCCTGGGCCAGGGCCGCGGGCAGGTCAAGGCTGAAGTACTGCTCGAGGTAGGGCTCGGTGCTCTTGAGCAGGGTGGCAATCGGCGCCGGCAACCGCCGGATCACCGCTGACTGGGGATCCTGATCCACCAGCGCGAGGGTGCCACCGGGCCGCAGCAGCCGCGCCATCTCGGCCAGCACGGCCAGGGTGGCCGCCTGCGGCAGCTCGTGGCACACAAACTGCAGGGTGATCAGATCGAAACGGCCGGCGGGCAGGCCCGTCGCTTCGGCGGCGGCGTGGTGCCAGGCGGCGATGCGCTTGTCGCGGTCCCGCACCCGCGCCACCGCCAGCATCGGAGCCGAGAGGTCCAGTCCTTCGACCTCCGTGCCGCGATCGCCCCGCTGATCGAGCCAGTCGCGCAAGGCCAGGGTGCCGACCCCGACGGAACAACCAACATCGAGGACTCGCTGCAGCGGGCCCTCCAGGGAGGGTTCGACCACGGCGAAGATCGCCTCCCGCAACCGCCGCTGGGCCGCCTCGGCCGAAAGGGTCTCCTCGGGCCACACCCTCAGGGCCATGGCATCGGTGGCCTGTTCCGCCTCACCGGCGGCCGCCCAGCAGAGGTTGCCCTCGTCGTAGGCGTGGAAGCGCACCCGGTAGTAGGCCGGTGGCTCCAGATCGGGGCGCATCACGGCGGACAGCAAGGGTTGCGCCTCGGCCACCAAGGTCTGCCGCCGGGCCCTCCAGGCGATGCCCCGGGATTCGGCCGTGCGGATGATCAACCGCCGGGCCTGCTGGAACAGCAGCCCCCGCAGGGGCCCCACCTGCAGCAGCCGGTCGATCAGCCAGCCCAGGGGATGACGGGAGGCCACCCAGTTGGGGGGAGCCGTGGGGGCCTGGGGTGCCGTGACCATGGCCAGGGGACGCGGAGGCTCATTCTGGGGCTGCCGGGGACCAGGGCTGGGGTTGCAACGCTGCAGGCAGATACAGGGGATGGGCCGGCTCACCCGCCTGGGTGAGGCGCAGCACATGCAGCGCCGGCAGCAGCCGGAGCACGGTCTGGGAACGCCCCCCCAGGCGGCCGCCATTGCCCCAGGCGGCCAGCACAAGGTCAGCCCCGTCGGCCAGTCGGACCAGCCAGCGGTCGGCCTCCGGGCCCACCGGGTCCTGGAGCCGGCCCAGGGCCCTGGGGTCGGGGGCGCGCCAGGCGAAGAGATTCGCCAGACGCAGCCCCGAAAACCCCCAAGAACGGGCAAAGCCGATGCAGCGGCGCAGCGTCGGATCATCGACGGTGGCGTCGGCCCGGCTGGGGTTGAGACCCACCACCAGCACCTCCCCCCGGTCTTCTCCCCACCTTCGGTCTTTCCCCCAGCGGCGCCAGAGGGCATAGCGGTAGCGCCCGCAGGGGCTGATCACCGCTCCGGCGGGCGACGGGCTCAACACACCCCATCCAGGCAAGCCACTCCAGCCTGCAGGACGTCGCAATGTCTGGGCAGGACGCTGCTGACGGGCTGGGGCTGAGCAGACTGGAGCCAGCCACGCCAGCGCCATGGCCAGCAGCCACAGCCCGGAACGGATCATCGCCGTGCCGCAGCCGGGTCATGTCTCTCTGGGGGGCGGGCTGCGGCTGACCCTGCTGCTGGTGCCGCTGGCCCTGGCGGCCCTGGTGGCCCTGGCCCAGCCCGAACCCCGACGCCCGGGGGCCATCACCGCCGTCGGGGCGCTGGCCCTGCTCTGGAACGGTCTGGTGAGCGGGGTGCGTGTGGCGGCCCAGTGGGAACGGGGGGTGATCCTGCGGCTCGGCAGCCTGCAGGGGGTGCGGGGCCCGGGGGTGCTCTACGTGGTCCCGATCCTCGAGACGGTGCGTTTCCTCGACACCCGCACCCAGGTGTTGAACATCCCCAGCCAGCGGGTGATCACCCGTGACAACGTGCCCGCGAGCATCGACAGTGCCGTGTTCTTCCGCGTCGATGATGCCGCCGCAGCCGTCAACCGGATTCAGGACTACCGCTTCGCCATCGCCCAGTACAGCCAGGCGGCCCTGCGGGATGTGGTCGGCGGTCTCACCCTCGATGAGCTGCTGTCGGAACGCGAACGGATCCAGGAACAGGTGCAGACCGCTGTTGAAGCCCAGTCGCGCCAGTGGGGCATCACGATCGAATCGATCCAGCTGCAGGACATCGAACTGCCGGAGGATCTCAAGCGGATGATGTCGCGCCAGGCTTCGGCGGAACGGGAGAAGCGGGCCACGATCACCAAGGCCGACGGGGATCGGCTGGCGGCCGAGAACCTGGCCCAGGCCGCCGCCACCATGGCCGGCAACCCCATCGCCCTGGAGCTGCGGACCCTGCAGACGATCGACGGGCTCGGGGCCAGCCCCTCCAACACGGTGGTGCTGTTCCCCCTCGAGCTGGCCCAGGCCCTCAGCGGCCTGCGCCCCCAGCCCCCCACTCAGCCATAAAGGCTCCGCAGCCCCTGTTCGCTGGCTGTTGCCAGTCCCCTCTCGGTGATCAGGGCGGTCACCAGCCGGGCCGGCGTGACATCGAAGGCGGGGTTGAAGGCGTCGGAGGCTGCGGGGGTGAGACGCACGCTGAGGACATGGCCCGATGGGTCGCTGCCCTGGATGTGGGTCACTTCGTCGGCGGCGCGGGCCTCGATGGGGATCTCCGCCAGGCCATCCTCCAGGGTCCAGTCGATGGTGGACGACGGCAGGGCCACATAGAACGGCACACCGTTGTCATGGGCCGCCAGGGCCTTGAGATAGGTGCCGATCTTGTTGCAGACATCGCCGCGGCGGGTGGTGCGGTCGGTGCCGACGATCACCGCATCCACCTGACCGTGCTGCATCAGATGGCCGCCGGCGTTGTCGACGATGACCGTGTGGGGCACCCCTTCGCGGGAGAGTTCGTAAGCCGTGAGGCTGGCCCCCTGGTTGCGCGGGCGGGTCTCGTCGACCCACACGTGGATGGGCAACCCCGCGCGGTGGGCCTTGTAGATCGGGGCCAGGGCCGTGCCCCAGTCGACGGTGGCCAGCCAGCCGGCATTGCAGTGGGTCAGCACCTGCAGCGGCTGCCCCTGGCGCCGGGGCGGCAGGGCGGCATGCAGACGGCGGAACTCGGCCAGGCCGTGGTCGCCGATCGCCTCGCACATGGCCACATCCTCATCGGCGATGGCCGCCGCCTCCTGGGCCGCCGCCGCGGCCCGTTGATCGGGGGGCAGGGGCGCCACCCGGCGGCGGGTGCGTTCCAGGGCCCAGGCCAGGTTCACCGCCGTGGGCCGCGTCGCCAGCAACAGGGCCTCGGCGGCCGCCAGGGCGCCATCGGACGGATCCGCCTGCAGCGCCAGCATCAGGCCATAGGCCCCGGTGACACCGATCAGCGGGGCCCCACGCACCACCATGGTGCGGATGGCGGCAGCAGCGGCATCGAGGTTGTCGAGGCGACGGGTTTCGAAGGCGTGGGGCAGGCGGGTCTGGTCAATGACCCCCACGGCACGGCCATCCGGTTCGAGCCAGATCGTGCGCCAGGGGCGACCGTCGATGTTCATGCCGGCGGGAGATCTCTGCCCCGATCATGTCCTGCCGACCGCATGGGGGCCGGCCACACTGACATCAGCGGCGCCAGAGATCCCGATGCTCGATGCGGTGGTGGTGGGAGCCGGCCTGTCGGGCCTCGTGGCGGCCCGGCAGCTGCAGACCGCGGGTCGGACGGTGCAGGTGCTCGAGGCGGCAGCGACCGTCGG
>CAZWFG010000169.1:0-4581 GCA_964632245.1 uncultured Synechococcus sp. | reverse complement strand
GTGCAGGTCGACACCGGATCCGGCACCATCGAGGCCCGGTACGTGGTGGTGAGTGCCGGAGCCCACAGCCTGCTGCTGGCCCAGGCCATGGGTCACGGTCTGCAATATTCGTGCCTGCCGGTGGCGGGGAGTTTCTATTTCCTGCCGCAGGTGTTGCGGGGCAAGGTGTACACCGTCCAGAACGACCGCCTGCCCTTTGCCGCCATCCACGGCGATCCCGATGTGCTGGTGCCGGACAAGACCCGTTTCGGCCCCACGGCGCTGCTGCTGCCCCTGCTTGAGCGCTACCGGCCCGCCAGCTTCTGGGAGTTTCTGCGGGTGCTGCGGTTGGATGGGGCTGTGCTGGCCGTGTTCTGGCAGCTGTTTCGGGTGGCCGACATCCGCAATTACATCCTGCGCAATCTGCTGTTCGAAGTGCCGTTTCTGCGGCGCTGGCTGTTTCTTCAGGACCTGCGCCGCATTGTTCCGGCGGCCCGCCTGGAGCAGCTTGAGGTGGCCCATGGTTTCGGCGGGGTCAGGCCCCAGCTGATCGACCGGGAGCAGCGGCGCCTGTTGCTGGGGGAGGCTCGCATCACCACCGACGGCCCGATCACATTCAATGTGACGCCATCACCCGGGGGGACCGATTGCCTGGGGAACGCAGAAACGGACCTGCGAGCCATCGTGGCGCAGCTGGGGTGTGGCTTCAGGGAGGACCAGCTGCTGGCCGAGTTGCACGGGGCCTGAACAGATGGTCGTGGTCGGGGCTGTAGAGGCGTGAACGGCTGACACCTGAAGCCGCCAGGGCCGGGCTGACGATGTACAGGGTGGTGCGCTCCAGTCCCTGGCCGTGGCTGTGGCGGGCCAGGTCGCAGAGGGGCACCAGCTCGAGCTGCTGATCGGGCCAGCTGACCCTGTAGCCCACGGCCACCGGCGTGTCGGCTGGATAGTGGCGCAGCAGCACCTCCTGCACTTCGTCGACATGACGGGCGCTCAGATAAAGGCAGAGGCTGGCCTGCAGGGCGGCAAGCCGTTCGAGCGATTCCCGTTCCGGTGTGCCGGTGCGGCCACCGGCGCGACTGAGGACGATGGTCTGCACCAGCCCGGGGATGGTGAGTTCGGCCCCGAGGGCGGCGGCGGTGGCCTGGTAAGCGCTGATGCCGGGCAGCACCTCGACGGCAATGCCCGCTTCTGCCAGACGGCAGATCTGTTCCTGCAGCGCGCCGTAGAGGCAGGGATCCCCGTCGTGGAGCCGCACCACCCGCAGACCCCGGCCCACCCCGTCGACCATGGCGGCCACCACCTGTTCAAGGGTGAGGTTGCCGCTGCGCAACCGTTCGCAACCCTCGGGGGCGAGGGCGGCAATCTCGGGGGCCACCAGGGAATCGGCCCAGATCAGCAGTTCAGCGGCCTCGATGGCCCGCAGGGACCTGAGGGTGAGCAGGTCAGGGGAACCAGGACCGGCCCCGACGATCTGCACCCGTGGCTTGGGGTCGACCATCCGCTCAGGTCTGGGGGCGGCCGGGTTCGGGCAGCGGCCGTTGGAGGGCGAGGAGCCACACCAGGCCGGCGGCACCGGCCAGGGCCAGCAACAGGCTCATCACCTGGGCCATGCGCAGACAGGTGCCGCCTTCAATGGTGCCCCAGAGGCAGAGGGGGTCGAGCCGCAGGGCCTCGATCCAGAAGCGGCCCAGGCTGTACACCAGGGCGTACACACAGGTGGCGGCGCCAATCGGCAGCCAGGGTTCCCCATCGGCCCGACGCCGGAACACCAGCACGATCAGGATGAGGAAAAGGCCCAGATCCCAGAGGGATTCATACAGGAAGGTGGGGTGAAACCAAGCCTGGGCCAGATAACCGCTGGGGCGGCTGACCGCTGGAATCCAGAGTTTCCAGGGCAGGTTGGTGGGCAGACCGAAAGCCTCGGAATTGAAGAAGTTGCCCCAGCGACCAATGGCCTGGCCGAGGGCGACCGAGGGCACCAGAACATCCATCAGAGCCCAGAAGGACAGACGTCGCCAGCGGCAGAAGGCGATCACCGCCAGCACGCCGCCGATGAGGGCGCCATGGATCGCAATCCCCCCCCGCCAGATCTGCAGCGCCTCCAGCCAGTTGAGCCGGTACTGGCGCCATTCGAAGAGCACGTAATAAGCCCTCGCTCCCACCACGGCGGCGAGCACCAGCAGGGGCAACAGGTCGGAGATCAGCCCGCTCTCGAACCCCCGCCGACGGGCCAGACGGCTCGAGATGACCAGCCCGAGAAGGACAGCCAGGGCAATCAGCAGGCCGTACCAGCGGATGGCCAGAGGCCCCAGCTCGATGAGCATGGGACCTGGTGACTGGAAGACGAAGCCAGTTTCAGCGAGCAGCACAGGCATGAAGGATCAGAGCCCCTGGGCGGCCTGGACCTTCTCGAACTGCTTCTTCTTCAGCACGAGCATGATCTGGGCGATGGCCACAGCGGCCAGGAAGGCCAGAAGGCCAAGGACGCGCACGGGGTTCTGGAGCACCACCTCGGCATCGGTCTGGCCGAAACCACCCACGTTGGGATCGTTGGTCAGGGGGGCCCCGGCGGCGACGGTGTCACCCACGGACACCAGCAGCGAAGGACCGGCGGGGATCGCCTCACTGACGCTGCCGCCGTCGGCGGTGGCCAGGGTGACGGTGGAGCCACCCTTCTCATCGGGGTCAATGGCAGTCACCTGGCCACCCACGGAGGCGGTGAAGACGCCGTTGTTGCTCTTCTCACCGGTGGGATAGACCTGGCCCCGGCCGCGGTTGCCGCCGATGTGCAGCTGGTACTTGCCGAAGTGGATTGAACTGTCGGTGGCCGGATCAGGGGAAAGGATGGGGAAGACAATCTCCTGGTGCTGGTCACCGGGGATCGGACCCACCAGCAGGATGTTCGGCTGGTCGTCGCTGTACTGGGTGTAATAGATGCCCTTGGTCTCTTCCTTGATCTCCTCAGGGATGCGGTCATCGGGAGCCAGGCGGAAGCCGTCCGGCAACATCACCACGGCACCCACGTTGAGACCGGCGCGGCTGCCATCGGCCTGCACCTGCTGCACGGCGGTGTCGTAGGGAATCTTCACGACGGCCTTGAAGACGGTGTCGGGCATCACAGCCTGGGGCACCTCGACCTGGGTCAGCTTCTTGGCCAGGTGACAGTTGGCGCAGACGATCTTGCCGGTGGCTTCCCGGGGGCTGGCGTAGTTCTGCTGGGCCCAGAAGGGATAGGCCCAGCTGGCCCGGGGTTGGAGCAGCAGCACGGCGGCCAGCAGAAGGCCACTCAGCAGCAGGGAGAGGGGGCGACGCATCGGAACAGGGAAAGGCTGCAGGACAGGACAGGAGGAGGCAGGGGGACGGCCGGGGGCCTCAGGCCCACCAGGGCTTGTCGCCGGTGCGGAAGTCGGTCTCGGTCCACTGGCTCACGAACACCGTGTCGTTATCGACGGTGACGTGGGCTAGGGCCAGGGAGAGAGGGGCGGGGCCACGCACCACCTTGCCGGTGGCGTCGTACTGGCTGCCGTGGCACGGGCACATGAACTTGTTGGCGCCGCTGTTCCAGGGGACCACGCAACCCAGGTGGGTGCAGATGGCATTGATGCCATAGGCACCGATGGCCTCGGGTCCCTCGACGATCAGGTAGGTGGGGTCGCCCTTGAGGCCCTGGACCAGGCTGCGATCCCCCTCCTTGTGGGAGGCCAGCCAGCCACTGGCGGTGACGGTGTTGCCCAGCTCGTCCTTGGCCGTGGTGCCACCGCCGCCACCGCCGGCCTTCGGCGGGATGAAGTAATTGACGACCGGGTAGAGGGCCCCCAGCGCCACGCCGGTCACCGAACCGAACGTCAGCAGGTTCATGAACTGCCGCCGGCCCATGCCGGGCACGTCCTTCGCCGAAAGCTGGGTCATGGGGGAGGCACACCGCCGCGAGTGCCGCCCATTATGAACCTATCCCCCGCCGTGACGCTTTGCGACGACTGGACTCTGCCGCCCGCCAGGCATGCTTGCCGCCGTCCGGTCCTGCCCAGTGATGTCCCCCGACCCCGAGGATCGTCCCCTCGCCAGCGACGAGGTGCTGGCCCTGCTGCGCGGCCGCTGGGGAGCGTCGTATGACCTGCGGCTGCAGCGGCGGGGTTCCAGGCTGTACCTGCAGGTGATGTGGGCCTACCTGGAGCAGCAGTCGTTCCCCCTCAGTGCCGACGACTACCTGCTGCAGCTGGAGGAGGTGGTGGAGCAGCTCAACGGTCTGGGGGTGGCGGGGCTGGTGCGGCGCTGGCTGCAGGAGACGCCGGACCGGCCGCGGCTGGGCAAGGCCCTCAGCCTTGTGCTGCCGGACCAGGGCCGCCAGAGCGAATTCCTGCTGTGAAGCCCACCAGAGCGACCCCGACGGCGTAGAGCAGGGCAATGGCACCGGCGAGCAACAGCATCGTCACCGGATCGGTGGAGGGGGTGAGCACGGCGGCGGCGACGGCGGCGGCCAGCAGCACCGGACGCCAGGCCGCCAGCAGCGCCGGTGCAGTGACCACGCCCAGCAGCCCGAGCAACAACAGCAGCACCGGCAGCTGGAACGCCAGCCCCGTCGCCACCATCAGCAGCAGC
>CAZWFG010000168.1:0-4639 GCA_964632245.1 uncultured Synechococcus sp. | reverse complement strand
AGGTCCAGGGCGGAAACTCTCCTTGTCTAGGTCGGCGCCGGACCCGGCGGGGGCAGCACCGCCAGCAGCCGCGTCAGGGTGCCGGCGGGCAGGTCGTGGCGCAGCACCAGCCGCAACCGCGAGCTGCCGGCGGGCACCGTCGGTGGACGGATCGCCACCGTCAACAGGCCCGCCGACTCCAGCTGCTGCTGCAGGGTCAGCGCCCGCCTGTCGTCCCCCAGCAGCAGCGGCAGGATCGGCCCGTTACCGGTGGGTCGCGGCCAGCCGGCGGTCGCCAGGGCCTGGCGCCAGCGCTCGGCCCGGGCCAGCAGCTGCCGCCGCCATGCGTCGGCACCACTGGCCCTGAGCAGATCCAGGGCGGCCAGGGCACCGGCGGCCAGGGGGGGCGCCAGGGCCGTGGTGTAACGAAAGGCGCCGCTCGACTGCAGCAGCCACTCGGCCAGGGGGTCGTCGGCCGCCAGAAAGGCACCGCCACTGCCGAAGGCCTTGCCGAAGGTGCCGCTCACCAGGGCGACATCGGCATGGCCATGGGCCAGGCCCCGGCCACCGGGGCCCAGCACGCCGAGGGCGTGGGCCTCGTCGACCAGCAGGGCGGCCCCATGGTGCTGGCAGAGGGCCGCCAGGGCGGCCACCGGCGCCGTGGTGCCTTCCATGCTGTAGAGGCTTTCGCAGAGCACCAGCAGCCGCTGGTCTGGCCGGTCCCGGCGGGCGGCGACCAGCCGCCGTTCCAGGTCGCCAACATCGTTGTGGGCGAAGCGCTGCAGCCGGGCACCGCTGGTGCGCACACCCACCAGCAGCGAATGGTGAATCAGCCGGTCGGCCAGCACGAGGCTGTGGCGGTCGGCCAGGGCCACGACAGCGGCCAGGTTGGCCTGGAAACCGCTGGGGAAGAGCAGCACCCGCCGGCGGCCCAGCCAGTCGGCCAGGGCCTGCTCAAGCTGCCGGTGCACGGGGCGGCTGCCGCTCACCAGCCGCGAAGCGCCGGCCCCGAGGCCGCTGGCGACCAGTTCGGCGGCGGCGGCGGCCAGCACCGCCGGATGGCGGCTGAGGCCCAGGTAGTCGTTGCTGGCCAGGTCAAGCAGGGGGGCGGCCCCGGCGGTGGCGTCGGCGGGGGTGAGCGTGGCGCCACCGCCGGGGGCCAGGCTGCGCAGGCGGCGGCGCCGTTCGGCGGGCACGGCCGCCAGGCCCTGTTCAAGCCAGTGGCGCCAGTCGGCGGCGGGGGATGGAACGACGGCGGTTGTGGCGGCCAAACAGGATGTTCGCATCGGCATCCGGTCAGCAGCTGATGGCGCCCCCATAGGATGACGCCATGACCCTTGCCGCCAGCAGCCGGCCCGATCTGGCGGCGCTTTTTCCCTTCAGCCTCGACGGCTTCCAGCTCGAGGCGATCGATGCCCTCGATCAGGGCCATTCGGTCGTGGTGAGCGCCCCCACCGGTTCGGGCAAGACCCTGGTGGGCGAATACGCCATCCACCGCGCCCTGGCCCATGGCCGGCGGGTTTTCTACACCACTCCGCTCAAGGCGCTCTCCAACCAGAAGCTGCGCGATTTCCGTGAACAGTTCGGTGCCGACCGGGTCGGCCTGATGACCGGCGACATCACCGCCAACCGCGAGGCCGCGGTCGTGGTGATGACGACCGAGATCTTCCGCAACATGCTGTACGCCGAGATTGATCACCCCGACGACGATCCCCTGGCGGATGTCGAGACCGTGGTGCTCGACGAATGCCATTACATGAACGACTCCCAGCGGGGCACCGTCTGGGAGGAATCGATCATCCACTGTCCCTCGGTGATTCAGCTGGTGGCCCTCTCGGCCACCGTCGCCAACGCCGGGCAGCTCACCGACTGGATCGAACAGGTGCACGGCCCCACCCGGCTGGTGCTCAGCGATCACCGGCCGGTGCCGCTGGCCTTCAGCTTCTGCAGCGCCAAGGGTCTGCACCCCCTGCTCAACGAGGCCGGCACGGGCCTGCATCCCAATGCCAAGGTGTGGCGGCCCCCCAAATCCACCCGGCGCAAGGGCGATCGCAGCCCCCGGCCGCCCCAGCCCGAAGCCCCGCCCATGGGCTTTGTGGTCAACCAGCTGGCCGAACGCGACATGCTTCCGGCCATCTACTTCATCTTCAGCCGCCGCGGCTGCGACAAGGGTGTGCGCGACCTCGGCAGCGCCAGCCTGGTCACACCGGCCGAGCAGGCCCGCCTGCGTCAACGGGTCGATGCCTTCGTGGCGGCCAATCCCGAGGCCGTGCGCGAGGGCCATCTCGAACCGCTGCTGCGGGGTGTGGCCGCCCACCATGCCGGCGTGCTGCCGGCCTGGAAGGAACTGATCGAAGAGCTGTTCCAGCAGGGGCTGGTGAAGGTGGTGTTCGCCACCGAAACCCTGGCGGCCGGCATCAACATGCCCGCCCGCACCACCGTCATCTCGGCCCTGTCCAAGCGCACCGAAAGCGGCCATCGCGGGTTGATGGCCAGCGAATTTCTGCAGATGGCCGGTCGTGCCGGTCGCCGTGGCCTCGACACCCAGGGGTATGTGGTCACGGTCCAGAGCCGCTTCGAGGGGGTGCGTGAAGCCGGTCAGCTGGCCATGGCCCCCGCCGATCCCCTCGTCAGCCAGTTCACCCCCAGCTACGGCATGGTGCTCAACCTGCTGCAGCGCTACGACCGGTCCAAGGCCCGCGAACTGGTGGAACGCAGCTTCGGCCGTTACCTCGCCACCCTTGACCTGGCCGATGACCAGGCCCGCATCGCCGAACTGCGTGAGCAGCTCGAATCGCTGGGCGAAACCGCCACCGATGTGCCATGGGAGGCCTTCGAGGCCTACGAGAAGCAGCGCGGTCGCCTGCGGGAGGAACGGCGGTTGCTGCGGATCCTGCAGCAGCAGGCCGAAGAGACCCTGGCCCATGAACTCACCCTGGCCCTGCAGTTCGCCAGCCCCGGCACCCTGGTGAGCCTCAAGGCGCCGGCCCTGCGCGGCCGCGTCTGCCCTGCCGTGATCATCGACAAGATCGATGGCCCCGGCCAGTTTCCGCTGCTGCTCTGCCTCACAGACGAGAACCTCTGGGTGCTGCTGCCCTGCCGCTGCGTCGTGAGCCTGCATGCCGACCTCAGCTGCCTGCAGGTGCGCGGGTTTGACGTTCCCGATCTCAGCCATGCCGGGGAACACCGCCACGGTGATCAGCACAGTGCCGGTCTGGCAATGGCGGTGGGCTCCCTGGCCCGCCGCCACGACATGCACACCCCCCAGTACGACCTGGCCGGTGAGGTGCAGCAGCAGGCGCGGCTGGTGCAGCAGCTGGAGACTGAACTGGAGGCTGATCCGGCCCACCGCTGGGGGGACCGCCGTCAGCTCAAGAAGCAGCGTCGACGCATGGAGGAACTGGAGGAGGAGATCGCCGAACGGCAGCGCTTGCTGCACCACCGGGCCAACCGCCACTGGCAGACGTTCCTGAGCCTGATCGAGATCCTGCGCCACTTCGGTTGTCTCGACGACCTTGATCCCACCGAGATCGGCCGCACCGTGGCGGCCCTGCGGGGTGACAACGAGCTCTGGCTGGGGCTGGTGCTGATGAGTGGCCATTGCGACGAGCTCAGCCCTGGTGACCTGGCCGCCGTGCTGGAGGCGGTCTCGACCGAGGTGAGCCGTCCCGACCTCTGGACCGCCTACCCCCCACCGCCCGCCGCCGAGGAGGCGCTGCACGATCTGCGGGGCCTGCGCCGCGAACTGGTGCGGCTGCAGGAACGCCACGACGTCGTGGTGCCGGTGTGGTGGGAGCCCGACCTGATGGGCCTGGTCAAGGCCTGGGCCGATGGCACCAGCTGGACTGACCTGATCGCCGCCACCTCCCTGGATGAAGGCGACGTGGTGCGGCTGCTGCGGCGCACCGTTGATCTGCTGGCGCAGCTGCCCTACTGCCCCGCCGTCAGCGAAGAGCTGCGCGGCAAGGCCCGTCGCGCGCTGCACGCCATCAACCGCTTCCCCGTCAAGGAGGAGATCGTGGGTGCCGAACCCGAAGGCCTCAACCCCGCCACCCAGCGGGTGCCGCTGGAGGGGTGAAGGGACTCAAATGTTGGGATTCAGGTGCTGGGTTTGAGATAACGGGATTCAGATCCCCAGCCGTTCATAAATCACCGGCAGATGCACCCGGTGACGATCGCTGCTGAAGCAGTCCGCCAGCTGCTCAGGGCTCAGACGTGAGGTCACCGCTGGATCGGCCTCAAGGCTGGCGCGGAAGTCGCCCCCGGCGCGGTTCCAGGCCCCGTGGGCATGGCCCTGCACGATGCGGTATGCCTCTTCGCGGCTCAGGCCGGTGGCCACCAGGGCCAGCAGCACCGCCTGGCTGAACACCACGCCGCCATAGATGTTCAGGTTGCGCTGCATGGTGTCTGGGTACACCTGCAGTCCCTCCACCACGCGCGTCATTTCCCGCAGCATGAAGTGGAGCGTGACCGAGCAATCGGGCAGCATCATCCGCTCCACAGAACTGTGGCTGATGTCCCGTTCATGCCAGAGGGCACAGTTCTCGAGGGCGGCCACCACGTAGCTGCGCAACACCCGCGCCAGGCCGCTGATGCGTTCGCTGCGGATCGGGTTGCGCTTGTGGGGCATGGCAGAACTGCCCTTCTGTCCCTTGGCGAA
>CAZWFG010000167.1:2925-4664 GCA_964632245.1 uncultured Synechococcus sp. | reverse complement strand
CGTTCTTCAGGCGATGTTCGCTGTGTAAAGGCCTGGCTAACGCCATTCATCTGAGCCGCCAGCATATGTTCATCCTTCTCGATGCATGGGCCGCGCTGCAATCCGGCACCGGCACCCACCTCACTGCCGGCACCGGGCCGGTTGGAACGTCATCCCCTTCATCAAGAGATGGTGCACAACACGCAGCACCACCTGCCGTCCGACAGGATGCAGCAACCCATCCGGCACCGACCATGCTTCTTCCCTGCCTCCTGCTCCCGGCCGCCAAGATCGCGAGCCTGCAGGCCACGGTGCTGCTGCTGCTCACCCTGCTGATCAAGGCCCGCGTCCGCATCGTTGCCTTCTCGGCCCTCGGCTTCACATTGCTGCTGCTGCAGACCCTGGTGTTCCTGGCGCTGGCCGGTGCCGCCGCCGTCATCTGGCAACGGAACCGGTCCATGGCGGTCAGCTGAGCGCCCACCCGCTCACCCCTGCCACCGCAGCAACGCCCCCGCCAGGGCCGTGGCCTCGACGCCGGGCAGCACGATCTGCTGCTGATTGAACGGCAGGTCCACGCGGCTGCCGCCGCTGCCCAGCGATACCACCTGCGCCTCAGCGCTCTGCTGCCAGAACCCCGTCAGATCCAGCCGGTCCTGCGTGGGATCAAAGCCGCGGATCTCCAGCTGCCGGCCCCAGGCATAGCCGAGCACGAAGGTGTCGAGCACACCGGCACCGGCGTTCAGCAGCCGGTCGGTGGCGGCCACCACGACGCGGTTGGCGCCGGCGGCATTGAGGATCGGGTCGCTGCCGTAATCGCCCCAGGTGCTGCTGAACGCTCCGGCCGCCATGCCCGGCAGTCCGGCATGGGTGTTGGCCACCTGGCCGGCGGGGCCGGGGGCATCACGGTTCAGCGACCACATCGACAGCATTCCCAGGCCCTTCTCGCGGGCAAAGGCCTCCACCAGCGCCGCATCCTCCAGGCGGAACACCTCACTGGTGATGTCGTTCACCCCCAGCATCGGCGTGATGCCCATCTGGTTCCAGCCCAGGGTCTGGCCGGCCGCTGCGAACAGCGGCTGCAGCTGCCCGTAGGTGCTGACGGCTGCATCAATGGCATAAGCGCCCATGCTCTTGAGCGCCGGCGGTGCGGCACTGTCGCCGTAATCCATCGCCATCACATTCACCCCATCGACCGCCACACCGGCCGCCAGGGCCAACCGCACGGCATTGACGCCCGCAGCCGTCAGGCCCTGGGGCAGCACCGGCAGCGTGAACCACACCCCCAGCCCCGGCCGGCCGGCCTGCACCAGCCGAATGGCCTGCATCTGCAGCTGCAGCGTTGCGGTGTCGGCCAGGGCTGCGCCTTCGATGTCGAAATCGAGCTTGCGCAGGCCCAGGGTGTCGACAGCACTGCCATAGGCGTCCGCCAGGGCCTGGGCACCCAGCCCCCGCCGGCGATGGTCGGTGGCCAGGCTTTCGCCGGCGGCACCGCCCAGCGACACCATCACATCACCGCCGACGGCCCGCAGTTCAGCAATTTCGTTGCGGATCGCACGGGCCTGCGGATGGCTGCTGTCGAGCCGCAGGGCATCAAGGCCAGCCCAGGCCAGCACGCCCGTGGGGCTGGCCTGCATGAACCCCAGCGTCAGCAGCCCCACCCCATGGCGCAACGCCAGCCCATCGAGATCGGGCACCGGATAGAGCCCCATGTCGACGTAGGGAGCAAAGAACTGCTCCCCCCACCGGTCAGCCGCCGGTGT
>CAZWFG010000167.1:0-2825 GCA_964632245.1 uncultured Synechococcus sp. | reverse complement strand
TGCGGGCCGTGCCGGCGGGTGTGCTGGCGTTGAAGTGCAGCTCCAGGCTCTGACCCGGCCGCAGGCTGCCGTTCCAGGCCGTGTTGCGCAGCGTCACCGTGCTGGTGCCATCCCCGTTGGCGACCACCTGCGCGACCATCGTCCAGGCCTGCAGGTTGCTGAGGCGGGTGCGGAAACGCAGGCTCCAGCTGCGCAGGGCCGTGGATCCGGTGTTGGTGATCGTCAGCCGACCGCTCAAGCCACCCCAGTACAGGCTGCCGCCGACGCTGATCGCCAACGGGTCAGAAGTCACGAAAGCCATGGAACGCCGACGGGAGAGAACCCTGCCAGTGTTCTGCGCCGCCGTGGGTTTCCCCATCCGTCAATTGCAGGGTTTATGGGCCCTCACGACCGCCAACCCCCGTACGCTGAAGACACCACTGCAGCTGCAGGATGACCGCTGGAAGCGAGCTGACCCTGCTGCACTGCCCGCTCTGCATCGCCCTGGCCGTGGTCAGCAGCCTGCAGGGACTGGCCCTTGCGCTGTCGCTGGCCGGCCTGCTGCTGCCGCGTCAGCTGAGCTGCTGGCGCAGCGCCTCCCCTGCCACCGCCGCCTTGCCTTCGAGCTGAGCGCAGCGCAGCAGCAACGGACAGCCACCGGTCGCCAGCACCAGCCCCACCCCCTTCACACCCTCCAGCACCGATCCGGGTTCGGCCCGGGGCCACGACCGGCGGCTCAAGGTCGCCGCTTCGGGCGTGAGCTGATCGGCGAGCCGCTCCACAAGGGGTTCGCTCTCCAGCAGCTTCAGCCGCCGCTCGCCCCAGCGGGTCTGGGCATCGGGATAAAGGCCCATCACCTGCCGGTGAATCTCCAGGGCCGTGCGGGACCAGTCGACCTCACGGTCGTCCTTGGTCAGCAGCCGCGCCAGGGTCACCCCCTCCGCGGCCTGGGGACGCACCTGCAGCCGGGCCAGCCGTTCCGGCTCGGGCCCCGGTCCGGCGGCGGCGATGCGCGGCAGGGCCTCCACCATCAACGTCGCCGTCAGGGCCGCCAGCCGCGTGGCGAGCTGGGCGGCGTTCTCGCACAGGCCGATGCCGATCGCCCCTTCGAGCAGCACGGGGCCGGTGTCGAGGCCTGCCTCCATGGCCATGACACCCACACCCGTGGTGGTGTCGCCCGACAGCAGCGCCCACTGGATCGGCGCCGCCCCACGCCAGCGGGGCAGCAGCGACCCATGGCCGTTCCAGCAGCCCAGCGGCGGCTGGGCCAGCACCTCGGGCGGCAACAGCTGTCCGAAGGCCACCACCACCGAGATGTCTGCCCCCAGATCAGCCAGAAGCCGCTGGGTGTCCGGCTCCCGGCGGATCCGTTGCGGCGTGATCACCGGAATCGCACACCCGCGGGCTGCGGCGAGCTCGAGGGTGCGGGCCTTGACCGGCGACGGCACCAATGCCCCCCCACGGCCGCGGCGGCGATCTGGCTGGGTGACCACCCCCACCAGCTCATGGCCCGCGGCCACCAGGGCCTCGAGGGTGGGCACCGCGTAGGCCGGCGTGCCCCAGAACAGGATCCGCACTAGGCCTCGCCGGTGATCGACAGGCCCTCGACCCACACATGGGGGCAAAGGCCCGAGGGGGTCAGCAGCGGCGGGCCCTCCAAGGCCAGGATCGACTGCAACAAGGTGCGGATGTCACCGGCGACGGTGGCCGCCTCGATCGAACGGCGTTCGCCGCCTTGCAGCAGCCAGCCGTCAAAGGGCAGGGAGAACAATCCCTGGCTGGCCTTCACGCCGGCATGCAGGGCCGAGAGCGAATCGATCCACACCACACCGCTGGCGGTGTCACGCCGCAGGCTGGCATCGCCAGCACCAGCACCGGCCGCGGCCTCGACCACAAACCAGTCGGGCGACACCGACGCCTTGGCCCCCAGGCCCCCGTGGCCCGTGGGCGCCACACCGAACTGCCGGGCGGTGGCTTCGCTGTGCAGAAAGTGGCGCAGCACCCCCGCTTCGATCAGCGGCAGCCGGCTCGTCGGGGTGCCTTCGCCATCAAAGGCAGCGGCCGCCAGGTGCAGCGGATGGCGGGGATCATCGCTGACGGTGAGGAACGGCACCGCCAGGGTCTGCCCCAGCGATTCGCGGGTCGAGAGACTCACCCCATCGAGCACCGAGCGGGCATTGAACAGGTTGCTGAAGGCGCCGATGAGATCCAGGAAGGCTTCGGGGGAGAAGACGCAGGGGTAGGTGCCCGAAGCGATCGGCGCGTAATCCAGATGGCTGATGGTGAGGCCGGCGGACTCGTCGAGACAGCCCTGCACATCGAGATCAGCGGCACCATGGGCCAGCCGCACCGCACCGGCGCTGCGGGGCCGGCGACCGGCCTGCTCGGCGCGGGCGTAGAGGTAGAGCGACGCCGTGCTGGAGCTCTGCTGGCGGCAGGCACCGGCGCTGTTCACGTACACGCGCATGCTGCGCCGTTCCGCCAGGCCGTTGTAGGGAACAGTGGTGATCGCCTGGTGGCGATCGAGCAGCTGCCGTTCAGCATCCAGCAGGGTGGCCAGCAACCGGCTGATCGGGCTGAGTTCACAAAGGGGACGGTCAACGGGTTGCAGGGGTTCGGTGGCCCTGCAGGAGAGCTGCGGCGGATCCTCTCGATCGCCGAAGGCACTGGCCTCCTTCGCCCCCCGCAGGGCCAGGGCCAGCCCTTCAGCCGACAGGTCGGTGCAGCTGGTGATGCCGACGCGCCCCTCCGCATCCCAGGCCCGCACGGTCACGGCACTGCGCTGGGCCCCCTTGAGCTGCCGCGGTTCCCCCCGGTCCACCTGCACCGACAGATCGGTGCTGCAG
>CAZWFG010000166.1:0-4701 GCA_964632245.1 uncultured Synechococcus sp. | reverse complement strand
ACCTCGGCGAAGCTCTGGCGCTTGAGTTCCATCAGGAACTTGAGGCTGTTGCCGCCCGCTCCGCACGAGAAGCAGTAATAGAACTGCTTGGCCGGCGAGACCGTCATCGAGGGGGAGCGGTCCTCGTGGAAAGGGCAAAGGCCCACGTACTCACGGCCGCGGCGACGCAGCATCACGTGTTCCCCCACCACGTCGACGATGTCGGCGCGCTCCTTGACGGCCTCGATGGTGCGCGGGGAGAGCCGGGGAACGGACACGGACAGGAGCGGAACCCATCCATTGTCCAGGCAGCAGCGGTCCCGACCAGCTTCAGGGCAGCGCGAACAGCAGCCGGCCCCCCTGCTGCAGGCTGAATAGCCAGGAGCCATCCTCTCCCGGTCGGAAGCGGGCAGGCAGGCGGTCGATGCGGGCCTCTCCCCCCGACGGCCGGGTCTCGATCACGCTGCGGCGCCCATCGGGCCAGAGAACGGTGAGCAGCAGGTCCCGTTCATCCCGCCAGCCCTCCAGCCGGCAAAGCCCCGCCGCGATCCAGGGGCCATCCCCACGGGACCAGGCACAGCGACGGTCAAATTGCAGATCCTCCCCTTGGGCGCCGCCGGCCAGCAGCAGCGCCAGAAGCAACGCAGACCCCAGCCTCGCGGCAGTGGTCACCATGGTCAACCGAGCGGCAGGGGCAGGGGCCAGCTGCGCCAGCCGGGTTCGCCGTGGTCACCGCGACGGAGCAGACGCCAGCTCTGGCCCTGCTCCCCGGGCAGCAGCCAGACCTCGAAGGGGGTGTCGGGCCGCAGGGGTTCCCCCGCCAGCCTCCAGTCAAAACGACCGCGCAGATGCCACACCGGACGACCCTCGATCTGCTCCCGGGCCTGCCTGTCGAGGCGCACCCGCGACAGGGCAGGGTTGTCGGTCGGTGCCGGCATCGCCAACACCTCCGCCAGGCCTTCACGGGTGAGCTGCACCTGCAGGTTGAGGGCCTGCTCGAGGGTGGAGCGCGGCGGCTGGGCCGGGCCACCGCAGGCCGAGAGCAGCAGGGCCAGCAGCACAGCCGCCAGAGGCCGCAGAACAACCAGCAGGCGGCCGACGGGCGGCAGGGTCAACATGGTCGGAACACCGGGGGCGGCATGATCGGGCGACTGCAGGGCCGACTGGAGGAGCGTTGGCAGGACGGTGGACGGTGCGGCGTGGTGATCGACTGCGCCGGCGTTGGCTACGAGGTGCAGGTGCCCCGTGGCTGGCACGAACGGCTGCTGGTGCAGGAACCGGCCATTCCGTTGATTGTCCACATCCACCACGTGATCCGGGAAGATGCCAGCCTGCTGTTTGGATTTGAGCGTAAGGACGAACGCGATCTGTTCCGGCTGCTGCTGGGGGTGAGCGGCGTCGGTCCGCAGGTGGCGATGGCCCTGGCATCGACCCTGGAGCATGGGCAGCTTGTCGCCGCGATCGCCGCCGCCGATCTCGCCTGCCTGGGCAAGGCGCCGGGGGTGGGCCGTCGGACGGCGGAACGGATCGTCGTCGACCTGCGCGACAAGCTGCCCCAGGGGTTGCTCGACGGAGCGGCATCGGGGCCCCGCCATGACCCGGTGGAGAACGAGGTCGAACGGACGCTGGCGGCCCTGGATTACAGCGAGGAGGAGATCCGGCGATCCCTGGCCCACATCCGCAGCCACGACACCAGCCATGACAGCCCGGATGTGGATGCGCTGCTGCGCCGTTGCCTTGCCTGGCTGGCCCGGGAGGGGGCCTGAGTGGCAAGGTAAGATGGAGGATTGCACTGACCGGTTCAGATCCAGGCATGCCGCTCACCACTGAAAAGAAGCAGGAATTGATCAACGGCCACCAGACCCACGCGACTGACACCGGGTCGGTGGAAGTGCAGGTCGCCATGCTGAGCGAGCGCATCAGCCAGCTCACCGGCCACATGCAGAAGAACAAGCACGACTATTCGTCGCGGCAGGGGCTGATGAAGATGCTTGGCCGTCGCAAAAGCCTGCTGAGCTACCTCAAGGACCAGGATCGGGAGCGTTATCAGACGCTGATCAGCAAGCTCGGCATCCGCGGCTGAACAATCCCATGCAAGGCGGAACAGGTCCGTCCGGTGGTGGTTTCGGCTCTGGAGCCCGGGCGACCCCGGCCGGCGGACAGGCCCGACGTGGGAGCAGCGGCATCCCACCCGAGGTGGCCAGCCGCATGGTCCGCCGCATTGCCATCGCCGCCGGAATCCCAACGGTTCTGGGCATGGGCGCCTTCGTGGTGAGTTACCTGCTGGTGGCCCGCGGGATCGAGGTGCCGCCGGTGGCAACGTTGCTGGTGACCGGTGGCCTGTTCCTGCTCGGCCTTGCGGGCCTCAGCTTCGGTCTGTTCTCCTCCAGCTGGGTCGCGGCCCCTGGCAGCCTGCTGGGACTGGAACAGATCGGCGTCAACCTGCAGCGGTTGCGCAACGGTGCAGCCGCACGCGGAACTGAGCCTCGCTGAGGCTGGCGGCGGCAGCGTCGGCATTGGCGACACAGAACTGGTGGCCCAGCCGCACGAGGCAACGTCGGTCGGCCTCCTGGACCTCAGCCACCACCGGAACCCGCACTCCAAGCTGATCCTCCGCCGGCCGGTGACGCTGCAGGCAGTCCCGCAGCCGATGTTGGACGGTCACATCGCCTGCCTGAGCGGATTCCAGCTCCACCAGCACCACCTGGAGCTCATCGATCAGGGCCACGTCATCGACGATCAGCTGCACCCGGTCATCACGCCGGTCGACCTGGGCCCAGAGGAGCAACCGGGCATCGACGGCCAGATGGTCGCTGATGCGGGCATAGGTCTTGGGGAACACCACGGCCTCGGCACTGCCGCTCAGATCCTCCACCTGCAGAACCGCCATGCGGTCGCCCTTGCGGGTGGTCACCAACCGCACGTCAGGGACCATCACCAACAGGGAGACCCGCGACCGGTCGGCCTGCTCCTCCAGGGAGGCCAGGCCGATGGGGGCCAGCAGACGGCGGGTGGAGCCAAGCTGCTGCAGAGGGTGGTCTGAGAGATAGAAGCCCAGCAGCTCCTTCTCAAGCCGCAGCTTTTCGGTGGGGTCGTAGTCGGGCACGGCCGGAGCCTGGGGGGCCGTCTCGAGGGGATCGACCTCGGCTCCAGCACCGCTGCTGCCCCCCATGAGATCGAACAGATTGCCCTGGCCGCTCAGGCGGTCCCGTGCCCGTGAAGAAGCCCAGTCGAGTTGCAGATCAAGGTCAGCCACAAGCTGCGCCCGATTGCCGCTGGGGTGCAGCGAATCGAGGGCGCCACAGTGGATCAGAGACTCCATGGCCCGGCGATTGGCCATGGACGTGCTGGCCATACGGTCGCAGAGATCGGCCAGGGAGCGGAACGGACCACCTTGACGGCGATTTTCGAGCAACGCGTGGATGGCGCCCTCGCCGAGGTTGCGAACAGCCGAGAGCCCGAAGAGAATGCGTCGACCCTCAGGGGTGAAATCGATGCCTGATCGGTTCACATCAGGAGCCAGAACCTCAATGCCCATGGCCTGACAGTTGGCGATGTAGCGCTGCACCTTCTCGGTCACCCCGGCGTTGACCGTCAGCAGGGCCGCCATGTAAGCGACTGGATAGTGGGCCTTGAGATAGGCGGTCTGATAGGTCACTGCCCCATAGGCCGTCGAGTGGCTCTTGTTGAAGCAGTATTCAGCAAACAACACCATCTGATCAAACAGCGCATCAGCGACACCGGCATCCACCCCACGGGTGGTGGCTCCACTGACGAACACACCACGATGCTTCTGCATCTCACTCACCTTTTTCTTGCCCATCGCCCGCCGCAACAGGTCGGCCTCTCCAAGGGAATAACCAGCAAGATCCTGAGCTATCTTCATGATCTGTTCCTGGTACACCATGATTCCGTAGGTTTCACTCAGAATCGGCTGCAGCAATTCGTGGGCAACATCAATCGCCTCACGACCATGCTTGCGATTGATGAACTTGGGAATCAGCCCTGCATCCAAGGGGCCTGGTCGGTACAGGGCAAGAATCGATGAGATGTCTTCAAGGCTCGAGGGTCGAAGATCGCGCACGATCTGGCGCATGCCGCTCGATTCCAGCTGGAAGATCCCCTCCAGATCTCCCCGGGCGAGCAGAGCAAAGGTTTCTGGGTCATCCAGGGGGAGCCGGTCAGGATCGGGACGTTCACCCACTTCAAGGCTGACCAGATCAAGCGTCTTGTCAATCATTGTCAGATTCTTAAGACCGAGGAAATCCATCTTCAGGAGACCCATGGCCTCAACGTCTTCCATGAAGTACTGGGTGATGACCTGGCCATCATTGTTTCGTTGAAGCGGCACCAGTTCATCCAGCGGGCGGGCGCTGATGACCACCCCGGCGGCGTGCACTCCGAATGTCTTGTTGGTGCCTTCAATGCGCCGAGCGAGATCAACCCAATGGCGCACCGCAGGGTCTGACTCGTAACGCTGCCGAAACTCAGGCTCGGGAGTCCCCTCAGAAATCATCTCATCGAGACGGGCCGGTTTGCCGCGCACAACCGGGATGAGTTTGGCAAGCCGATCAGCATCACCGTAGGGGATATCAAGAACTCTGGCGACATCTTTGAGCACCGCCTTTGAGGTCATGCGGTTGAAGGTGATGATCTGAGCCACCCGTTCTTCCCCATAACGTCGGGTGACATAGTCAATGACTTCACCACGGCGTTCAATGC
>CAZWFG010000165.1:0-4703 GCA_964632245.1 uncultured Synechococcus sp. | reverse complement strand
CGTGTAGTAGCTGCGCGCTCCCGCCTGCGCGGGTGGCGGCAGCAGCCCCTCGGCCCTGAGCACAGCGGCCACATCGTCAAAGTCGTGCCAGCGATGGTGGGCGATGTTCCGCTGGGCCAGCCAGTGGCAGAGCGGCTCGCGGGCAAAGACCAGATCAGCGGCCCGGGCCATGCCGAGGTCGGTGATCGAATCCCCGATCACCACCCTTCGACCCCGGCCGTAGCGGTCCAGCACCCGGGCCTTGGCCACCAGCTCCTGCCCGTCACTCCAGGGGGAATGGAACACCAGCCCACCATCCGCCGCCGGGTCCACCTGCGCCGCCACCAGGGCATGCAGGCGCTGGCGGTGGGGGGCCAGCACCCGCTCCACCAGCGGTTGCAGCCCCGCCGACACCAGCACGAAGGGGATGCCGGCGTGGTCAAGGGCATCGAGAAACGGCACAAAACCGGGCCTGGGGCTGAAGCGATCCATGTGGGCCACCATCGCCGCCAGGTCCGCCGGGCCGAGGGCGGCGGCCAGTTCGGCCATGGCCTGGTGCAGGGTCAGCTCAAAGGCGAACAGCTGGTGCTTCAACCGTGCCCACAGCTCGGGCGCCACCGCGGCGGCCACGGCATCGAAGCTGTCCACCTCGGTGACCGTGCCGTCGAAATCGCAGAAGACGGTGGCCGGGGGATGCACGGGCGCTGGGATGGCAGACGCCTATCTTCACGCCGCTGCCCCAAGCCCATGGTCGCCCGTTTCCACGCCGCTCCCCCGGGGGGTTTGCATCTGCTCTCGCTGGGCCTCTCCGACGAAGCCAGCGGCAGCCTGGCCAGCAGCGTCGACCATGCCCTCGGGGCCGAGCCGCCGGCGGGGGCAGTGCGGCTGCAGAGCCACGACTGGCGCCTGACCCAGGCCGACCTGGCCCTGCTGGAGGGACGGCTGGCCCGGGCCGGCCTGGTGCTGGATTCGCTGGTGGCCGACGACGGCCCCACCCGGGTGGCGGCGGCGGCCCGCGGCTGGCCGCTGCTGCCGGCGATCGCAACGGCGGCGGAACCACCCGCGCGGGACCTGCTGATCCACCGCGGCACCCTGCGGGCGGGCGAGCACCTGGACGCCCCGGGGGCCGTGCTGGTGGTGGGCGACGTCAACCCCGGCGCCCGCGTCACCGCCGCCGGCGACGTGCTGGTGTTCGGTCGGCTGCGGGGCATTGCCCATGCCGGCCGGGATGGAGAACCGGGGGCCCGCATCGTGGCGCTGCAGCTGCGGCCCCTGCAGCTGCGGATCGCCTCCGCCGTGGCCCGTGGCCCCGAAGACATGCCCGCCGAGGGTCAGGCGGAGGAGGCGGCTCTGGTGAAGGGAGAGATCCGCATCCGCCCGGCCCGGCTGGGCCTGCCGATCACGACGGGACCAGCCCCAGCCCCCCCAGCAGGCCCGCCAGGGCCATGAACCACAGGGGCGAGATCCGCGTGAACAGCATCAGCCCACAGGCCACCAGCGAAATCAGCAGCGCCACCGGCCCATGGTCAGCGGTCTTCAGCACCGTCACGCCCACCGAGAACAGGATGCCGAGGGTGATGGGCCCCAGACCCCGCTCGAAGGCCACCCGCACCGGCGCATCCCGCAGCCGGTTCCAGTTGAGCACCGCCAGCACCATCACCAGGGTCGATGGCAGCAGCACCGCCACCTCAGCCGCCACCCCGGTGGCCAGGGCCCAGGGCAGGCCGTGGCGCCAGCCGGCCCCGAGGCCCAGCAGCCCCACGATCATCGAACTCGGGCCCGGGGCCGCCTCCGCCAGGGCATAGAGGTCAACGAACTGGCGGGCGGTGATCCAGTGGAAGGTGTCGACGGCCAGGTGGTGGTACTCCTGCAGCAGGGTGTTGCCCCCACCCAGGGAGAACAGAGAAAGGCGCAGAAAGGTGTCCACCACCTGCAGCAGGGTCTGCCAGGGGCCGGGATCGGACGGTGTCATGGCGTGCCGCCGACCCCGGCACGGGGCCAGTAGAGCAGCATCGCCAGCGGACCCAGCACCAGCACCACCGGAATCAGCGAGAGGTGCAGCCCCTGCAGGGCCGTGAAGGTGAGGGCCGCCAGCAGCAACGCCAGGGGGTCTCGTCGGTAGGTGCGCAGGATGCGGAAGCCCATCGACAGGGCCAGGCCGGCGGCGGCGGCCACCACCCCCAGCAGCACCCGGTCGACGGCAGGAATGGCGTGCAGCTGGAAGTACAGCACCCCCAGCAGCATCAGCAGGGCAAAGGGCACCAGCAGCATGCCCGCCACCGCGGCCACCGCCCCGGGCAGCCCCCGGAACCAGGCCCCCACATAGACCGCCATGTTGATCTGGTTCGGGCCGGGAAACAGCCGCGCCACCGTCAGGCCGGTGAGGAAGCTTTCCTCGCTGAGCCAGGCCCGCTGATCCACGATGATGCGCTGGCTCCAAGCGCTCAACCCACCGCCGAAGGCCGACAGGGCCACCTGCAGCATGCCGCCGAAGAGGGCCCGCAGGCCGGGGGGAGGGGCGGTGTCACCACCCTCGGTCACGGAGCCGGCCTCAGTCATGGATGAAATGGGGATCGGGGGGCAGTTCGCCTTCCTCGTGCAGGGCGGGATCGAGGGGATCGGGGGCACTGAAGGGGTGGGCCGCGTGCCAGTCGTCGTTGAAGAGCGCGTGGCAACGGGCGACGACCTCGGGGGCATCGGTCTCGATCCCGAGCTCCCGGCGCAGATCGAAGGCGCTGCGGTCGATGTTCATCGAACCGATCAGGGCCGAACGGCCGTCCACCAGGATCAGCTTGGCGTGCAGCTTGAGATGCTTCTGGCGGCGCACCTTCACCCCCCCCCGCTCCAGCAGCCGCAGGCTCGAGAAGGTGTCATAGATGTCCCAGTCCGAGATGCCGTGCTTGCCGCCGCAGAGCACGTGCACCTTCACGCCCCGCCCGATGGCGGCCACCAGGCGTTCAAGGATGACGGCATCCACGAACTTGGGGTGCTGCACCAGCAGTTCCTCGCTGGCGCCGTCGATGAGGCGGGCCATCTGGCCGCGGCTGTGGCGGCTGCTCCAGACCAGGCCCACCTGAAGATCAGGGACGAACTCCTCCCGTGCCCAGTCGGCCTCGAAGCCGGCGGTCACCTGCTGCACCGCCTCCGGAGACCGGGTGACAATGCCGTAGTCACGGGTTTCGCTGAAGTATTTGTCGGCGAGGTTGAAGGTGGCGATCAGGGCCTCACGACCATCCATGACCATTGATTTCTCATGGGTGACGGCGAAGGCCTCGCTGGTCCAGCGGACGTCGATGCCATGGGCCTGCAGCTGATCGAAGACGACGTCGTTCCAGCGGTCACCGCCGGAGGTGTGGGGGTTGAGCATCACCCGAACGGCCACCCCCCGGTCATGGGCCCGCAGCAGGGCCTGCTGCACCGGCTCGGACTGCACCTTGAACTGCTTCAGCAGCAGGCTGGAGGACGCCCCGTCGATCAGTTCCAGCACAGCTCCGACACCGTCGTCGGGCATCACCAGCAGCCGTTGCTGGTGCCCGCGGCTGTCGCATCCGATGGTCATGGGGTCAGCAGAGGGTGGCAGTGCCCTCCAGGATGGCGCCACCGCAGCCCTTGGGAGTAGGTTCGGCCGCGGTCACCTGTCCCTGAGGGGCCAGACCCTGCAGCCGACCTCCCCACCGTGAGCTCCACTCCTCGCACCATCCTCATCTGCTCGGGCAAGGGCGGTGTGGGCAAGACCACCCTCACCGCCAACCTGGGCATCGCCCTCGCCGGCGAAGGGGTTCGCACCGCCGTCCTTGATGCCGACTTCGGCCTGCGCAACCTCGATCTGCTGCTGGGCCTCGAGAACCGCATCGTGTACACGGCCCAGGAGGTGCTCTCCGGCACCTGCCGGCTTGAGCAGGCGATGGTGAAGCACAAGCAGGTGCCGAACCTGTCGCTGCTGCCCGCCGGCAATCCGCGCATGCTCGACTGGCTGAAGCCCGACGACATGAAACGCATCGTCGAGCTGATCAAGCCCCATGTTGACGTGATCCTCATTGATGCCCCGGCCGGCATCGAAGACGGCTTCCGCAACGCCGCCGCCGCCGCCGAGGAGGCCATCGTGATCACCACCCCCGAGGTGTCGGCGGTGCGCGATGCCGACCGGGTGGTGGGGTTGCTGCAGAGCCAGGGCATCAGCCCGGTGGCCCTGGTGCTGAACCGGGTGCGGCCGAAGATGATGGCCAATCAGGAGATGCTCGGCGTCAGTGACGTCACCGACATCCTGGCCCTGCCGCTGCTGGGTCTGGTGCTGGAGGACGAACAGGTGATCGTGAGCACCAACAAGGGCGAACCGCTCACCCTGAACGGCAGCCGTTCGCCGGCGGCCCAGGCTTATCGCAACATTGCCAAGCGTCTGCGGGGAGAGGAAATTCCGGTGCCTGACCCCAGCGAACTGAACCGGGGCCTGCGGGCCCGGGTCCGTGACCTCATGAACAAGCGCCTCTTCTGACCCATGGCCATGCGTGATCTCTTCGACCGCCTGGTCGGCCGCAGTCCCTCCAGTGCCTCCACGGCCAAGACCCGCCTTCAGCTGGTGCTTGCCCATGACCGGGCCGACCTCAACCCCGAACTGCTGGAGCAGATGCGGCGGGAAATCCTGGCCGTGGTGCAGAAATACGTCGAGCTCGACCTGGAAGAGGGCGACGTGAGCCTCGAGACCGAGGAACGCACCAGCGCCCTGG
>CAZWFG010000164.1:0-4708 GCA_964632245.1 uncultured Synechococcus sp. | reverse complement strand
CAGGCGGTGATGCACGACATCACGGCGCTGCTGGCGATGGCGATGCGCCAGCCGGGGCACAAGACGTGTTGATACTTTGAATCGGCCCTGATGCCCACCGCTACTCCAACCGAATCGGTGCACCGGTGTTTTCCATCTTGAGGACTGTGGTGATGAACCTGCTCAGGCGTGGTGGCTACCGCTCAATTCGCCGTGGACTGCGCGCGCTGGCCCACGACATCAAAGGAATGCTCGCGTTGGGAGGCATTCAGCTCGCCGAACACGGCATCTGAATTAACTTTCAGGCAGCCCTGTGGGCCAAGATGAACTCTCTGGCCTCGGGTGGCCACGCCAACCAGTCCGCGTCTAAAATGCCGGCCGGGGCGGTGTCCATCGCCTGCAGTCTCTGCCTGAGATGCAACTGGGAATCTGGCCTTCCGTCAAGAGCCCAGACGCTCCACGGGTCGCCTGCTTCCGTCTCGACCCCTGAATGGATACACGTGGACATACAGTTCAGCCCTTTCGAGTGCACTGAAAGAAGACCTGAGGGAACGAAGCTGAACGGTCCAAGACTGTCTGCGATGCTTTCAGGAGGGCCACGGCAGTTAAGGCTGGCTAGAACTGCATGGAGACACTTTATTCAGCATAAGATCGACTCCCACGGTGGCTATTTCCAGGGGCCTTTCTGCCTTGACCTAATCTACTTCTTTCTGCTTCACGGAGCCGACGCGAACTCCATGGCGACGGACAGCCAAAATACATTGCTTGAACTCACTGATCAGCTTGAAGCCCACCAGATCAGCTGGGGGGACCTGACGAACGGTGATAGTCAGAGGGCAGAATGCAAGAAGGAACAATGCAGTTGAGCAGGGGGACAGCCTGGTGGATCAGCTCACGCCCCAGGGCCAGATGAGCTGAGGCCGTCGAGACGGCCGTCGCGGGCCAGGCGACCCTGCAGCCGCAGCCATCCCAGCCCCACCGGCAGCCCCAGCACCAGGGGCACCGCCGTGAGCACCGGGCGGCTGCCGGACGCCAGCAGGGCCGCCGCCAGCGCCAGGGCCCCCAGCAGCACCGCCTGGCTGGTGCTCTGCTGGGCCAGCGACAGGCGCCGCAGCAGCCGGTCGGTCTCGCCGGCCCGCACCTGCAGCTGCAGGTCCCCCTGCTCAAGCCGTGCCAGCCCCTCATCGAGCCGCCGGGGCAGCCCCAGGGCGCGGCTGCTCACCTGCACCGCCTGGCGGGACAGGTCGTTGAAGAGGTCCGACGGCCCGGTTCCACTGGAGGTCATCAGCGGCAGCAGGTAGGGCTTGGCGATGGCCATGAGGCTAAAGCCCGGATCGAGGCTGCGGCCGACGCCTTCGAACGTCGAGAGGGCCCGCATCACGAAGATGAGCTCCGGCGGCAGGCGGAACGGCTGGCCGTACACGAGGTCGTAGAGGTCTCCAGACAACCGCTCGATGACATTGCTGCTGAACGGCGGCGTCAGCGCTTCGTCGAGCATCACCCGCACCAGTCGACGCACCGGGCCGAGATCAATGTCGGCGGCGATGACCCCGGCCGCCTGCAGTTCCTGCACCAGTGTCGACGCATCCCGCGCTGCGGCGGCCCTCACCATCGAGCCGATGCGATTGCGCAGGCGAGGGCTCACCTGGCCCATCATCCCGAAGTCGTAGTAAATGAGGGCGCCGTCCTCGGCGACCGCCAGGTTGCCGGGGTGGGGATCGGCGTGAAAGAAACCGAATCGCACCAGCTGCTTGAGGTAACTGGCGGCGCCCCTCTCGGCCACCTGGGCGGGGTCGATGCCGTGGGCCACCAGGCTGTCGCGGTCGGTGATCTTGATGCCGGGCAGGTAATCAAGGCAGAGCACCCGTTCACTGCTCAACTCCCACACCACCGCTGGGATACGCACCCCGTCGTCGTCCAGAAACTGTTGGCGGAAGCGGGCCGCATGTTCGGCTTCGAGGCGAAAGTCGAGCTCGCGCAGCAACACCCGCCTGCATTCGCGGGCCATGGCCACCCAGTCGCGGCCGCGGCCCCAGCTGGGGTGCCGTTGCAGCACCGCGGCCACCTGCTGCATCACCTGCAGATCCAGACGGAAGAGCCGTTCGAGCCCGGGCCGCTGCAGCTTGAGCACCACATCACGGCCACTGCGCAGCTGGGCCCGATGCACCTGGGCCAGGCTGGCGGACCCGAGGGGCACGGGTTCGATCTCGACGATCTCGCGGCAGCGCAGACCCAGCTCGTCTTCGAGCAGGGCCTCGGCCTGGGCGAAGGGGAACGACGGCACCCGATCCTGCAGCTGGCTCAGCTGTTCAACCCAGGCCGCCGGCAGCAGGTCGGGCCGGGCCGACAGCAGCTGGCCCAGCTTGATGAACGCTGAACCCAGACCCAGCAGTTCGGCCACCAGCCAGGCGGCCAGCCGTCGCTGGCGGCGCTCCTGCCGTTCTGGTGTCGGTCCGCCCGGATAGGTCCAGGGGCGGCCATCCCACCACAGGCGAGCCAGCAGCTGCAGCACCACGCTCCAGATGCGCAGCGACCGCGCCAGGGCGCGCAGCCGGCGCATCAGGGCTGCTCCTCAAGGCGGCGGGTGAGGTCGGCCACCTGACGCCGCAGGCCATCGATCTGGCGCTGCGGATCGCCTTCGCCATCGCCGGCGGCCGCCGATGGGGCTCCCCCGCTCTGCTGGTCCCGTTCCAGCCGCTGGGCTTCCTGCTGCACCTCATCCCAGAACAGCTGCAGCTCCTGCTGCACACGCTGGGGGGCCTCCTGGGCCAGCAGGCTCAACTGGGCCGCAGCCTCAAGGGCCTGGTCGCCGGCGCGGGCGGCCAGCCGGTTGAGGGCGGCCTGCAACAACATCTCGGGGCGGCTCATCGCCGGTTCGCTGGCGGTGGCACGACTGTGGCAGATCCTGAGGGCAACGGTGGGGCTTCGGGCAGGGCCGGCCCGCCCGTGAAGGTGGGCACGGGTCCTGGCACCACAGCGCCACGGCCTTCTTCGGATGGTGGGGCCGCGGGTTCCGGAGCGTCGGTGAAGCTGTGGCGAAGGGGTTCGGCCAGGGGGGGCTCTGCCGCCGGAGCCGCCGCCTGGGGCGGCTCGGCCTCGGGTGGGATGGTCGGGGCCGGTGGCTCCGGTGGCGGTGCATGCAGGTCGACCCGCTGCAGGCCGTAGCGCATGCGCAGGCTTTCGAGGCCCACCCCCGGGGTGCCCTTAACGTCAAAACGTTCCCCCAGCCGCACCAGGGACGCGAAGCGGCCATCGAGCAGCCGGAAGGTGACCGCGAAGGCCAGCCCGAAACAGAGGCCCACCAGCAGGGGCGGGCCTGGGTTCCAGGGGTGGGGTCGTGCGGAGGCCATCCCGGCGTCAGGGGGGCCTCCATGTTGCCGGGGATCGGCGGCCCTAGAGCAGTGCCGTGAACTCGGCCATGCCGGCGGCGATGTCGAAAGATGCACCCGTGGGCAGTGGCACCTGACCGGTGCCGGAGCCGACGGTGAAGGCACCGTCGGGGCGGTTCAGGAGGCTGCCGACCCCCACGCCATTGATGGCCTCGAGGTTCCAGGTGCGCATCACGGCGGTGTCGCCGTTGCGGGTGACCTCGAGCGACCGTTCGCGGCGGCGGATGCGGTAGTCGCCGGCGGGCAGGCCGAGGCTGTCGCGGCCGGTGCCGAAGTCGAAGCGACCGGAGCCGAACCCCAGCACGGCGTCGTCGCCATCCCCCAGTCGCACCAGGCCCGTGCCGGTGAAGCCGTCTGGAGCGAGCAGCCGATCGCGGCCATCCCCCAGATCAATGAGGCCGGCGTTGGCCACGGCGGCCGGCCGGGGGCCAGGGGCCGTGGAATGGCCCAGGGCCAGCACCAGATCGTCACCGGAGCCGGTTTTGAGTTCGGCACCGGCGGCGTTGACGAGGGCGACGCCGTCGTGGGGGCCGAACTGGGCCGTGAAGGCACGGATGGCCGTGGTTTCGGGGGTCACCGCCGCCATCGAACCGATGGCATAGACGATGTCGCCCCCGTCACCGGTGTCGATGCTGCCGTGATTGACGATGCCGCCTTCGGCTGCCGGTTCGGCGGCGTAACCGCCGAGGACGTTCCCGAGCTGCCTGAGCACCTCATCGGGCAGACCGGCCCTGGCTCGGCCACCGGGCTGCAGGACCTTGGCGGCCAGGCCGAGGCCACCGCCGGCCAGCAGGTCACGACCTGCACCGAGGCTGATGCTGGCTTCGACCCCGTTGAGAACGCCTGTGCCGGCGGCAGCACCGATGATCCGGTCCGTGCCGATCGATGCGTCGATGCGGCCGGAGTTGGCAATGCCGGTGAAGGCCCCCACGCCCAGCAGTTCATCGTCCTGAGGGGCGGTGGAGGTGGGCAGCACGTCACCATCGAGACGGAGGCGGCCGGTGTTGACCACCCCGGTGAACAGGGCAGTGCCGAAAAGGCGATCGCTGCCGGGGCCCAGATCCACCAGTCCCTGGTTGACGACACCGATCCCGACCCCGTGACCGAACAGGGCATCGGCACCCCCGCCGGACTCGAACCGGCCGGTGGCGGTGATCACAGCACCGGCCAGCAATCCGGAACCGATGACGACCTGGCTGGCGCCATCACCGCGCAGCAGACCCGATTGCCAGAGTCCGACCACTGGAGCCGCAGGACCGCCGGCGAGCAGGAGTCGGGCACCGGCCAGGGACTGCTGGCTGGCGATGAGCAGACCGGAGCCGGTGGATTCGGCCGACCAG
>CAZWFG010000163.1:0-4753 GCA_964632245.1 uncultured Synechococcus sp. | reverse complement strand
CGCTCGAGCCGAAACGGCGCAGCCAGCGAAGGCTGCCATCGGGACTGAAACGGGCCAGGTACGCATCCGCGGGGTCGCCCCCCACCGGGCTCCAGTCGCTCCCGGCCGTGCGTCCGGTGACAAGGACGTCCCCATCCGGTGTCACCAGCACGCCATAGCCATGGTCCGTGCCGTTGCTGGCGATCGACCGGGCCCAGACAAGGGTTCCTGCGGCGTCGAAGCGCAGCACGAAGGCATCCTCAAGACCGCGGTTCGGCAGACCTGCCAGCAGTCCGTCGCTGTGCCCGACCACCACCAGGCCGCCATCGGCGGTGGTCGCCATGGCCGACGGACGGTCCTGGCCGCCTCCCCCCAGCTGGTGGCTCCACAGCAGGATCCCGTCGCTGTTGAAGGACTGGATCAGCAGATCCATGCCGCCGGCATTGGCCGCGCTCACCACGCCATCGGTCCAGCCGGCCACCAGGACCGAGCCCGAGGGCGTCGTGCCCACACCGGCCAGCTGTTCCAGCCTGGGACTGCCGATCCACCGGTGCCAGAGGCCAGTGCCGTCAGCGTTGAGGCGCGTGAGCACGCCATCGCTGAGGCCCGGGCGCAGGCCTGCCGGCGTGGGGCCCTTGTCAAAGCCGGCCGTGTAGATCGCCCCGCCGGGACCCAGGGCCAGGCCGAAGGCCTGTTGATCCGATCCAGGGATCACCCCATCCGCGTAGGGGCGGATCCAGTCGACCGCGCCCGAGGGCAGAAGGCGAACCAGAAAGGGCCGGGCCGAGGCCGCGATCGAGAAGCCCAGCAGCAGAACAGCACCAGCAGGATCTTCGGCCAGGCCGGTGACCCACTCCCGGGCGCCGAGCCCCAGGGGAAGCCACCAGCGGCGGCTGCTGTGCATGCCTGAGACCACTCGGGGACCTCAGGATGCCGAGGGTCGCTTCAGGCTGCCATGGCCAGCGGGGCTTCCTCCCGCAGGGCCAGGCCGTCGATCTGGGGCACCAGGGCCACCACCAGGTCACGCATCTGCTGGAGGGTGTCATCGCTGCCGTCCATGCCGTGCCAGCGCAGGCGGGTGAGCAGTTCGAGGCCGCCGCACTCCCGGTCGGGCTGCAGGGTGGCATCGATGCAGAGCAGGCCGTCGATGTCGGGATGGCTGGCCCGCAGGGCCACATACACCGGCCCGTTGTCGATGATCTCGACCCGGTGGCCCTGGCGGCCCAGGCCCTTGCGCAGGGTCTGCAGCCAGACCCCCAGGCCCGGGGCGGAACCGGTGCTGAGGCGGACGAGTTCCATGGGGAAGGCGCAGCGCAATGGGCCGAGCCTCAGGCGTCGCAGGTTGATCTGTCTGTGCCGGCGGCGACGTCCCGCTGGTCAGGGCTCCCACCACCAGTCACCGAAGCAGGCGGCCTGGCCGTGGTATCGGCGTTCGGCATCGATCAGGCTCCACAGCCGCGCACCGCGGATCTGGAAGCGACGGCCACTGCTGGCCACCCGTTCGCCGCTGTAACCCGTGATCGCCTGCCGGCGGCGGGCCAGGTCGAGGGCCTGCTGGCGCTGCAGCCGGTCCCGCTGGCGGGCGCTGAACCGGGATGGCAGGCCCACCATCGCCGACCATGGCCTCTCGAACAGGGTGAGGGCCGCCCGGTTGGCATAGGTGAAGACCGGATCGCTGCCACCGTCATGGCAGAGCACCACCCGGTCGAGCACGAACAGCTCCTGGGCGGCGAGGCGGCTGCCGCGGGCCTGCACCAGCGGTCGTCCGTAGAGCCGCTCGTGGGACTCGAGCAGCAGGGTGGTGAGCCCCAGCAACGCGGGGCTGAGCCAGGGGGGATCGCTCAAGGGCCGCCCCCCATGGCCCGGGCCATGGCCAGCTGACCCAGGGCCGCCCCCTGCCGCCGCAGGCCTTCGAGGAAGCGCTGGTTGGCCTCGGGCCAGCGGGGTTCGGCAGCCAGGGGCAGGTCACCGGCTTCGTCGAGGCCGCTGCCGCCCTCGAGGGCCGGCGTGATCACCACGAGGTCGGGATCAAGGGGGGCGTCGTAGCTCCACCAGCGGTCGGCCCGGGCCGCCGCCGCAGCCACCACCGGGGCCGGCGGGGTGGCGGCGCCGGACTGCTGCTGCCGTTCGCTCTGATGGCGCCGCCGCCGTTCAGCCAGGTCCCGCAGCAGCTGGGCCCGGGTGCGTCCCCGCAACTGGAACAGCACGAACGGATCCTCGCTGAAGCGGTCCCCCATCAGGTAATACACAGCGCTGATGTGCTTGCAGGGGTTGGCCTTGTCGGGGCAGCTGCATTCACTGCGCACCTCCTGCAGCTTGAAGGGGAACAGCCGCCGGCCGCTGGCGGCGAAGGCCCGCTCGATGTCGTCGGGCATCACGCCGGCCAGCAGCTGGCAGGTCCAGCGCGCCTTGCCGGCCAGGGCCTCAAGCACGAAGTCCCAGTCTTCATCGCTGAGCACATCGAGCCAGAGCTTCACCTTGTAGGGCTCGGTCTCGGTTCCCTGCACCCGTGCCTGCACCCGCCGGCCCTCAAAGCGGATCGAGCGCACGTTGCCCTCACGGGCATAGGTCCAGGCGCGTTCGAGCCGCTTCTTGTAGCGGTACGAGTTGATCAGTTCCATCCATTCGGCCACCCACCAGGGCTGCTGCCCCAGTCCCTCCTTGCCGAGGGTGGTGGCCGGCGTCTGGGGGGCGGAGGAGCTGGTCATGGCGGCCGCGCCCATGCCGGGGTCAGTCGCCAGTCTGGCCTTCGACCCGGCGGTCGAGACAGTCGTCGAGCAGCTGTTGCCCCACCGCCAGCGGCGAACACACCGCATCGAAGTGCTGCAACCGCCGTTGCCGCGCTGCAGCGTCCGGGATGACGAGGGGTCGCAGCCGATCCTCCAGATCGGACCAGTCGCCACCGGTCCAGGTCAGCAGCGGCCGGTGGTCGAAGGGAAAGCGGTAGGGGAACGGATCGCACAGCACCGGCAGGCCGATGGCCCAGGCCAGGGTGACGATGTTGCGCCAGCCGTAGTGGAAACCGGTGGCGAAGACCCCGACGCGGCTGGCGGCCAGGGCCATCTCGTAGCCGGGCCCGACGCCACCACCGACCACGAGCGGAAACGCGGCCGGATCCGGGGGCGGCTGATCCCCCAGCTCGTAGGGCTCCGCCCGGCGATGGTGCAGTTCGGCCCGCACCGACCAGCCCTCGGCCGCCAGCCGGGCCAGTTCGCGATGCAGGGCGATGCGGTGCCGCGGCCAGCCCCAGAGGCTGTCCCTGAGCACCACATCGGCACTGGGGGTGAGTCGACGCCAGTGCTGCAGCTGGCTCCAGCGGGCCTCAAAGGCCGCCAGCTGCGGCCGCCAGTCGATCGAGGCGGTGAAGCGCTTCCGCAGCTTGGTGCGCAGGTGGCGCAGCCGTGTCGTCAGCCAGCCAGGGGTGCGGATGTCGGGCAGGGCCGGCCCGATCGGCGCCGTGGGGCGCACCCGCCCGAACAGGGGCCCGAGCCGGTCGGTCACCCGTTCCTGCCACTCCTGGTAAGGGAGCAGCTCGGCGCTGGTCTGCCAGGGCAGGGCGAAGCCGAAGCGTCGCGCTTCGTAGAAGCAGGGGGCATAGGTGCAGGTGAAATACCGGTCCACATGCCGCAGCACGTCGGACAGCTGAAACGGCGAGTCTTCGCCATCAATCGCCGCCAGCATCCGCTCGCCCCCGTGCTCAACGGCGATCACCACCAGCCGCCGCCAGGGGTGGGTCACCAGTTCGGGCGGCAGCTCGTCACCGGCGGCGGTCACCGGCAGCTCCCGCAGCTGAATCCGGCCGGCGGCGGCCAGCTGCATCAGGCCGAACTTGTGCAGCTGCAGCGACTGTTCGTGGCTGTTGCGGTACCAGGTGACCCGCGGGGGCCGGTCCAGATCGCCCATGGTCAGTCCTCGCCGGCGCCGTCACCCAGGGCCACCAGCTCCCGCAGCTGACCCACCTCCAGGCCCCCCAGCCACTCTTCGCCCGAGCCGACGATGTCTTCGGCGAGCCGTGATTTCTCCTGGATCATGCGGTCGATCTTCTCTTCGACTGAACCGCTGGTGATGAACTTGTGCACCAACACGCGATTTTGCTGACCGATGCGGTAGGCGCGGTCGGTCGCCTGGTTCTCGACGGCCGGGTTCCAACAGCGGTCAATGTGGAACACATGGCTGGCGCGGGTGAGGTTGAGGCCGACGCCACCCGCCCGCAGCGACAGGAGGAACAACTGCGGCCCGCGGGGATCCTCCTGGAAGCGATCCACCATCGCCTGGCGTTCGCCCTTGCTGCTGCCGCCGTGCAGGAACGGCACCTCCTGGCGCCAGCGCTGTTCGAGCCAGGCCCGCAGCAGATGGCCCCATTCGGCGAACTGGGTGAACAGCAGCGCCCGGTCCCCGGCCTCGATCACTTCTTCGAGAATCTCCTCGAGCCGCAGCAGCTTGGCGCTGCGGGCGGCGAACCCCGCCGCCACCGTGTCCTCCCCCAGCACCAGGGCCGGATGGTTGCAGATCTGCTTGAGCCGGGTGAGCAGGGCCAGCACCTGGCCGTGGCGCTGGCCCTGGGGCGCCCGGGCGATGGCCTCGAGGCTGGCTTCAACGGTGCGGCGGTAGAGGCTCACCTGCTCGCTCGACAGGCCCACCCATTCGCGCAGTTCCAGCTTCTCGGGCAGGTCGGAGATGATCGAACGGTCGGTCTTGAGACGCCGCAGGATGAAAGGCCCCACCCGGGCCTTCAGGTCCCGCAGGGAGCTCATGTCGCCGTAGCGCTCGATCG
>CAZWFG010000162.1:0-4760 GCA_964632245.1 uncultured Synechococcus sp. | reverse complement strand
CAGGGTCACGGCCTGCTCCATCGTGTGCACCACCAGGGCGCTCACGGCTGTTTCGGCCGCTGGGTCGCATTCGAGCACCAGTTCGTCGTGCACCTGCAGCAACAGCCGGGCCGGCAGGGCCTGCTGCTGCAGCTCCCGGTCCAGGTCGATCATCGCCTTCTTGATGATGTCGGCACTCGATCCCTGGATCGGTGCATTGGCGGCGGCCCGCAGTTGCTGGGCCTCCATGCCGCCCCGCCGCGCCACCTCCAGGTCGATCTCTTCGGGCGGTCGCCCCAGCAGCCGGCCCAGCCCCTGGGGGTTGAAGGCAAACGGTCGCCGGCGGCCCAGGATCGTTTCCACCCAGCCCTGGCTGAGGGCCAGCCGTTCCTGCCATTCCAGAAACGCAAACACCCGCGGATAGCGCTCGCGGAACCGCCCCAGAAACGTTTTCGCCTCCGCCTGGCTCACCCCGGTGGCGCGCGCGAACCTCTGGGCGCCCATCCCGTAGATCACGCCGAAATTGATCGTCTTGCCCAGCCGCCGTTCGTCTGCCGTCACCGTCTCCTTGTCGAGCAGCAGCCGCGCCGTGAGGGCATGCACGTCGTCCCCCTGGCGGTAGGCCTCGATCAGCGGCTCCTCTCCCGACAGATGGGCCAGGATGCGCAGCTCGATCTGGCTGTAGTCGGCACTCAGCAGCACCCACCCCTCCTGGGGCAGAAACGCCTTGCGGATGCGGCGCGAGAACTCGGTGCGCACCGGAATGTTCTGCAGGTTCGGATTGCTGCTCGACAGCCGGCCCGTCGCCGTCACCGCCTGGTTGAAATCGGTGTGCACCCGGCCCGTTTCGGGTTCCACGAGCGCCGGCAGGGCCTCCACATAGGTGCTGCGCAGCTTGCTCAGCGTGCGGTGTTCGAGCACGAGCGCCACCACCGGGTGGTCGTCCTCCAGCTTCTCGAGCACCGCCGCATCGGTGCTCCAGCCCGTCTTGGTGCGGCGTGACTTGCGCCGGTCGAGCCCCAGGGTCTCGAACAGCAGCTCCCCCAGTTGTTTCGGTGACGCCAGGTTGAAGCTCACCCCCGCCGCCGCTTGCGCCTCCCGTTCCAACCGCTCCAGCTCGCCGGCCATCTCGGCCCCCAGGGTTGCCAGGTAGGCGCCATCGATGCGGATGCCCGTGGCCTCCATCCGCGCCAGCACCGGCTCCAAGGGCAGTTCGATCTGTTCCAGCAGCGGCCGCAGCTTCGGGCCCAGGCTGTCGAGCTCGTGGCGCAGCCGTGGCGTCAGCCGCCGGGTCAGGTGCACGTCCATGGCGCAGTAGCGGGCTGCCACCTCGACGGGCACATCGGCGAAGGTCTGCCCCTTGGCCACCAGTTCGCCGAAACCCGTGGGCCTGAACCCGAAGCACCGTTCGGCCAGCTCCTCGAGGCTGTGGCGGGCATTGGCGTCGCGCAGGTAGTCGGCCAGCAACGTGTCCATCACCACGCCGTTCAGCTCGAGCCCGTGGCGCAGCAGGATCAGCCGGTCGTATTTGGCGTTCTGCAGGGTCTTGGGATGGTCGGCGCTGGCCAGCCAGGGGGCCAACGCCGCCAGCACCGGTTCCAGCGGCAGGCCGGCGGGCTGGTCGAGCCGGGGGCTGTGGCCCACCGGTAGGTACGCCATGGCCTCGGGCCCTTCACCCCAGGCCAGGCCGATGCCCACCAGCTGCGCCCGGAACGGATTGAGGTCGGTGGTTTCGGTGTCGAGGGCCACGGGGGCTTCGGGATCGGTGCAGGCCAGCAGCGTCTCGAGCAGCGCCCCGAGCTCGGCGGGGTCGCTGAGAATCCAGGGCTGCAGCTCCGGCGCGCCGGGGCTGGCAGGGACGTCGTTGTCGTCGCCATCGCCAGGGGGTGAGGGGATGACCTCCGTGGTGGCTGCCGCTGGCATCGGTTGGGGGGCGGTGGCCCCTGCGGCCGAGAAGACGCTGGCGAACTTCGGCACCTGCCGCACCAGGCTGGCCAGTTCGAGGGTCTCGAGCTCCTGGCTCAGCCGGTCGGCCTGCACCTGCCCCAGGGCCAGCCGCGGCGCGTCGGGCAGCGGCACCGTCACCAGAATCTCGGCCAGGTGCCGCGAGCGGTAGGCACTCTCTCGGCCGTCTTCCAGCCGGCTGCGCAGGGCACCTTTCTGCTGGTCGAGGGCGGCATAGATGCCGTCGAGGGTGCCGTGCTGCTTCAGCAGGCCGATGGCGGTCTTGGGACCCACGCCTTTGACGCCCGGGATGTTGTCGCTGCTGTCGCCGGTGAGCGCCTTGAGGTCCACCACCTCGGCCGGCGTCACCCCCAGCTTCGCCAGCACGCCGGCGGCATCGATCAGGGTCGGTCCCGCCGACTTCGCATAGGGCCCGCCGCCCATGTAGAGCACGGCGATGTCGCGCTGGTCGTCGACCAGCTGGAACAGGTCCCGGTCCCCCGACAGGATCCGCACCCGCCAGCCTTCAGCGGCTCCGCGCTGGGCCAGGGTGCCCAGCACATCGTCGGCCTCATAACCCGGGGCCTCGCACAGGGGCAGGTCGAGCCCCTCCCGCAGGATGCGCTGCAGGTTGGCCAGGTCGCTGAAGAAGTGCTCCGGCGCCTCGTCGCGGTGGGCCTTGTAGGCCGCATCGGCCTCATGGCGGAAGGTGGGTTCGGCCGTGTCGAAGGCGATCACCAGCCCCTGGGGTTCCAGGCCGCCGCAGGTGTCGAGCAGGGCCTTGAGAAAGCCGTAGGTGACGCTGGTGGGGACGCCGTCGCGGGTGCTCAGGCCCCCGTCGCCCCCTTTGCTGAAGGCGTAAAAGCTGCGGAAGGCCAGGGAGTGGCCATCCACCAGCAGCAGCAACGGTCGGGGGCTCACCATGGCCGGTGGTCGCTGCGGCCCAGCCTGGCAGGCGGTGTTGCCGCATCGGGCATCCTGGAGGCAGCCGGCCGTGACCGATGCCCCGCCAGCCCAGCCGCTACGCCGTGCATCTGCTGCTGGAGGGGGGCCACCGGCAGACGGTGCACTTCACCGACATCGCCAGCTTCCAGAGCTGGTATGCCGAGAACCTCAACCAGCCCGACGCCCAGGCCTTCGTCAACGTGCCCCTGCGCCAGCTCGAGGGGGAGTACCTGGTGGTGCGTCCGCGGGCGGTGCTGGCGGTGCATGTGGAACCCGAATTCCGCAGCCTCGACGATGGCTGAAGCGCCCCTGCCGCCGTGATGACCGAAGACCGCCTGCGGTTGCTGTGGGGCCTCACCATCGCCGCCGGTGCCACGGCGCGGGTGCTGGCCCGCCTCAGCGGCCTGCCCGGGGTGGTGCTGCTGCTGGCCTCGGGGCTGGTGATCGGTCGCGCCGGCTTCGGCTGGGTGCAGCCCCTCGATCTGGGCACGGGCCTGGGCACGGTGGTGGGGCTGCTGGTGAGCCTGGTGCTGTTTGACGGTGGCCTCAACCTGCGGCTGCCGGCCGGTGGGCCGCGGGAGGCGGTGTTGCGCATCGTGCTGGTGCGGCTGGGGCTGGGGCTGGGGGGTGGCGCCGCCGCCGCCCATTGGCTGGCCGGGCTCAACACCCCCCTGGCGGCGGTCTACGGCGCCATCGTGCTGGCCACCGGCCCCACGGTGGTCACGCCCCTGGTGGAGCAGATGGGCCTCACGCCGCCCCTGGGGGAAGTGCTGGAGGGGGAGGGGCTGGTGCTGGAGCCCATCGGGGCGGTGCTGGCGCTGCTGTTGCTCGATCTGGTGCTGGGTCAGGTGAGCGGCTGGGAGGGGGTGGCCCGCGGGGTTGTGCTGCGGCTGGGTTTCGGCGTCGGCATGGGGTTGCTCGCCGGCCTGCTGCTGTCGGAACTGCTGCGGCGCCTGCCCGATGATCCCGGCGGTGGCCTGCGGCTGCAGATCACCCTCGGGGTGCTGCTGCTGCTCACCAGCGCCTGCCAGACCCAGCTGGAGGAGTCGAGCCTGCCGGCGGCGGTGGCTGCCGGCTGGGTGGTGGCCCGCCGGCCCGCCAGCCGCCCCGAAGAACTCGATGCCCTGATCCGCCAGCTGGCCCAGCTGGCGATCACCGTGCTGTTTCCGCTGCTGGCCGCCGATGTGTCGTGGGCCGAACTCAGCCCCCTCGGCTTTGGCGGGGTGGCCTGCGTGCTGGTGCTGATGCTGGTGCAGCGGCCGCTCACGGTGGGGCTGGCCACCCAGGGCCTGGGGCTGGAGTGGTCGCAGCGGCTGCTGCTGATGTGGCTGGCCCCCCGCGGCATCGTCACCGCGGCCGTGGCCAGCCTTTTTGCCATCCGTCTCGAAGCGGCGGGCATCGCCGGGGCCGGCCGCCTGCAGGGTCTGGTGTTCCTCACGATCCTGATGACCGTGGGCATCCACGGCCTCACGGCGCCACCCCTGGCCCGCCGCCTCGGGTTGGTGCAATCCCCCGATTCGTCTTCGTCCCCCGACCCGTCAGGCGCTGAGGCTTGCCTCGATCCGGCCCCGGTCCTCGCCGAGGGGATGGAGCAGTAACCAGGTGTCCACCAGGTCTGGACCCTGCAGCTTGCCCAGCAGGGCCGCCCGCAGGCTTTTCATCAGCACCCCCTTGCGCACCCCGGCGGCGGCCACGGCCTGTTCCAGCAGGTCCCGGGCCGTGGCGGCGTCGAGGCTGGTGCGGCGGTCGGGCAGCAGCGGCAGCAGTGCCGCCAGTCCGTCGCGGGCGCCGGGCTGGGCCAGCTGTCCGCGGGCGTCGTCATCGGGGGTCGGCCGCTCCAGAAAGGGCCGGGCCTGGTCGACCCCATCGTTGAGCCGCAGCAGCGAGGACCC
>CAZWFG010000161.1:0-4803 GCA_964632245.1 uncultured Synechococcus sp. | reverse complement strand
CGGCTCTCGCTCTCGGCCTTCCAGAGACGCCAGCGCACCTGGACCCCCTCGGGGGCATACACCACCACCGGCAGGCTGACGTTGTACGGCAGCAGAAAAGGCTCCCCCGCAAGGCTCACGAAGCGTCGTTCGGGGGCCTGGTCCGGGCAGGCGCGACGGGTGGAGATCAACGGGCCGAGACGGTCGAGCCGCACCACCGGATACCCCCACCCGGGAACACTGTCTCGCCGCAGCTGACCGGCGTAATGGTGGGTGTTGCAGTCCACTTCGAGCTCGCGACCCACGATCAGTTGCACTCGCCAGTCGGCGGGGTTGGGGCTGATGCCGGCATCCGGCGACGGGCGCAGCAGCGGGTTGAGCTGAAACACCCAGCGCTGTTGACCGGCCGGCGCCGGGGGATAGGGCTTGAGGTCGAGGTAGGGCACCGCCGCCGCCGGCAGGGCCGCGGTCAGCAACGCCACAGCCAGGCCCGCAGGGCGGGCTGCACACAGACCCATGGGGATGTCGCCACGACTGACCGCATGCTGCACCTGACCGGGACCCCCGTCAGCCACCGCCATCGGCCAGAGTGACCATGCGCCTTGACGGTCTGCGTGGACGACCTGCGCCGCCCTGACGAGCCCCCCGCTGCAGCCGACCCCCCGCTGGCGGTCGCCCTGCTGTCGGGTGGCCTTGATTCGGCCACCGCCGCTGCCCTGGCCCTTGAGGCCGGCCACCGCGTGATCGGCCTGTCGTTTGACTACGGCCAGCGCCACCGGCGGGAGCTGCTGGCGGCCCGTCACCTGGCCACCCGCCTCGGGCTGACGGACCATCTGGAGGTGGCCATCGACCTGGCGGCCTGGGGTGGCTCGTCGCTCACCGACCGCCACCTCGACCTCCCCCAGGACGGTGTGCAGCCCGGGGTGATCCCCAGCACCTATGTGCCAGGACGCAACACCGTCTTCATCGCCTTGGGCCTGAGCCTGGCAGAAGCCCGCGGGGCCGATCGGCTGGTGCTGGGGGTGAACGCCGTCGACTATTCGGGCTATCCCGACTGCCGGCCCGACTACCTCGATGCCTTCCAGACCCTGGCTGACCTGGCCAGCCGCAGCGGTCGCGAAGGTCGTGGAGCCCATCTGTGGGCCCCCCTGGTGGCGTGGGACAAGCCCCGCATTGTGCGGGAGGCCCTGCGGTTGGGGGTGCCGATCGCCGACACCTGGAGCTGTTACAGCGGTGGTGAGCGGCCCTGTGGCGTCTGCGACAGCTGCCGCATCCGCGACGCTGCTCTGATCGCCGCCGGTCGACCCGACCTGGCCGGGGCCGGCCCGTCCTGAGATGGAACGGCTGCCCCTGGCCTGGCGCGATCCGTGGACCCTGGCCCAGGCCCTCGCTGCAGACCAGGGCCGGGAGGGGTTGGTGCTGCTCGACGGCGACGACAGCCCCCTGGGGGATGGCGGCGTGCTGGCGGTGGCACCGCTCGAGGTGCTGTGCTGCCGCGGCCGCCCCCAGGACAGGGGCGCCAGCGATCCTTTTGCGGCTCTGGAGGCCGCGATGGCCCGGGCGGCGGCGGTGGGGGGCGACTGGCTGGGCTGGCTGTCCTATGAGGCCGGCAGCTGGGTGGAACCCGGTGACCACTGGCCCGCCACCGACATGGCCGTGCTCTGGGCCGTGCGCCACGATCCCCTGCTCCATTTCCGCCGTGCGGACCGGCAGCTGTGGCTCGAGGGCCATGACGGTGCCCGGCTGCGGCAGCTGGCCCGTCGCATTGAGCAGCTGCTGCCCGCCGGCACCTCCATCGGCATCCCCGCCGCCCCGCCCCCCTGGCCGGGCCTCGCCCCCGATCGCTGGCACTGGCACACACCGCCGCCCCGTTATGCCGACCAGGTGCGCGTGCTGCAGCGCTGGATCGCCGCCGGTGATCTGTTCCAGGCCAATCTCACCGCCTGCTGCGAGGTGCTGCTGCCGGCGGCCGCCGATCCCCTGGCCCTCTACGACCGCCTGCGCCACCGCTGCCCGGCGCCGTTCGCGGGCCTCGCCCTCGGACCCGAGGGGGAGGCGGTGCTGTCGGCCTCGCCGGAGCGGTTCCTGCGGCTGGATCCCGACGGTGTGATCGAGACCCGGCCGATCAAGGGCACCCGACCGCGCCACGCGCACCCGGAGGATGACGCCGCCAGTGCCGCTGCCCTGGTCTGCGATCCCAAGGACCGGGCCGAGAACGTGATGATCGTCGATCTGCTGCGCAACGACCTGGGGCGCGTCTGCCGACCCGGCTCGATCACCGTGCCCCAGCTGCTGGGACTCGAGAGCTACGCCCAGGTGCACCACCTCACCTCGGTGGTGACCGGCCGGTTGCGGCCGGGACTGGGGGTGGTGGATCTGCTGAGGGCCTGCTGGCCGGGGGGATCGATCAGCGGTGCCCCCAAGGTGCGGGCCTGCCAGCGGCTGGCCGGGCTGGAACCGGTGCCCCGGGGTCCGTATTGCGGCTCCCTGTTCCGGCTGGGGGCCGACGGCAGTTTTGACAGCAGCATCCTCATCCGCACCGTGCTCCAACGGGGGCGGCGCCTGCGGCTCCATGGGGGCGGCGGCATCGTCGCCGACTCGGACCCTGCCCTGGAGGCCGAGGAGCTGGGCTGGAAGGTGCGGCCGATCCTGGAGGCCCTGGCCTGAAGCGATGGGGACTGCCATCGCCTGGATCGACGATCGCTGGGGTGCCCCCGCCGACCTCTCCCTGCCCCTGGACGACCGGGCCCTGACGCTGGCGGATGGGGTGTTCGAGACGCTGCTTGTGCGCGATGGTCATCCCAGGGCCCTCGACGACCATCTGCTTCGCTGGCAGGCCGGGGCCCGGCTGCTGCAGCTGCCGCCGCCGCCCACCGGGCCATGGCTGCGGGGTCTGATCGGCGAGGCCGTGGCGCGCAGCGGCCTGGCGGCGGGGGCCCTGCGGCTCAACTGGAGTGCCGGCGGGGGCGGCCGGGGTCTCGAGCGGCCGGCCCGTGGAACCGGTCGGTTCTGGTTCAGCCTCCATGCCCATTCCCCCGGCCATCGCCCCGTGCAGGTGGTGGTGAGCCGGCAGCTGCGGCGGCTGGCTGGCGATCCCCTGGGCGCCTGCAAGACCCTCGCCTACACCGCCGCCGTGCTGGCCCGGCTCGAGGCGCGCCAGCGCGGCGCCGACGACGCCCTGCTGCGCAGCAGTGACGGCAGCCTCTGTTGCGGCAGCAGCGCCAACCTGCTGCTGGCGGACCCTGCCGGCGGCTGGCTTACGCCACCCCTGACCAGCGGTTGCCTGCCCGGCATCATGCGCGGCCGGGGCCTGGCCCTGGGGCTGCTGCGCGAGGCGGTGCTGCCGGCCGATCTGCCGGCCGAGCGACCGGCCCTGCTGCTCAACAGCCTCGACTGCCGGCCCTTGCAGCCGGGCGGCAGCCCGGGGGCGCGGGAGCTGTTCCAGCGACTCCTGGCCGCCGGGCCGTGACGGAAGGCCGAACCTGCTGCCGGCCGAACCTGCTACCGAAAGAAAAACGAAATTTCCAGCGTCGATGCTGATTTCGTGACCGTTGCCACCAATGCCCTGGCGGCTGCATGGCTTCATGGCTGAACCCCCGTTGTCCTTCGCTGCCGCTCCATGGCCCCCACCCCCTGCACTTACCGCAACAGCCAGGACCGCATGGTGATCGTGCGCTGCTTCGGGGCTGATCAGTTCTATCTGGAGCGGGTCGTGTTCCCCTTCGAGATCCTCAGTTTCTCGGCCCCTGCGGACGCGGAGCTCGAGATCTGGACCCATGGGCTGGGGGGACCCGAGCTGCTGGAGACCGTGCCCGTGGCTGAGCTGACCAGCGACAGTGCCGGTGCCGGCGGATCCGCCGAGGTCGTGGGTCTGGAGTCAGAAGACCGTGATCTGATGGCTGTCCCGGCGTGACACTCAGGATCAGACACTCAGGAACCGTTTCAGGGTGTCCTGGCTGAGTTGAGCGGTGGCGCCGGAGGCAACGACGCCACCCTTCTGCATGGCGTAGTACCAGTCGGACTGCCGCACGAAGCTGGCGTGGTGCTCCACCAGCAGAACGCCAATGCCGGTCTCCCGCAGAATGCGGGCCACGGCACGCTGGATGTCGAGCACCACCGACGGCTGAATGCCTTCGGTGGGTTCATCGAGCAGCAGCAATCGTGGACGGCCGAGCAGTGCCCGGGCGATGGCCAGCTGTTGCTGTTGTCCCCCGGAGAGGTCGCCCCCCCGGCGGTTGAGAAACCGCTCCAGGATCGGAAACAGTTCAAAGACCAACGGATCGATGTGGCGGTGGCGGCGGATGCCCCCCTCGCGGGCCTCAAGGCCCAGCAGCAGGTTTTCGCGCACCGTCAGCTGGGGGATGATCTCCCGGCCCTGGGGCACGTAGCCGACGCCCCCCCGCGCCCGCTCGTGGGGGGGCTGGGCCCCCAGGTCACGACCATCCAGATGGATGCTGCCGCTGCGCTGTCGCAGCAGGCCGATGATCGTTTTCAGCAGCGTCGTCTTGCCGACGCCGTTGAGGCCGATCAGACAGGCCATCTGGCCGGGTCGCACGCTGATGTCCACATCCCGCAGGATGTGGCTTTCGCCGTAGTAGACGTTGAGGCCACGAATGGCGAGGAGCTCCTGATCGTCGCTGGCAGTCATGGTCATGGCTGTGGCTGATGGTCGTCGTCGACGCCGAGATACACCTCGATCACCCGCGGATCCTTCTGCACCGCGTCCATGGCGCCTTCGCAGAGCACATGGCCCTCGTGCAGCACGGTGACGGGGCTGTCGAGATTGCGGATGAACTCCATGTCGTGCTCGATCACGATCACGGT
>CAZWFG010000160.1:0-4808 GCA_964632245.1 uncultured Synechococcus sp. | reverse complement strand
CGAGCGACCTCATGGGCGGCTTCTTCTCGCACGTGCTGGCCTCGGGCCTGGCGGCCCGGCTCAACGGCCGCAGCCGTGTCGCCGACGAGATGGAAGCCGATGTGGTCGCCCTGGCCCAGGCCCGGGCGGCCGAACCGTTGGTGGGCCAGACCCTCATGGGGGTCATCAGTGGGGTGCAGAGCTATGGCTTCTTCGTCGAGCTGCCCCCCAGCCAGGTCGAGGGGCTGGTGCATGTCAGTTCCCTCAAGGACGACTGGTACGAATACCGTTCGCGCCAGCATCGGCTGGTGGGACGCAAGAACCGACGCACGTACAAGCTCGGGGACAGCGTCGAGGTGGAAGTGCTCAAGCTCGATGTGCTGCGCCACCAGATCGACCTCGCGGTGGTGCTGCCTGAAGGCGAGGAGTACGGCACGGACGACGGGGGTGATGTCGCCTCTGCCAATGGTGTGCTGAGCCCCGCCGAGGACGGCGAGGATGACCTCGACTGAACCGGCGGCTGCCGGGCCGCCGGTGCTGCTTGCCGTCTGTGGTGCCTCGGCTCAGGTGCTCGCCCTCCGCGCCCTGCAATGGCTGCTGGAGGCTGATCAGAGCGTCGATCTGATCCTCAGCCGCGGCGCCTTCGAGGTCTGGCGGGCTGAACTGGGCCTGCACCTGCCGGTGGCCCCCGATGAGCAGGCCCGGGTGCTGCGGGGGCACTGCGGCAGCACCCGGGGCCAGTTGCGCTGCCATCGCTGGAACGACCAGGCCGCCCCCCCCGCCAGTGGCAGTTACCGGACCCGGGGCATGCTGATCCTGCCGGCCACCATGGGCACGGTCGGGCGGTTGGCGGCGGGCGTGGCCCAGGATCTGATCGAGCGCTGCGCCGACGTGCACCTCAAGGAGGCCCGGCCCCTGGTGATCGCCCCGCGGGAAATGCCGTGGAACCTGATTCACCTGCGCAACCTCACCACCCTGGCCGAGGCCGGGGCCCGCATCGCTCCCCCCGTTCCCGCGTGGTATCACCAGCCCACCAGCCTGGATGACATGGTCGATTTCCTGGTGGCGCGGACCCTCGATGTGCTCGGTTACGACCTCGGTGACCTGCGCCGCTGGCAGGGGCCCATCGACCCTCTGCAGCGGCCCTGACCCTTGGCCATGAACCTGCGAGCCCTGCTGCTGCTGCCTGTGCTGCTCCCCCTGCTGGCCGCCCTGGGGGTGGGAGTGCTGAACCGTGGCGAAGGGGTTCGCCTGCGGCTGCTGCTCTGGACCACCCCGTCGCTGCCCTTGGGCAGTCTCATCCTGCTGGGGGCGGGGGGTGGTGCCGCCGTTGGTGCCGGCTCGGCCCTGCTGTCCCTGGTCGGGGCGGGCCCGTCGGAACCCCTGCGGCGGCGGTCCCGTCGTCCTGCCCGCCCCCTGGGTGCCACGGAGGAGGACGAGGTCGGCTTCGGTGCGGAGCCCGAACCCTTCGAGCCCCGCCAGCCCTTTGAGCCACGCCAGCCCTTCCGCCCCGAGCCCTGGCCTGAGCGGGATCCCTTCGCCCCGGCGCCGACCGTGTCGGTGCCTTATCGGGTGGTGCGGGCCCCGGCGGCGGCGGCGCCCCAGGCGGCCGCCCGGGAGGAGGACTGGGGGGAGAGCGACGACGGCAGCTGGTAACCCGGGCGGTGGCACGACTGGCCTAACCTTCGCCCAGCTGTCGCCGTGCCGTGAGCGAACCGGAGAGCCTGCCCCCCGAGGGCACCGCCGCGCCGGCAAAGGCCGCCCCCGCCCCCAAGCCCGCCCCCGCCCCCAAGCCCGAGGACCAGCCCTTCGCCAGCTTCGTGCCCGAGGTGCTGCTGCCGGCCCTGGCGAGTGAGATCTGCCGCTACGGCGGCCCTGAACCCAGCCTGCGGCTGGAGCAGGCCCCCATGCCCGTGGTCGGGGAGCCCTGCTGGCAGGTGGTGGGCGAGTTGCCGGGGGCGCGGCGGTTCTGGCTCTGTTTCACCCGCGACGACATTCAGGCCCCCAAGACCATCGCCGTGGCCGAGGCCGGTGCCGACCCCACCCTGCTGGAGTCGTTTCTGATCGATGAGAAGAAGACGACCCTTGCCCTGCTGGTGAGCCGCACGGTGCAGCGGCTTAACGGCCAGAAATGGCTGGGGCCCAACTGAGCCCCGCGCCCCTTACGATGGGCGGTCTGACCAGTCTCCCAGCCGGATGGTTCCCCCCAGCGCTCTTGCCGATGCCCCCGACGCCGCAGGCCAGCCGGTGTTCAAGGAGCCGGTGAAGGACACGATCCTCACGCCGCGGTTCTACACCACCGACTTCGAGGCCATGGCGGCCATGGACCTGCGACCCAACCAGGTCGAACTCGAGGCCATCTGCGAAGAGTTCCGCAAGGACTACAACCGTCACCATTTCGTCCGTGACGGTTCCTTTGACGGGGCTGCCGATCAGCTGGATCCCGAGACCCGCAAGGTGTTCGTTGAGTTCCTCGAGCAGAGCTGCACCTCCGAGTTCTCCGGGTTTCTGCTTTACAAAGAGCTGAGCCGCCGCATCAAGACCCGCAATCCCCTGCTGGCTGAATGCTTTGCCCACATGGCCCGCGATGAGGCCCGCCATGCCGGCTTCCTGAACAAGGCCATGGGTGACTTCGGTGTTCAGCTCGACCTCGGGTTCCTGACGGCGAACAAGGCCTACACCCACTTCCAGCCCAAGTTCATCTTCTACGCCACCTACCTTTCGGAAAAGATCGGCTACTGGCGCTACATCACGATCTTCCGTCACCTGGAGCAGCATCCCGAGAGCAAGATCTTCCCGATCTTCAATTTCTTTGAGAACTGGTGCCAGGACGAAAACCGCCACGGCGATTTCTTCGATGCCCTGATGAAAGCCCAGCCCGACACCGTGCGCGGCCCCATTGCCCGGTTGTGGTGTCGGTTCTTTCTGCTGGCTGTGTTTGCCACCATGTACGTGCGCGACGTGGCCCGCAAGGAGTTCTACGAAGCCCTCGGCTTGGATGCCCGCGACTACGACAAGCTGGTGATCGAGAAGACGAACGAAACTTCGGCACGCATCTTCCCGGTGGTGCTGGATGTCAACCACCCGTCGTTCTTCGCTGGTCTGGAGCGCCTGGTGGGCCGCAACGAGACGCTGCAACGCATTGATGCCTCCGATGCACCTGCGCCCCTGAAGTTGCTGCGCAAGCTGCCGTCGCTGCTGGGCAATGTGGTCGAGATGGCGCGCCTGTTCCTGCTGCCGCCCCTCGTCAGCGACCGTTTCCAACCCGCCGTTCGCTGAGCATGCCCATCTGCTTCGCCGATCCGTCATGGCGGACTCGGCTGGAGTCCCTGCTGGCGGCCGGCACCGCCGCCGGGGCTGACCTGGTCGAGGTGTTTCTCGAGTCGGGTGATCGTCTGTCGCTGCTGGCCGAACAGGAACGGGTGACCAGCGTCAGCCCGTCCTTCGGCAGCGGTGCCGGCATCCGTGTGTTCCGTGGTAAAGCCAGCGCCACGCGGGATGGTTTTGTCAGCACCAACGACCTGAGCGATGCCGGCCTGCGCCAGGCCCTGGGCCAGGCCCTCGGCATGGTGGGTCTTGATCTGCCCGCCGGCGCTGCCGGCGGTGGCTTCGACGGGCTGCCGGCCCTGCGGGACCTGGGGGTCGGCCGCGGCGATGGCCTGGCCCGCTGTCCCGGGGTGGCGGAGGCCGCCGAACGGCTGCTCGACGGCACGGCTCAGCTGCAGCGTCACGGCCGCCATGTGCAGGCCCGGCGCGGCAGCTACTCGCGCGACTGGCAGGAGGTGCTGGTGGCGGCCAGTGATGGCACCTTCCACCGGGATCTGAGGTTGCACCAGACCCTGGGGCTCAGCCTGCTGGCGGCCGATGGTGACCACCGTTCGAGCGTTGCCCGCCGCTTCGGCAGCTCTGATGACCCGGATGACCTGCGCCGCTGGGATGCCGAAGCCACGGCCCTGGATCTGGCCGCCAGCAGCGCCGCCATGCTGTATGCCGAGGTCGTGGACGCCGGCACCTATCCGGTGGTGCTGGCCAACCGATTCGGCGGGGTGATCTTCCACGAGGCCTGCGGTCATCTGCTCGAGACCACCCAGATCGAGCGGGGCACCACCCCGTTCGCCGATCGTCTCGGGCAGCCCATCGCCCATGAAGCCCTCACCGCCATTGATGAGGGGCTGTCCCCCGGCGCCTTCGGCAGCCTCGCGATGGACGACGAAGGTCTGGCACCGCAACGGACGGTGCTGATCGAGAACGGAGTCCTGCGGGCCTTCCTGTCGGACCGGGCCGGCGAGCTGCGCACCGGCCATCGCCGCACCGGCAGCGGCCGTCGCCAGAGCCATGCCTTCCCTGCGGCCAGCCGCATGCGCAACACCTTCATCGCCGCCGGACCCCACAGCCCCGCCGACCTGATCGCCTCGATCGACCGGGGCCTGTACTGCAAGGTGATGGGCGGGGGCAGCGTCGGTCCCACGGGTCAGTTCAACTTCTCCGTGGAAGAGGGGTATCTCATCGAGAACGGCACCCTCGGCAAACCGGTCAAGGGGGCCACATTGATCGGTGATGCCGAGACCGTGATGCCGCGCATCTCGATGTGTGCCGACGACCTCGACCTGGCGGCTGGGTTCTGTGGATCGGTGAGCGGCAGCATCTACGTCACCGTGGGCCAGCCCCACATCAAGGTGGATGCCATCACCGTCGGAGGGCGCTGAGATGACCGTCGCCGATGCCAGCCTGGACGCCGGGGCTCTGCAGGCCTCGCTCACCGATCTGGCCCACCGGGAGGGCGTCGCCCAGTGGGATCTGGGGGCGGCCTGCAGCACCGATCTTTCGGT
>CAZWFG010000159.1:0-4831 GCA_964632245.1 uncultured Synechococcus sp. | reverse complement strand
ACACCCGCAACACGCTCGAGGAACACCTCGACATGCTGATGGTGTGCCACCACCTGGATGCAGCGATTCCCGAAGATGTGGCCTTCGCCGAATCACGCATCCGCCGCGAAACCATCGCCGCCGAAGACATCCTCCACGACCTGGGCGCCTTCAGCATCATCGCCAGCGATTCCCAGGCCATGGGCCGGGTGGGCGAGGTGATCACCCGCACGTTCCAGACCGCCCACAAGATGAAGGTGCAGCGGGGCCCGCTGCCTGAGGATGCCGCCGCGGGCGGGCGCCACGACAATGCCCGCCTGAAGCGCTACATCGCCAAGGTCACCATCAACCCGGCCATTGCCCATGGCATCGATGGTCAGGTGGGATCGATCGAGGTGGGCAAGCTGGCCGATCTGGTGTTGTGGAAGCCGGGCTTCTTCGGCGTGCGGCCGCAGCTGGTGCTCAAGGGGGGCAGCATCGCCTGGGCCCAGATGGGCGATGCCAACGCTTCGATTCCGACACCGGGTCCGGTGCATGGCCGGCCGATGTTCGCCGCCTACGGCGCGGCCCTGGCGCCCAGCTGCCTCACCTTCATCTCCCAGGCCGCCCTTGATGCCGACCTGCCCCGGCGCCTGGGGCTGCGGCGTGCCTGTGTGCCTGTGGTCAACACCCGCGGCATCGGCAAGGAGGCGATGCGTCTCAACACAGCACGACCACGCATCTCGGTGGATCCCGAAACCTACGAGGTGTTCGCCGATGACACCCTGCTGACCTGCGAGCCGGCGACGCAGCTGCCGATGGCCCAGCTGTACCAGCTGCTCTGACACGATGGGCAGCCGCATCGACGAAGCGACCTTTCTGGCCCGGGCCCGCTCACGATTCGGCGACCGTTACGACTACGACGGCATCCGTTACCGCAGTTATCGATCACCCATCCAGATCCGCTGCCGCGAGCATCCGGTGGCCGTGATCGTCATCACCCCTGAACGGCACCTTGAGACGATGGGCGGTTGCCGCTACTGCCTGCGGGAATTCCGGCAGATCAAAGCCAGGTGATCTCTTCGATCAGCGACAGCTGGGTGAGCCGCGGCGACGGCACCGGACCGCCGCCCTGACCCTGGTCCTGCTGCAGCTGCTGGTAACAGACCAGGGGTTCTGCGCCTCGCACCCTGGAGGAGCTGCGGGTCGTGGGCATCACCGTGGTGCCATCGCCCTCGCTGTGGTCCATTGTCGCGACATCCATGCGATGCGTGGGATCTTGCTCCGCGGGGCCGTCCGCTTTGAGTAGCGGATACTACAGAGTGGGGAGAGGGAGATCCAAGGGCCACATTCGGTAACTGTCGTCACACTGGGGAGCCCCCCTGATTGACGACCATTCCCGCAGCGCTGCCTGGCCCATGTTCGAGACCTACGCGCCCAGTGCGGGCTTTGATGAATACATGAGCCCCAGCCATACCCCCCGCCGGGCCATGGGGGCCCTGATGGATCAGCTGGGGGCCCTGGGTCTGCATCGCCTCAACCACAACCACCGGGCCGCCGAGCAGCTGCTCAAGCGCCTCGGCGCCACCTTCCGGCTTTACAACGGTGAGGCCGAGGCCAGCGAACGCATCCTGCCCTTCGACCCGCTGCCCCGGTTGATCGACCACGACGACTGGCAGCGGCTCGACGCCGGTCTGGTGCAGCGGCTGGAGGCCATCGATCGTTTTCTCGCCGACGTCTATGGCGACCAGAAGATCCTCAGGGACGGCGTCATCCCCCGGGAGGACGTGCTCAGCAGCCAGGGATGGCGGCCGCAGATGCTTGGCCAGATGCCACCCCTCAACCGCTGGTGCCACATCTCGGGCCTCGATCTGATCCGCGACGGCGAGGGCACCTGGCGGGTGCTGGAAGACAACCTGCGCTGCCCATCGGGGGTGGCGTATTTCCTGGAGAACCGCCGGGTGATGAAGCAGCTCTTCGGCGATCTGTTCCACAGCCAGCGGGTCACGCCGATCGACGATTACGCCTCGCAGCTGCTGCAGACCCTGCAGGAGATGGCCCCCTGGACCTCGTCGCCAAGGGTGGTGCTGCTCACGCCCGGGGTCTACAACAGCGCCTACTTCGAGCACAGCTACCTGGCGCGGCTGATGGGCATCCAGCTGGTGGAGGGTTCTGACCTGGTCTGCGAGGGCGGCAAGGTCTGGATGCGCAGCACCGTGGGCCTCGAGCGTGTGGACGTGATCTACCGCCGCATCGACGACGATTTCCTGGATCCCGACTGCTTCCGCGCCGATTCGATGCTGGGGGTGAAGGGGCTGATGCGTTGCTTTGCCCAGGGGGAAGTGGCGATTGCCAATGCCCCCGGCACCGGCGTGGCCGATGACAAGCTCATTTATGCCTATGTGCCTGAGATGATCAGGTACTACCTTGACGAAGAACCGATCATCCCCAACGTCGCCACCTACCTGTGCTCCCGCGATGACGATCGTCGCTATGTGCTCGAGCACCTGCCGGAACTGGTGGTGAAGGCGGTGTCCGAAGCCGGTGGCTACGGGATGCTCATCGGCCCCCATGCCGATGCGGCACAGATCGAGACCTTCCGAGGGCTGATCGAAGCCAACCCCCGCAACTACATCGCCCAGCCCACCCTCGAACTCTCGACGGTCCCCTCCCTCAGCGACGGTGAGCTGTACCCCTGCCATGTGGACCTGCGGCCCTACATCCTGCGGGGCCGGGGCACCTGGGTGACCCCCGGGGGCCTCACCCGTGTCGCCCTGCAGCGGGGTTCCCTGGTGGTGAACTCGTCCCAGGGGGGCGGCAGCAAGGACACCTGGGTGGTCTCATGCTCAGCCGCGTAGCCGAACAGCTGTACTGGATCTTCCGGTACGTGGAGCGGGCCGAGAATCTGGCGCGCTTTCTGGAGGTGAGCCAGTCGGTGGCCCTCGACATGGCCAACGATGCTCCTTCGGTGTGGTTGTCGCTGATTGATGCCTGCGCCGACCGCAGCCTGTTCGAGGATCTGCATCCCGAAGGTCGACCCGACCAGGTGGTGCAGTTCCTCCTGGCCCAGAAGGACAACCCGAACGCGATCCGCAACTGCATTGCGATCGCCCGGGAGAATGCCCGCCAGATCAGGGAGGTGATCCCCAACGAGTTCTTTGAAGAGCTCAATGCCCTCTACCTTGACCTGCAGCCCGGGGAGCCGTTCTGGAGCGAGCCCCTGCCGGAGCAGCTGCAGCAGGTGCGCCGGGGTTGTCAGCAGCTGTACGGCATCGCCGATTCGACCATGCGCCGCGATCTGAGCTGGCAGTTCGCCAACCTGGGCCGCCTGCTGGAGCGGGCCGACAAGACGGCTCGCATCCTCGATGTGAAGTACTTCTTGCTGTTGCCCAGCGCCGAAGCTGTGGGTGGCGCGATCGATGAACTGCAGTGGATCGCCCTGCTGCGTTGCGCCAGTGCCTATCAGATGTACCGGCAGCACACGCAGCAACCCATCACCCCCAGCGGTGTGGCGGGCTTCCTGCTGCTGGACCCCGACTTCCCCCGGTCCGTGCGCTATTGCCTCAATGGGCTGGCGACCTCGCTGGAGGAGATCGAGCAGCAGCCGCTGCACAAGGGGCATAACGGCGTCAGTCACCTGTTGGGCCCCTTGCGGGCCCATTGGAACTACGCCCGCGTGGATGATGTGATCAACGGTGGCCTCCACGAAGTGATCGACGACCTGCAGATCCAGCTCAACCATCTGCATGGCCAACTGGAATTCCGCTACTTCGCTGCGTCGTCATGCACGTCCGACTGAGTCATCGGTTCGTCTACACCTACGACAAACCGATTCAGCTGGGTCCGCATCGCTTCTGCCTGATGCCGCGCACCATCGGCTTCCAGCAGCTGATCAGCCACCGGCTGCGGTTCAACCCCGAACCCTGCCATCAATACGAACTGCTGGCTGCTGGCGGCGACCAGATCCTGCGGGCCCGCTTCGTCGGCAACACCGACCGGTTCGAGATCGTCTCAGAATCGGAAGTGATCACCCGCACGCCACCGCTGCTGCAGCTCTGCCTTGAGGAGCAGGCGCCAAGGCTGCCGTATCCCATCGGTCGGCTCAATGCCGACCTGCTCAGCAACCTGCAGGGCTGGCTGCCGAACGGTCAGCACGATCCGGCGGCGGTGGCCCTGGCCCAGGAGGCCCTGATCGGCAGCGATCACCAGGCCCTCACGTTTCTGCAGCAACTGGTCGAGATGATCCAGGAGCGGGTCAATTACACCCAGCGCCACCATGGACCGCCCTGGCCCGCCGGTCGCACCCTGCGGGAGCGGGTCGGGTCGTGCCGTGACCTGGCGGTGCTGCTGATCGAATGCTGCCGCTGCATCGGCCTGCCCGCCCGCTTTGTGAGTGGTTACCACCTGGTGGAACCGCGACCCCACCGCTACGACCTGCATGCCTGGGCTGAGGTGTATCTCCCCGGGGCCGGTTGGCGTGGTTTCGACCCCAGTGGCCGAGGTCCGGTCGATGATCGTTACATCCCCTTGGCCAGTTCATCGAACCCTGAACTGACGGCGGCGGTGAGCGGCACTTTCCACGGTCCCGGTGGGGTCACCAGCACCCTGGAGTGGTGCATCGAAGCCGAGGAACTGTCGACCGCCGACGCCTGAGGTCCGCCGGCCTCACCAGCAGCAGCCATGCAGTTTGGGCAAGGGGGCGGTGCGGCTGGTGACGGCAAACAGACGGGGGATGCGGCCGCTGTTGTACACACGAAATTCGCGCACCACATTGGTGGCGGGGTCACGCACGGCCTGGTTGAGCACCACCGAACCGGCGGGATCCGAGATCGAGCGACGGAATGTGCCCGGCGGGATGCGCAGGATGTCGCCA
>CAZWFG010000158.1:0-4993 GCA_964632245.1 uncultured Synechococcus sp. | reverse complement strand
AGCGGGTGCTGGAGCTCGCGGCGGCCGCACCCCACACCCTGGTGGTGGTGGATGAGCTCTACGAGGCCTTCACCGGCGACAGCGTGCTGCCACCGCTGCTGGCGGCCGGCGGCGACCCCTTCGCCGCCCATCCCAACCTGCTGGTGCTGCGCTCGCTGTCCAAGACCGCCGGCATCGCCGGCCTGCGCATCGGCTTCGCCCTCGGGGCCGCGGGCCTGGTGGAGCGGGTGGGCCGGGTGACGGGCCCCTACGACATCAACAGCTTTGCCGTGACGGCAGCCTTCGCAGCCCTGGAGGATCAGGCCTACGTCGATGGCTACGTGGCCGAGGTGCTGGCGGCGCGGCAGTGGTTGCTGCTGCAGCTGCAGCAGGCGGGGGTGCGCCACCACGCCGCCGGCGGCAACTATCTGCTGCTCTGGCCCCGGCAGGGGCCCGCCGGAGCGGAACACCGCCTGCGCCACGAGGAGGGGATCCTGGTGCGTTCAATGGCCGGCAAACCCCTGATCGACGGCTCGCTGCGGCTGAGCCTCGGCAACCGCGAGCAGATGCAGCGGTTCTGGGAGGCCTGGTGCCGGGTGGAGGGAATCGGCTGATCCCGCCTCAGCGCAGCAGCTGCACCACCGGCCCCTCCGGCAGGGGACCGGCGAGGGAGAGGGTGGCGCCCGGACGCTTGACGGTCGTCGGCCCCAGGGCGTCCAGGAACGGCTTGATGCCGGTCTGGTCACAGTCTTTGGGGGCCTTGTCCCCGCGCACGTACTGAACCGGGATCACCACCCGCGGCCGCAGGTCCCGCACCACCGCCGCCGCCTCGGCACCGTCGTAGACCTTGGCCCCGCCGCCGACGCCGAGGATCAGCACATCGGGCCGCCCCAGCAGCACCTTGTCCTCGGGCTTGAGGGCTCCGGCGACACCGCCGAGATGGGCGAACTCGAGGCCGCCCTGGCTCCAGCGCCAGATCACCGCCGAGCCGAAACGGCGACCGTCGACACGATCGTGGGGCACCGCCACCCCTTCGAGCCGCAGGCCGGCCACCCGATAGGACCCCGGGTCGGCCAACAGCCGGGCCGTGGCCACCTGGGCGCCTTCATCCCGCAGGCGGCTGCTGGCCAGGGCCACATCGGCCCGCACCCGCGGCTCGGGCAGGCCGGCGGCGCAGGCCACCGCCTTGAACGGATTCACCAGCACCGTGGTGCCGCCACCGTTGATGAGCAGGGCACTGTGGCCGTAGCTGGTGATGCTCACCCCACCGCCGGCACCGGCCGGCAGGGCCAACAGCAGTGCCGCCAGGCCACAGCCGGGAAGAAGCGGGGCGCGCAGCATCGGCGGAGGAAGGCGAGGGGTCGGCCCGGGACGCTAGCAGCGCTGCACCGCCGGGATCAGGCTGACGCGCAGGCCAGGAAATTGGCCAGCAGCTGGTGGCCCGCCTGGGTGAGCACGCTTTCGGGATGGAACTGCACCCCCTGCAGGTGGGGATGGTCCCGGTGACGCAGGCCCATGATCGTGCCGTCCTCAAGCCAGGCGGTGATCTCGAGGCAGTCGGGCAGGCTGTCGCGGTCGGCGATCAGCGAGTGGTAGCGCGTGGCGGTGAGGGGTTCGGGCAGGCCGGCGAAGACCCCCTGGCCGCTGTGGCGCACGGGGGATGTCTTGCCATGCATCAGCTCGTGGGCCCGCACCACCCGCCCGCCGTACACCTGCGCCAGGCACTGATGGCCGAGGCAGACCCCCAGGATCGGCAGGCGGGGACCCAGCTGCTGCAGCACCTCAAGGCAGACACCCGACTCATCGGGGGTGCCGGGCCCGGGGGAAATGAGGATCGCCGCCGGGGCCAGGGCCTCGATGGCCGCCAGATCAAGGGCGTCGTTGCGCACCACCCGCAGATCGGCGGCAAGGGGATGGTCGGCGGCCAGCTCGCCCAGATACTGCACCAGGTTGAAGGTGAAGCTGTCGTAGTTGTCGAGCACCAGCAGCATCAGCCCACCCCCAGACGCACGACGAAGGCCGGCAACAGCAGCAGCCCGGCGATGAGCAGCGACGCGAGGGCGGCGGTGAGGACGGCAGCGGCGGCACAATCTTTGGCGATGCGGGCCAGCGGATGGAACCGCCGCCCCACGGCCAGATCGACCACGGCCTCCACGGCGGTGTTGATCAGCTCCAGCACGAGCACGGCGGCAATCGTGAGCACCAGCACGGCCACCTGCTGCAACGGCAGCTGCAGCCAGAGGGCGAGGGCCAGCACCGCCGCTCCGGTGAACACATGGATGCGGAAGTTGCGCTGGCTGCCGAAGGCATAGACCAGACCCTGGGCGGCATAGCGGAAACTGGCAGGCAGATCCCGGGCCACCTGCCAGGCACCGGCCCGCAGGAGGCGACCCCGGCGCAGGCTGCCCAGCGCGGGCAACGGTGCATCCCGCAGGGTGTCACGGGAGGTGTCACTGGGTTCGAACTCGCTGGTCACCCGCTGCACCATCCCAGGGGGCCACCGGGCCCGGTCACGGTGACGGCACCATACCGCCGAATCCGGTGGCAGTCTGCGCCATCAGCTGATGTTGGCGCTGCAGCATCCGCTCCAGGCTGGCCTCGTCGGGATGGTCCCAGCCCAGCAGATGCAGCAGGCCATGGCTGGCGAGAAACAGCAGTTCCTCCCGCAGGTCATGGCCGTGGTCGGCGGCCTGGCGGGCGGCGGTGTCGAGGGAGATGACGATGTCACCGAGCTCCAGGGGGGCATCACCGGCACTGACGGGCAGCGGCGGCATTCCCTCCGAGCCGTCATCCTCGAGGGCCGAAAAGGCCAGCACATCGGTGGGCCGTGGCTGCTGACGCCATTCGCCGTTGAGGGCAGCGATGGTGGCGTCATCACAGAGTTGCAGCCCGAGGCTGTAGGCCGGCGCCTGCAGGCCCTCGGGCAGCTCCTGCTGGAGCTGGGCCAGCCAGCAGGCCAGCAGCGCCTCCCAGGCCGCAGGTGCCAGCGGGTCCGCCGGGCCGTCGAAGGCAAGATCGACCTCCGGCAGGGGCTGGTTCATGCCCCCGGCACGCTCGGACGGGCAAACCAGGCGAGCAGCAGCAGCACTGTGGCCAGGCCAACGGCCGTGAGGCCGAAGTGCAGCAGGCTCTGGCGTCCCTTGCGCACCATGTTGCGCATCGCCAGCTTGACGTAACTGGGGGGCGGGGTGGTGACCGGGGTCGGTTCCGGACCCATGGTGGGTTCGGAAACCGTGGTGGGTTCGGAAACCGGGGTCGGTTCAGGGACCGTGGTGGGGTCCGGAGGGGTCGTGGTGGGTTCCGGAGGGGCCGGTTCCTGGTTCGTGCTGCTCATGCCATCACCTCCTCGGCACCACTGTCGACCCCCTGGCGCAGCAGGGACTGGATGAAGGGGTCGAGGTCGCCGTTCATCACCCCCTGCACATCGGTGGTCTCCTCGGCGGTGCGCAGATCCTTGACCATCTGATACGGGTGGAAGACGTAGTTGCGGATCTGGTTCCCCCAGGCCGCCTCGACCATGTCGCCGCGGATGTCGGCGATCTGGGCGGCCCGCTGCTCCTGGGCGATCACCAGCAGCTTGGCCTTGAGCAGGGCCATGGCCTTCTCCTTGTTCTGGAGCTGCGAGCGTTCCTGGGTGCAGCGCACCGCCAGGCCGGTGGGCACGTGCAGGATGCGCACCGCCGTCTCCACCTTGTTGACGTTCTGGCCGCCGGCGCCACCGGAGCGGCTGGTGGTGATCTCCAGGTCCTTGTCGGGGATGTCGAGCTCGACCTCGTCGTCGAGCTTGGGCATCACCTCGACCCCGGCGAAGCTGGTCTGACGCTTGTCGTTGGCATTGAACGGCGAGATGCGCACGAGCCGATGGGTGCCCTTCTCGTTGCGCAGGTAGCCATAGGCGTAGCGCCCTTCGATCTCGATGGTGCAGCTCTTGATGCCCGCTTCCTCCCCTTCGGAAAGCTCATCAACCGTCACCCGCATGCCGTGGGCCTCGGCCCAGCGGGTGTACATGCGCATCAGCATCAGCGCCCAGTCCTGGGCGTCGGTGCCACCGGCGCCGGCGTTGATCGACAGCACCGCCCCTTCAGCGTCATAGGTGCCGCTCAGCAGACGTTCAAGCTCCCAGCGATCGAGATCCCGGCGGAGGCCGTCAAGGGCGGTCTGCGCCTCCTGCAGCAGGCCGTCATCCGGTTCCAGCTCGTGCAGTTCCAGGGTGGCGCGTCCGTCGTTCACCACGGCGGTCCAGCGCTCCAGCTGCTGCAGCTGCGCCTTGACATCGTCCAGAAGGCGCATCTGGCGACGGGCGTTCTGCTGGTCGTCCCAGAAGTCAGGCTGAGCAGCCAGCTGTTCGAGGTCCTGCTGGCGGGCGGTCAGGGCCGGTACGTCAAAGACAGTCCTGGGCATGGCCCAGGCGGTCGGTGAGCTCGGAGAGATCGCGCTTGAAGTCGGTGATGTCGAGCACGGAGCGGCCGGAATGGATGAACAGGAGGTGTTCTGACCGTACTCAACGGGGCCGCCCGACGGGCGGCCGTGGCACCCCCCCTAGGATCGGGCCGCAGCAGAGGTGCCCATGGCCGCCAGCGTCGAGATCTACACCTGGCGGGCCTGCCCCTTCTGCATCCGGGCCAAACAGCTGCTGGACCGCAAGGGGGTGGCCTACACCGAACACGCCATCGACGGTGACGAGCCCGCCCGTGAGGCCATGGCCCAGCGGTCCGGCGGCCGCCGCAGCGTGCCCCAGACCTTCATCAACGGCCGCCACGTGGGTGGCTGCGACGATCTGCATGCCCTGGAACGGTCAGGGCAGCTCGACGCGTTGCTGGCCTGATCCGCCGCGATCCCGCCGGCCCCTCCCCCCATGACCGACCAGCTGTTTCTCGTCGATCCGGTGCCGCAGCTGCGACCGGAGAAGGATTCGAGCGTCGCCCTGATGCAGGCCGCCGCCCGGGCCGGACATCCCGTCTGGGTGGCCGGCATCAACGACCTGGCGGCTGCGGCCGACGGGCCGCGGGTGCTG
>CAZWFG010000157.1:3635-4998 GCA_964632245.1 uncultured Synechococcus sp. | reverse complement strand
TGACGGCACCCCATCCGCCCGCCCGGATCCTCTGCGGCCACCGGGCCGGATCGGTGATTGCGCGGCGGTTGCTGCCGACGCCGCTGTGGGACCGGATCATCCGCAGCCAGATGACGTGAAGCGCCCTTCATGACGGCAGATCTCGGCCGATGAAGACTGATGGCGACGGGAGCAGCAGCCATTGCCAGGGGCCGATGGCGGTGCGATTGTTCCATCAACGGGATTCGGAGGCTCCATCGATGGATGACACCCCCCCTCAGCACCAGCCAGGAGCGCGCTGACGATCCGGCCCCTGCTCCAACAGTCTGTTCCGAGATCTGGTTTCCTGGTCGCCATGGCCAACCCCGATGCACCGTGCCAGGTGCCCCCGGGCTGACGGAAACCCCACTGGATCGCAAGGCCCCAGGTGCCTGCGCCGGCAGCTCCGCCCAACAACCGAAGAACCCACGGTCACGTCCTTCGTGACCCTTTTCACAACCTCCACCGCACGGGTCCCTCGGAGCACCCGTGCGGCCCCTTCAACGCCCTGGGGTTCCACCCCGGGGCGTTGTGCTGTGGCCAGCATCAGGCCGGCAACACCTGCCGGTAACCGTTGGCCTCGACCACCTGCAGGGGCGTCGCGAACAGGTCACTGAGGGGGCCGTCCTGCAGCACCTCAGCCGGGGTGCCGATCGCCGCCAGTTCACCCTGTCGCAGCAGCACACAGCAGCTGATTTCCGGCACCACCGCCTCGATCTGATGGGTGACCAGCAGCAGGGTGGTGCCGGCGGCCGCCAGCTGCCGCAGCTCGCCCAGCAGCTGATGGCGGGCCCTGAGGTCAAGGCCGTTGAGCGGTTCATCAAGCACCAGCACCTCAGGACGCTGGACCAGGGCGCGGGCCAGCAGCACCCGTCGCCGCTGGCCATCGGACAGCTGACCGAAGCGCCGATCGGCCAGGTCGGCGAGGCCGTGGTCGGCCAGATCTTCAGCGACGCGATCGGCCTGGCTGCGGCTGAGTTGATGCAGACGCCCCAGGCCCACCGACCCGAACCAGCCCGACCCCACCACCTCGGCGACGGGCAGGGCCGGCGAGACCCGTTGTTCGAGGGCAGGCGACACCAGCCCCAGGCGCCGCTGCAGATCACTGAGCACGATGCGCTCCTGCCCGAAGAGCCGCAGAAAGGATCCGGGCCGCACCACAGGATGAATCTCGCGGGTGATCAGCCGCAACAATGTGCTCTTGCCGGCGCCATTGGGACCCAGCACCGCCGCGTGTTGTCCGCGCAGCAGCGTCAGGCTGAGGTTGGCGAACACCCGTCGATCCCCCAGCCAGGCCTCGACCGACTGCAGCTCAAGCCAGGGGTCGTGGGCGATCATCGTCTGG
>CAZWFG010000157.1:0-3535 GCA_964632245.1 uncultured Synechococcus sp. | reverse complement strand
TAACCGCCTGGAAGCGTTGCGCGGTGATCGAGCCGGACAACACAGCATCCGCATCAACGATCAGTATCGGCTTTGTTTTCGCTGGTCGGACAGCGGTGCCGACGATGTTGAAGTTGTTGACTACCACTGAACCCTGCCCATGACACGTCTCGCACCGATCAGCCCTGGTGAACTTCTTCAGGAGGAGTTCCTTGAACCGCTGGGCATCAGCCAATACCGACTGGCCAAATCCATCGGGGTCCCCGCATCCCGGATCAGCGAAATCATCGCGGGCCAGAGGGCGATCACAGCCGACACTGACCTGCGTCTTTGTCGCGTGCTGCGGCTCAGTCCCGGGTATTGGTTGCGGGCCCAAGCGGCCTACGACACAGAAGTGGCCACAGTCGAACTGGCTGACATTCTCGACACCCTCCAGCCGCTCGTGGGCGGCTGAGTGCATGATCAAAGGAACGGCATTCACATCAAGGTGCGTGCTGCGCACCTATGCGCATTGGGTTGTTCATCCGTTCCCTCGTCGGTCTTGATCGCAATGCCGCCAAGGAACTGTTTGCCGAGTTTCTCCCCGATGGCATCCACACGGCGACGCAGATTCGATTCATCAACGAAATCATCGATGAACTCACCAGCCGTGGCGTGATGGATCCCGCTCGGCTCTACGACCCGCCATTCAGCGATCTGGCCCCCATGGGTCCCGAGGGTCTGTTCACCGAAGCCCAGGTCGACAGCCTCTGCGACTTGCTGGTGCTGATCACCACCAGGGCGGCTGCGGCCGCGTGAGCCAAGCCCACCCTGGGGGGCTCATGCGGAGATCCACCCTCCACAGCCTTGCAACAGTTCTTAGCATTGCCTCAACAGCTTTCCGTCCATGGCCTCCGACCTGTCCCTAAGCCGCCAGTTCGCCCTTGAAGCACAGACCCGTGCCATCGATGCCTGCAACGACATCGAAGAGCTGCGGCGCATGACCAAGTCACTGCTGGCCGCCTGGCATATGCAGTCGGAATTCAGCCGCCGCTGGGGTGCCGAAGCCCTGGGCCTCCCCCCCGTCGCCTGAGCCGCGGGGTCAGGGCTTCACCGCCTTGGCCCCCTGGCAGCGGGCATTCTTCTGGATGCCCGGCTCATTGTTGGACCGGCAGATGTACTGGACCTTTCCGGAGTTGTCCACTTTCTGCCAGTAGAGCCCCCCGGTCGACGGATTCCCGTTGGTCACGGTGCCGGCAAGCGCCGTCACCGTCGTCAGCACAAATGCTGCGGTGCAACCCGTCAGCAACACAGGTGGCAGGGACAGGCGCATGGGAACCGCTCGGAACGTCCCTCCACGATGGCGCCCCAGCACCGTTGACGGCCACACCGCTCCGCTGCTAGTACTGGTGTACTGACAGCCCTGCCATGGCCGTTGCTTCCCCCTACGCGATCTTCCGGGCCTCTGACCTGGGTTGGTGGACCACCGCCCAGGCGGCGCCTGCGGCTGGAACAGCGCCCCCGGTGGGCCCGGGGCTGCCGCCCCTCCAGGGTGATCTGTTCGTCTGGCCGCCATCGCCGTCGCCGCGACCTAACTCGATGCGGAGGTGTAAAAGCGCAGGGCGTGGCGCCAGAACAGTCGGCTGGCGGTGAACAATCCCAGGGCCACCAGCAGGGCCAGGGGCAAGGCGTCGGCCCTGGCGCGGCCGAGCAGGGCTTCGGCAGGCACCGTCGTCAGAAAGGCCACTGGCAGCACCAGGGTCAGCAGGCTGCGCACCCCGGCTGGATACGCACTGATGGGATAGCGGCCCGCCACCAGCACGTTGCGCAGCACCTCGGTGGCATTCCAGATCTTGGTGAACCAGATGCTGGTCGCTGCCACCAGAAACCACAGGCTGTACAGACTCACCGAAGCCGCCAGCAGCAGCAGGGCTGTGCTGGCCAGGGCGAGAGGAGATAGCGGAGCGCCGGCGCGGCCCGCCGCCCACAGCATCAGCCCTGCCCCCAACACGATCTGGGGCACTCCCACCGGGGCGATCAGCCGGGTCGACAGCCAGAACTGGCTGTCGATCGGTTTCAGCAGCACGAAATCAAGGCTGCCGTTCTGCACCAACGTGACGATGGCATTCAGATTCGGCCGCAACAGGGTGGTGGCCAGTCCGTCCAGCAGGGTGTAAGCCCCCAGCACCACCAGCGCTTCGGCCCAGCTCCAGCCGCCCAGCTGCTGGCCATGGCGGAAGAACAGCGACAGCACGAACCAGCTGCCGGCAAGATTGCCGGCCATGGCCAGCAGTTCAACGGCGAAGTTGAACAGGTATTCGGTCTGGCTGGCGAGGGATGTGCTCCAGAACCGCAGCAGCACCCGGCCATGGCGAGACAAACCGACCATCCCTCAGGCCCCCATCGCGCCGTAGCGCCGCACCCCCAAGCGCCAGAGCCCTAGCACCAGTGGAAGCAGCACCGCCGCCCAGCCCAGCAATGCCCCGAAACCCAGCAGCAGCTCCACCGGTTCGCCCGCCAGCACCCGGGCCGGAAAGTGCAGCAGGTAAGGAAACGGTGTCGCCAGGGCGAAGCGACGCACACCCTCGGGGAAGGTTTCGAGCGGTGCACTGATGCCCGACAGAAACAGATACGGAATGAACAGCAGCCGGTCGAGGGCACTGGCGCGCTCGGTCCAGAAGCAGCCCATGGTGATCAGGCTCTGCAGCAGGAAATTGACGGCAAAGGCCAGCCACGTGGCCAGCACCCCCAGCAGCAGCCGCGACGGTGATGGCATCCACAGCGCCGACGGATGCACCAGGGCGATCACCCCCACAAACAGCAGCACGAACGGCAACCGGGTGGCCTGCTCGGCCACGTGGGCCGCCACATAGCGCCACAGGGGTTGCAACGGCTGCAGCAGCCAGGGCGACAACCTCCCGTGAAGCTGATCTTCCTCAAAGCTGTAGGTGACCCACACCACCGTGAACTGGCGCACCAGAAACGCCGCCACGAAATACCGGTCCAGCTGACCCGCATCCAACCCATCGGCCGCGGCGGCCCCCGCCTGGCTCCAGACCGCCAGCATGATCAGGGGCAGCACCCCCGAGAGGGCCCAGAGGGCGATCTCAGCGCGGTACTCGAGCATGGTGGCGTACTGGCTGCCCAGCAACGCCCGGGCCACCCGCAGGCCGTGCCGGGGCCCCCGGGTCCAGCGGTCGGTCATGGCCGACCTCCCTGGCGGAACAGGCCACCGATCAACTCCTCGATCGGTGGATCGTTGACCTCCAGATCGACCACATCAAAGCGGGCCAGCAGGCCGGCCACCGCCTCCGTCAACCGCTCCCGCGGAATCAGCAGCCGCACCTCCCGACCGTCCATCTGCTCCACCATGCCGAACGGGGCGATGGCCTCCACGGCCACCGGTTCGCGCAGGTCAAGCCGCACCGCCCGGCATGGGGCCAGCCGGCTGGTGAGATCGGCCAGGGCACCGTCGTGCACCAGCCGGCCGCCATGGATCAACAGCACCCGCGGGCAGAGGGCGGTGATGTCGCCCATGTAGTGGCTGGTGAGCAGCACCGTGGCGCCGGTGCGGCGG
>CAZWFG010000156.1:0-5002 GCA_964632245.1 uncultured Synechococcus sp. | reverse complement strand
CAACGCCGACCGGCGGCTCACCCCCCTCGGCCGCGAACTGGGGTTGATTGATGACCGTCGCTGGCAGCTGTTCGAGCAGAAGCAGGCGGCCATCGCCGCCGAACGGCGGCGGCTGGACACGGTGCGCCTGCGGGCCGGGGAACCGGCGGCGGCGGCCGTCGAAGCGCAGACCGGCGCGGCCGTGCGGGGCTCGATCCTGCTGGCCGACCTGCTGCGCCGGCCGGGGGTGCATGCCGACGATCTGGTGCGCCTCGGCCTCACCCCGGCGACCCTGCCGCGGGAGGTGCGGGAGGGGGCCGAGATCGACGTCAAGTACAGCGGTTACCTGGCCCGCCAGGAGGACCAGATCCGGCGGGTGCAGGACCAGGGGCAGCGGCCGATCCCCGCGGAGATTGTGTATGCCGAGATCACGACCCTGTCGCGCGAGGCCCGCGAGCGCCTGGACCGGCAGCGGCCCGTCGACCTGGGCATGGCCTCACGGCTGCCGGGGGTGAGCCCGGCCGATGTGACGGCCCTGCTGCTCTGGCTGGAACAGCAGGAGCGGCGGCGTGCGGCGCTTGCTCCGGCGACCGTGGATCGATAGGGTCGGCCACCTGCCTCCTGGTTCTGGACCGCCGACCTCCACTGGATGCCCCTGACGACGCGCTCGCCGCTCAGCTGGCCCTGTGGGAGCTGCGGGCCGAACAGGTGATGGACCGGGTGTTCGTCGGAACTGAGCCGCCCCCACCGGCCCTGCCCGCGGCGGCCCCTCCCCCGGCGCCCCGCCGGCGGCGGCTGGTCATGGGCCTGGGCCTGGGATTGCTGGTCGGTGGGATGGTCCACCTCTGGCAGAACCAGCAGCGGGTTCAGCTCGACCTGCAGCAGGAGCGGCAGTGGCGGATGCTTGAGCGGCTGCGGACCATGGAGACCCCGGCCGCCCCCCTGGCGTCGGACCCCGCGCCGGCGCCAGTCCCCGACACCGTCACCCTGACACCGCAACCCCCCCCTCCACCCCCACGGGCTCCCGTCGCGCCGACGGCGAAGCCGAGGGCCCATCCCCCCCGCCATCGGGAGCCGATCCGGCGCATCGGCCCACCGCCGATCCGGGTGCCGCTGCCGCCGCCGGCCCCGCCGCGGCTGCCCCCGCCGCCGGTGCAGCTGCCGCTGCCGGACCTGCTGGGGGTGGTGCAGACCGCCGGCCAGCGCGACAGTGCCATCTTCTCGACCGCCGCCGGCCCCCTGTCGGTGACCGCCGGCGAGGGGATCGGCAGCACCGGCTGGCGGCTGCTGGCCGTGACGGCCGACGGCGTCGAGATCGGCCAGGGCAACGAGCGACGAAGCCTCAGCCTCGGCCGTTAGCGTTGCCCCCGCCGCCGGTCCGCCGATCGCCCCCCTGAGGCCCTCGCCCCAGATCGTCTGGCGCAGCCCCCACCTGGACGGTCGTGAACTGACACCGGCCTGGCGGCTGCTGCTGCTGGGTGACGGTGGGCCGACGCGCCACTTCCAGCTGCTGAGCGGTGAACCGGTGCAGGTGGAGGTGGTGGCCATGGCCGCAGACCCCGGCGGCGACCCGGGCCAGCCGCCCGAGACCGGCGACCTGGAGCCTCCGCTGCTGCGGCGGCAGGTGTGGCTGCGTTGCGGCCCCCGCACCCTGGCCTGGGCCGAGAGCTGGTGGAACGTTGCCCTGGCGGAGCGGCACCTGCAGGACCGGGAACAACCGATCTGGCGATCGCTCACCGCCGACCGGGCCGAGCTGTTCCGGGAGGTGGACGGCCTGGCCCTGGTGCAGGCCCCGTGGCTGCAGGAGCGCCTGGGGACGGGCGGACCATTCTGGAGCCGGCGCTACCGCTTCTTCCGCGGCGGCCGTGCCCTGACGGTGATCCGCGAGGTGTTCAGCCCTGCCCTGGAGGCCTGGCTGGGACCCTCCCACCCCAATCATGAACTTTTGAAAAAGTTGTGAGGGTTTGCACCAAAACCAACTTGACAGGTTGCGGCTTTTTCTATCCACGCCAGCATGCATGCAGTCGGAATCCGGCACCATGCAAGCCCCACAGCCCTGGGTGACCCTCACCGACCTGGGTCGCCGCTACGGCCTCTCCGCCGTGAGCTGCGGTCGACTGCTCAGCGAGGCCGGCCTCCGCGATGCCGATGGCCTCCCGAACGAACGCGCCATCGCCGAGGGGGTCGCCTTCCGGCGTCCCGAAGCCAACGCCAACCGCAGCAGCCTCTGGCATGCCGAACGCTGCGGCCGGCTGATCGAAGGCCGCGGTCTGCAGCCCCTCGACGACAGCCGCCTCGTGCAGCAGTGGGCCGAGCTGCTGGCCGCCCTCGCCGAAGGCTCCGAAGCCATCAGCACCACCCCGGACCAGATGGCCGAAGACCTGCCCGGCCATCTGGTGCCCGCCGTCAACGACCGGCTGCAGCTGCTGGGGGTCGCCTACCGCCTGCCGGGCCTCAGAACAGGGGAACCGGGCAGCTGCGATAGCCGTACTGCATCATCACGTACGACCCGTACTCATGGAAAAACGCCGTCCCCTCGTCACAGGGGTTCCGCAGGCTGATCACCTCCAGCACTTCCGGTTCGCCGGAGGCAGCGGGGGCGGCCGGTCGCGACAGGGCGAGCCCCTGGGCCGAGGCGGCGCCCGGCAGGGTGAGCAGAGCCGCCCCGGTGGCGGCGAGCAGGGTTCTCAGGTGCAGGGTTGACAGGGCCATGGTGCTGTGGTCAGGTTCTGATCCATCCCTAGCCAGGGCGGCCGCCGATGGGAACACGCCCCGGCGACGGGCAGATGCCGTTGCCCCTGCGTAAGGTGCGCCCACCGGCACCTCCGAAGCGATGGACCTGTCGCGTCGCAGCTTTTTGCAGCTTCTCGGCGTCGGCGCCGGGGGTCTGCTGATCGGTCCGGCCCTGGGCCGGGGCACCGGCACCGCCGCCGCTGTCCCCTTTCAGCCGGTGCTCACCCCCCTGCCGCTGCCCACCGACGGGCTGACGCCGGCCGACCAGCGCCGCCGCTACCGGGTGGTTGAGATCAGCGACCGGCTGGAGCTGCCCCCTGGCTACCGGCAGACCCTGCTGGCGGTGTGGGGTGATCCGGTGGGCCTGGGTCGCTTCGGGTTCAACAACGACTACCTGGCCCTGCGCGAGACCGGTGACGGCACGGCGCTGCTGACGGTCAACTTCGAATACATCAGCCCCCTGCCCTGGCGTCAGGGGTTCAGCGCCGCCACCGGCCGAACGATTCCCTACGACGCCGTCGTGGCGGCCCTGGCCGACCGGGGGGGCCGCATCGACGCCTCCGGGATGGCGGCCGACGATCCCCTGGCCCGGCAGATCCGCAGCCTCGCCCGCGAAGCCCTCACCGACCTGGGTCTGGGGGTGCTGCGTCTGCGCCGCACCGGCAGCGGCGACTGGGAGCGGGACCCCGGGCGCCAGGATCGCCGCCTCACCGGTCTCGAGGGCCTCGGCGACCCGGACCGACAGCTGCGCAGCACCGGCCCGGCCGCCCGGGTCTTCCGCCGCCGCCAGCGGCGGGGCTACGACGACGGACTGGGGGACCGCATCATCGGCACCTTCGCCAACTGCGCCGGCGGCCGCACCCCCTGGGGCACGGTGCTCAGCGCCGAGGAGAACATCCAGAGCCAGGTGCCCGAAGAGGTGCATGCCGACGGCAGCAGCTTCCCGCCGGCGGCCCGGCCCTTCGAATGCACCGCCAAGTCCCTCTACGGCCTCGGCAATCCCTTCGGGCTTGCCGGCAACAAATACGGCTGGATGGTGGAGATCGATCCGGCCGACCCCGGCGATCCGGGCCGCAAGCACACGGCCCTGGGGCGCTTCCGCCATGAGGCGGTGGCGGTGCGGGCCCGCGCCGGTGAACCGCTCGTCGTCTATTCAGGCTGCGACCGCCGGGGCGGCCACCTTTACCGCTATGAGAGCCGCGGTCGCGTGACGGACCCCACGGACCGGCGCAACAGCGACCTGCTGACCGACGGCACCCTGGCCGGTGCGGTGTTCCATCCCGACGGCACCGGTGAGTGGCGCCCGTTGCGGCCTGACACGCCGGTGGCCCCCCTGGCCGGGCCGGTGCTGCTGCCCCACAGCGACCGCCGCCGGGGGGGCGTCGAACGGCTGGAGCAGGCCGAGGCCATCGCCGCCTACGCCCGCCGCTTCCCCACCCTCGGCGATCTGTACGAAGGAAGCGATGACCAGGAGACCCTCGGGGCCCTGCTGATCGATGTCCACTACGCCGCCAACGCCGCCGGCATCACCGGCACCGCACGGCCCGAAGACACCGAACTCGACCCCCGCAGCGGTGATCTGCTGGTGGCCTTCACCTCGGGCCTGGCCAGCGAGGAGGGCATTCCCGATCCCCGCATCTTCCGGGGTCCCCGCGGCCGCACCCCCTGGAACGAAGGCTGGATCATGCGCCTCAGCGAGACCGGTCCCGGCCGGTTCCGCTGGCGGATGGTGGCGACCGGCGGCGCCCCCGCTGACGGTGGCCTCGGATTTGCCAACCCCGACAACCTGGCCCTCGACCCCGGCGGCGAAGCCCTGTGGATGGTCTCGGACATCGGCACCGGTGAACTCAATGGCGATCGCAACGGTGGGGCCTTCGGCAACAACACCTGTTGGGTGATCCCCCTGGCGGGCCCCGGGGCCGGCCAGGCCCACTGCTTCGCCAGCGGCCCGATGGAATGTGAACTGACGGGGCCCGAATTCAGCGTCGACGGCCGCAGCCTGTTCCTGGCGGTGCAGCATCCGGGCGAAGCCCATGGCCGCCGCCGCGCCATGGCCCGCGAGGGCCGGGCCTTCAGCGTCACGACCGGTGACGGCCGCCCCCTCGAGCAGCTGCGCTGGGTGCCCCTGGGCTCCAACTGGCCTTCGGGGGCGGCCGATGCCGACCCACGCCCCGGCGTGGTGGTGATCCGCCGGGACGATGGCCGGCCGCTGCTGGCGCCGTTCAGCTGAGCCGCAGGGCCTCGGCCTCGAGGCTGGCCTTCTGCAGCAGTTCCTGCAGATGCGACTCGT
>CAZWFG010000155.1:0-5056 GCA_964632245.1 uncultured Synechococcus sp. | reverse complement strand
TGATCAACAGCCGCAACGCCGTGCGGGTGCTGATGAGCATCGAGCTGATGCTCAATGCGGTGAACATCAACCTGATGGCGTTCTCCAGCCACCTCGACGGCCAGGAGATCCGTGGGCAGGTGTATGCCATTTTCGTGATCACCGTCGCCGCCGCCGAAGCCGCCGTGGGTCTGGCGATCCTGCTGTCGCTGTACCGCAACCGCGAAACCGTCGACATGGAACGCTTCAACCTGCTGCGCTGGTAGTCGCCGATGGAGCTGCGCACGGTCTGGGTGTCATACCGAAGCGGCAGCGTCACGGCCCAGCGGCTGGCCCAGCAGTGTGGAGAACAGATGCGGCAACGTGGCACGGCCGTGACGGTGGTGGAAAGCGGCCTGCGGCACAATCCCTTCCCGGCCCTGCTGGCCGAAGAGCAACCGGCCGACCTGATGCTGGTGCTCGGCGGCGATGGCACCGCCCTGGCGGCCGCCCGCCACATGGCCCCCCATGACATCCCGATCCTCAGCTTCAACGTGGGGGGCCATCTGGGTTTTCTGACCCACGACCCCAAGCTGCTCGACCAGCTGCTGCAGACCGACGGTCCGGGCCTCTGGGATCGCCTGGAGGACCACCACTACGCCCTGCAGAAACGCATGATGCTGCAGGCCCGCATCGACCGGGGTGATGGGATCCCCGACAGCGGCGACCACCACAGCGACGAGGGCCATCCGTACCATGTGGCCCTCAACGACTTCTACCTGCGACCGGCGCAGGAGGAAGCCTCCCCCACCTGTCATCTGGAACTGGCGATTGATGGCGAGGTGGTGGCCCACTACCAGGGCGACGGCCTGATCCTGGCCACACCGACGGGATCCACCAGTTACGCCATGGCCGCCGGTGGTCCGATCCTGCATCCCGCCATCGACGCGATCGTGGTCAATCCCATCTGCCCCATGAGCCTCTCGAGCCGTCCGGTGGTGGTCCCGCCCCGGTCGCAGCTGACGGTCTGGCCCCTGGGCGACAGTGCCCGTCGCGTGAAGCTCTGGAAGGACGGCGCCATGGCCACAATCCTTGATCCCGGGGACCGCTGCCTGGTGGACCAGGCCGATCACCATGCGCTGCTGGTCGAACTGGAGCAGCAGCCGTCGTATTTCCGGAACCTCAGCCGCAAGTTGCGCTGGGCCGGCAGCCTCACCGACGCCGAACCGGCCCTCAACTGACCATGGCGCTTGAAATCGAACGGCGCTTTCTGGTCTGCGGGGATGGCTGGCGTCAGGAAAGCGTCCGCCACGAACCCCTTCGCCAGGGCTACCTGGTGCCCGGGGGTGGTGCTGGCGTGACGGTGCGGGTGCGTCTGGCGATCGCTGGTGCCTGGCTCACCCTCAAGGCGCCGGCCGGGGATCCACGGGTGCGGCACGAGTTCGAATGGCCGCTGCCGATCGACGAGGCTGAAGCCCTGCTGGCCCTCAGCCCCCACGCCCTGGTCAAGACGCGCCACCATCTGCGGCGCGGGGATGGTGACTGGGTGGTGGATGTGTTCGAGGGGGCCAACGCACCGCTGGTGCTGGCCGAAGTGGAGCTGCCCGACGCCGATGCCCCCCTGGAGCCGCCGCCCTGGTGCGGCCGCGAGATCACCGGTCGTGGTGAGCTGAGCAATGCCGCTCTGGCCGTCAGGCCGCTGGCCACCTGGTCCGCAACGGAAAGGCAGGAGTTGCTGGGGCCTCAGCAATCGCCCCCACCATCCCCAGAAATCGAAAGATTGTCTTAAGGTTGAAGCAGCGGCGAGGGGCGGTGATGACGGGCTTGTACGACAACCAGGGGGTGCTGCGCTTCTGCGGAGAAGACCGCAGCGCCTGTCTGGCCTACGCCGAACTGTTCGGCCTGCGCGACGACGACTTCACCCTCGTCTTGCTGGTCGAACCGTTTGATGGTGAAGATCAGGCGGCAGCGGCCTGATCGCCGGCAGGGCCGAACGGAACCACAGCGCTCGCCACGCCGAGACTGCGCAGCACCTGCCGTTGCTGCTGCTCGGTCAGCTCGGGGAAGATGGGCAGACTCAGCACTTCGGCCGCCAGGGCTTCGGTCACCGGCAGACTGCCCGGCTCGAGACCGAGGAAGGCGTAGGCCGGTTGGCGATGAATGGGAATCGGGTAATAAATGATCGTCTGCACGTCCTGATCGAGCAGATGCTGCTGGAACCAGTTCCGGCAGCGCCCTTCGGGCAGCCCATGGGCCTCGCTGGTGGGGCAGGGGCTGCAGACGTCGGCGCAGGACCGCTGACCCGAATCGCAGGCGGGCACCCGCACCACAAACTGGTTCCAGCTGTGGCCGTCACCCCCTTCTGCGGGCAGCTGCAGGGTGTCGTGGCCCGTGAGGGCGGCTCTGTAACGGTCGGCGATGGCGCGGCGGGAGGCGATCCAGCGGCTGAGGTGGGGCAGCTTGACGGTGAGCACCGCCGCCTGCAGGGCATCCAGCCGGCTGTTGTAGCCCAGGTCTGTATGCAGGTAACGGCGGGGCATGCCATGCACGGCCAGCTCTCGCACCCGCTGCATCAGCTCGGGGTCTGAACCGGTGACGGCGCCGCCATCGCCGGCGGCACCGAGGTTCTTGGTGGGGAAGAAGCTGAAGCAGCCCAGGTCGCCCCAGCTGCCCACCGGTCGTCCGGCCCAGCTGGCCCCGGTGGCCTGGGCGCAATCTTCCACCACCCGCAGACCGTGACGGGCGGCAATGGCCAACACCCTCTCCATGTCGACCGGTCGGCCGAACAGATGCACCGGCAGCAGCGCCCGGGTGGCAGGGGTGATGGCGGCCTCCACCTGATCCAGATCGATCAGGTAAGTGGCGGGGTCGACATCGACGAACACCGGCCGGGCTCCGACCCGACTGATGGCCTCGGCGGTGGCGAAGAAACTGAAGGACGTGGTGATCACCTCGTCCCCTGGGCCGATGCCCAGGGCGTGGAGGGCCAGCACCAGGGCGTCGGTGCCGCTGTTGCAGCCGACGGCGAACGGCACGTCGCAGAAAGCGGCGAAGGCCTGTTCGAAACCGGTCACCACGGCGCCGCCGATGTAGCGACCGCTGCGCAACACATCGAGCACGGCCTGGTCGAGTTCATCCCCCAGGGCAGCCAGCTGGGAGCTCAGGTCGAAGGGTGGGATCACCATGGGACCCACCTTAAACCGGGTCTTAACAGAAGCTGCAGAATCAGACGGTCGCGGCACCGGCCGACGGCGCACCATCCCGCTGGCACGATGGCCGAAACCGGGGCGCGGCGATGGCAACGGGCTGGGGACGAGCGGGGGCCCAGGGGCTGACATTCCTTCTGGCAGCAGTGCTGACGGGCTGTGGCGGCCCCGGTCACCAGCCCCTGGCCTGGCGCATCTATCCCCTCAGCCGCAACGGCCCCCACGACGGTCTGGCCGTGGTGAACCAGCCCGATGGTTACGGACTGCACATCTGGATCGACACCGACACCCGCCGGCCCGGCGAATGCCGCCCCCGCTGGACCCCGGATGCCGCCCGCCTGTTCAACGGCAACGGCAGCGCACCCTTCAGCTCGGGCCTGGCCGGCCGCAATGAGTTCTTTGGTGCGGTGGGCCGCTGGGACGTGGGCCGGCAGCTGCGCCGCGAAAGCGAGGCCCTCTGCCGCCTGCGCGCCCCGACGGCACGGTTCGTGTGGGTCGCCCCGCCCCGCAACGAGACCGAGGTGGTGCTGGAACCGCTGCCACCTCTGAAGGAGAAGGACCTGCTGCCCGACCCCAGCAAGCTCAAGGAAGAAGAGAAGCGTCTGCTGGCGGTCCCCCGGGAGCGCTGACCACCGCGGCGGCGCCGACATGCTTCTCCGGCAGGCAGAGGCGCCAGCGCCGCAGGGGCGGCCAGCGGTCGATCGGTGGAGCGGCCGCCAGACCCCAGCCTCCGGCCTTGAGACCGGCCTCGTGACGGCACCATTCCGCCAGAAATGCAGGGCCCGCCTCGGCGGGGGGCAGGGCCAGCAGCCGGGCGCAGCGGTCGGGCGGCAGGCAGCGCCGGGCGATGGCCGGCCAGTGGCGCGGCAGCCGACCGGCCTCAAGGTCGACACCCAGGGGCCTGCAGGGGTGCAGCCCCACCAGCACCAGGTCACCGGCGTGGGCGCCGTTGAAGCCGGGTTCCGGAGCCATGGACCCATCGGTGGCGAGCCGTTCGGGTTTGCCGTGGACGCCGGGTCGCAGCACCAGGGCGGCAGGGTCGACATTGAGCCAGCCGGCCAGGGCCAGACGCAGCCCCAGGCGCACCAGCAGGGCCCGGTCGCGGTCATCGGGCTGGCGGCGGGCCTCCACCTCCTGCCGTTCGGCCACCGACAGGCAGTGTCGCCAGCGCTCCACAGCGGGGGGCAGCTGCGGATCGCGGCGGTCGATCAGCAGCAGCAGCGGCGGGCCTGAGGGATCTGCTGCCGGCGGCGGCGGGAACGGTTCACCGGGCCGCCAGGGGTGCACCGGCAACCATGACTCGCTGGGCCCCGGGGCCGTCACCACCATCGCCAGCCCCGCGCATTCCCCCCAGCCTGGCCTGGAGCCGACGCTGGGGGAGAATCCCCCGATCGGACCTCTGCGCCGGCGGCGGCGCCTCACCCCCATGCTCCTCGATCTGCACGGCAAGAAGGCCCTGGTCACCGGCATTGCCAACAACAAGTCGATCGCCTGGGGCATCGCCCAGCAGCTGCATGCCGCCGGCTGCGAGCTGGGGGTCACCTACCTGCCTGACGACAAGGGCCGCTTCGAGGGCAAGGTGCGCGACCTCACCGCTCCCCTGGCCCCCAGCCTGTTCGAGCCCCTCAACGTGCAGGACCCGGCCCAGATCGAGGCGGTGTTTGCCCGGGTGGCCGAGCAGTGGGGCAGTCTCGATGTGCTCGTGCACTGCCTGGCCTACGCCGGCAAGGAGGAACTGATCGGCGACTACAGCGCCATCAGCCCCGAAGGCTTCGCCCGGGCCCTGGAGGTGAGCGCCTATTCCCTCGCTCCCCTGTGCCGCCATGCCAAGCCCCTGTTCAACCCGGGGGCCAGCGTGATCACCCTCAGCTACCTGGGCGCCGAGCGGGCCA
>CAZWFG010000154.1:0-5061 GCA_964632245.1 uncultured Synechococcus sp. | reverse complement strand
TCCAGGCCCGGCGGCGAGGTTGATCGCGTCGCGGTTCTGCAGGATCCAGCCCGTGGCCACCAGAGCCGCGTCGATGTCCAGGCGGGCCTTCTGCTCGGGCGTCAGGTTCATGGCGGGCCACCCTCAGCCAGGAAGTATTTTCGCTGCGGATCTTGGGCGCTGGTGCCAATCTCGCGCACCAGCCCGCGATCGATCAGACGAGCGAGCCGCGTGCGCGTGGCCCGGGCCGACAGACCGATGATGGTCGCAATCTCACGGGTGGCCAACCCCTGGCCCCCCTTCAGGCAGGTGAGGATCGCCTGCTCGGTGGCATCCACCACGGTGGGGCCCACCGGGACGGTGGGGATGGTGACGCGAAAGCGGGTGGCGATCTCCTCGAAGCTCGGCGGCGGCAGGCCGGCGTGTTGGCAGACGGCCGTCATCCGCTGGATGCCGCTGCCCCATTGCTCGATCAGCCCCAGCGCCTGGAAGACGCGGCCGATCACGCGGTTGCGCAGCCTGGACACGCCATGGGGCAGATCCTCCACAGTGAGGCCGAAAGGCAGCAGGCCGGGATTTTCGATCTCCAGCCGGTCATCGAAGATCGACAGGCGGATCGGTGCGCCCCGCTGGGAATAGTCGGTGTGGACCACCGCATTGATCAGGGCCTCGCGCACGGCCTCGGGCGGCAGACTCCAGCGGTCGGTGCGGCGCACCGCGCCGATGGTGGCGCCGTGCCAGGAATGCTTCTGCACGAAGGCGATCGCTTCCTCAACGGCCTGCACGGGGAAGGAGTGGATCTCGATCCGATCCAGGATCCGGCTTTTGTCGCTGCCGGCGAAGCGCCCGGCCTGGATCCAGGCATCGGGAAAGTGCCGCTCGCGGTCATGGCCAAAGAGGATCATGCCGCCCACAGTCGGCACCGTCTGACCCTGGTGGTGGCCCAGGAGCCGCAGGGTCTCCAGATCGCTGCGGCGAAGTTCGCGGAACGGTGCGAACGACTCGGAAGCTGCTCGGAAGTCGATCGCTTCCGAGCCGAGCCCCGGCAAGGGTTGCTCGTCGAAGCCTTCGCCTCTGGAGAAACGGCGCAGCTCTTCGATCAGTTCGGCATCGGCGCGGCGGTTGGTGGAGCCCACCCGCACATACACCCCTGCGTCAGGCCCTTCGCGGATCAGGTGATGGGGGCGTCTCGGGCTGGGGTACACCTGCAGGGCCAGCACCTGCGTCTGCCGCCAGGGCAGGATCTCGAGCTCCGGCACGAGACGTGGGCTGATTCGGTCGCTGATGAGGTTGGCGATTCGCTCCTCCTCATCCAGCGGGTCGGCCACTCCGCGTACATTGCGGCTGCGATCCTCCACGCCGATCAGGAGGATGCCCCCGGCCGTGTTGGCGAAGGCCAAAATCGTTTTCAGCGCCCCATCGGGCGCGGAGAGGTCACGCTTGAACTCCAGCGTCTTGCCCTCAGGGCGCTTGAGCAGGTCGAGCAGTTCCATCCTGCTCGGAATAGTACTCGGAAGCAGTGGGTCTCTCCATCCATCTGAGTTCCCTGCTGAGCGCGGAGCAAAGGTGGTGAGGCCAACAGTGTTTCGGTGGTCCGCAGAAGCTACCGCCTCACGGCTTTTTGCTGCATAAGCAACCGCACCCGCCACCCGCTGAGCATCAACATCCCGTTCTTAACAAGACCACTGCCCCCCGTCAAGACATGCTACGCGGTCCGCATAACATCCCACGCTTCACAAGGTCGACGGCGGGGCTCAGGCCCTCCGATGACGATCGGTTCAAGACAGCGGTGACCGATGGCCATCGACCCAACGCTGTGACCTCGAAACTCCAGCGTCGTGCGGATGAGTGCGGTCTATTTCAAGCCGCTCACCACAACCCTGGCAGCAGCCGCACACTCTGCTGCTGGTAGGTGGTGAAACCTTCGTAGCGGCTCTGCATTCGTTGCTCCTTCTGCTGAATGCGCTGCAGGTAGATCAGCAGCACCAGGCCCGGCACCAGATAGGCCCACGGACTGCCTGCCACCACAGCGAAGCTGAGGTAACGCAGCAGGTCGCCCAGGTAATTCACATGACGCACCCGCCGCCAGATGCCATCGCTGACCAGTCCCGCCCCCATCGCCTTCGCCGTCATCTTCTGCACATCGGCACTGGCATTGATCAGGCTGCCAAAGCTGAACATCCCCAGGGCCAGGGCCACCGTGCCAAAAGCGATCGGCACAGGATTGAGAAAGGCGAGCAGACCCGGCAGGCTGTACACAACACCAACGATCAGCACAGCACTGGCAAACCCGGCCACACCGACGGGCTCGGTGAACAGCTGCCGCCGCCGTTCTGGATACACCCATTGCTCCAGCAGCCACCAGAGGCAATAGCTCACATGCAGCCCCAGGTACACCGCCTGGCGCATGTCCCGCACACCGATCGTTGCCGCCATGGCCAGCAGCAGCACAATCGTGACCACCTTGGCGACGTTGATGGCCGTCAGCTGGGTCCAGCTGGTCTTCGCCATGGGGACGACACGGGGAGCGACACCTTAACGACCGGCTTTGCCCTCACGCTCAGCCCGCCATCAGTCCAGGCAGCAACCGCTCCAGGGCCACACCCCGGCTGGCCTTGAGCAGCAGGTGATCGCCGGGCTGCAGCCAGCGGCGCAACGGCACCTCGGCCGCTTCGGGGCTGGTGGCCCGTTCCAGCAACGGCAGGCCGGCGGCGCCGGCCAGCAGCGCCGCAGCCTCGGCATCGTCGGCCACCACCACCAGGCCCGCCAGCCCAAGGGCCAGGGCGCGTTCGCCCACAGCCCGATGCAGCGCCTCGCTGCGGTCCCCCAACTCGAGCATCGAGCCCAGCACCGCAAACTTGCGCCCCCCTGGCTGGGCCGCCAGCAGCTCCAGGCTGGCCAGCACCGCCTCGGGCGAGGCGTTGTAGGTCTCGTCGAGCACCGTCACCCCGGCCAGGGCACCGGTCAGGGCCACCCGCCGCGCCCGCCCGCCCGGCAACGTCACCGCCAACGCCTGCAACGCGGCCGGCGGCACCTGCAGCCGTTCGGCCACCGCCAAGGCCAGCAGCAGGTTGCGGGCGTTGTGGCGCCCCTCCAGGGGCAGCGCCAGCTCGAGGGGGGTCGGGCCCCCTTCCACCCGCAGGCGGCCATCATCCAGCAGCCGGCCGATCCGGTCTGGGGCCGGTGTTGATGCCGCCCGTTCGTCGTCGTGCAACGCCACCCGCAGCACCTGCCCCGACCAGGCCACCGCCAGGGCCGCCTCCAACAGCGGATCCCCGGCCGGCACCACCAGCAGCCCCGCCGGATCGAGTGCCGCCGTGATCTCGCACTTGGCGGTGGCGATCGCTTCGCGGCTGCCCAGGCGGCCGATGTGGGCCGTGCCGATGTTGGTGATCACCGCCACATCAGGGCGGGCGCAACGGCTCAGCCGTTCGATCTCCCCCAGCCCCCGCATGCCCATCTCGATCACCACCGCCGCGACGCCCTCGCGGCACCGCAACAATGTGCGGGGCACACCGATGTCGTTGTTCTCGTTGCCGACGCTGGCTTCCACCGGTCCGAGGGGCGCCAGGCAGGCCTTGATCAGCTCACGGGTGGTGGTCTTGCCCGCCGAACCGGTCACCGCCACCAGCGGCGCCCGCAGCTGCTGGCGCCACAACGACGCCACCTGCTGATAGGCCGCCTGGGTGTCGGGCACCGCCAGGGTCGCCAGACCCACCGGGGCGGGCCCCCGCCAGTCATCGGCCACCAGGGCACCGGCGGCACCGACACTCACTGCCGCCTCCAGGTAGTCGTGGCCGTCGAACCGTTCCCCCCGCAGCGGCACGAACAGATCACCGGGGCCGACCGTGCGGCTGTCGGTGCTCACCTGCTCGAACGCCCACTGCAGGCTCGCCGCTTCGACGCCTCCCTGCCGCTGCACGCGGCGCCCGAAGTGGCGCTCCAGATCCTGCAGGCAGAGGGTTGGGCTCATGGCGACGTCGGGGTCAGCAGAATCATGCCGTCGCCCACCAGGGCCGACCGGCCCACGGTGTCAGATTGCGGGCCGAGCAGCTCCAGCCGGTCGTAGCCCATGGCCCGCGTCTGCTGCAGCCAGCCTTCGGCCCGCCGCTGGCGTTCGTCGGCCGGCAGCTGCAGAAACCGCGGCTGCACCTCCAGCTGCAGACGCCCCTGCAGCGGCTGGGGTCGGGCGGTGCGCAACAGGTCAGCGTCGGCCTCCGCGGTGAACAGCTGCAACAACGGATCCAGGGGTGGTGGGGTCGGGGCTGCGGTCGGCGCTGGAGCCGGTGGTTCCACGGGGGCCGGCGGAGCGGAACCAGGGGCGGGCAGGGGGTCGAGGGGCAGTTCGAGGGGGACCGCTGCGGGTTCGGCAGGGGCAGGGGAGCGGCGCAGCAGCAGCACCGGCGGCAGCAGCAGCACCCCCACCAGCAGCAGCAGCAGCAACGGCCAGAACCAGACGATCAACCCCCGGGGCCAGAAGGCAGGGACCGACAGCTCGCCGCTGAAGTTGCGCCGCAGCAGTTCCCGCAGCCGCAGGCCGATGAAGGCGGCCACAGCCGGCAGATCCCGGCCCAGATCATCGAGCAGGCGCCGCCAGGGACTGCGCCACACCACCGGCAACAGGGACTCCGGCGGCGGAGGAGACGACGGCGATCCGGACTCAGCTGCCACGCCGGCGCAGCAGCGACAGCGGGTTCAGGCGCCGCTGGGGCTCGGGCTGGGGCCCCGGCGCCGGCCCGCGGGCCTCGGCCTCGGCCTGGGCGGCCACCTGATCCGGGGGCTGGGGCTGCGAGAAGCGGGCCACGCTCTCGGCTTCGGGGCTGGGTTCCTTGACGCCGCAGACCTCGCGGTAGAGCTGGTCGTAGGCGGCCGCCGAGCGGGCCCAGCTGAAATCGAGCCGCATCACCCGTCGCATCAGGTCCTGCCAGCTGTCGCGATGGCGGTAGGCCTCCCAGGCGCGCACCAGGGCCGTGTAAAGGTCCACAGGTTCATAACGGTCGAAGCAGAAGCCATTGCCCGTCTGCTCGCCGGGGTCGTAGGGCGGCACCGTGTCGACCAGTTTCCCCACCCGCCGCACCACCG
>CAZWFG010000153.1:0-5070 GCA_964632245.1 uncultured Synechococcus sp. | reverse complement strand
GATTCCCGCAGGTCGCTGAGCATCGGCCGTTTATTGGTGCGGGCCTCGACGCCACGGCTGAGCTGCGACAGGACGATCACCGGCACGTTCAGCTCCCGGGCCATGCCCTTGAGGCCACGGGTGATGCGTGACAGTTCCTGCACCCGGTTGTCGGGGGTCGAGCCTTCCATCAGCTGCAGGTAGTCGATCACCACCAGCCCCAGATCCCGGCCCTGCTCGGCCATCAGCCGCCGGCAGAGGGAGCGCATCTCGAGCACACCGGCATTGGGCTTGTCGTCGATGAACACCGGCAACTGGCCGAGGGTGTTGATGGCCTGCCCCAGCAGGGGCCATTCCTCCTGCTGCAGCCGGCCGGTGCGCAGCCGGCCGCTCTCGATGCCCACCTCCATCGACAGCAGGCGGTAGGTGAGCTGTTCCTTGCTCATCTCGAGGCTGAACACGCACACCGGCAGATCGTGGAGCTGGGCCACGTTCTTGGCGATGTTGAGCACGATCGAGGTCTTGCCCATGGCCGGGCGGCCGGCCACGATGATCAGGTCCGACCGCTGCAGCCCCTGGGTGATGGCATCGAGGTCGTAGAAGTTCACCGGGATGCCGGCAACCGAGGTGCCCAGCGACCGGCTTTCGATTTCGTTGAAGGTGCTCGTCAGAATCGCCGCGGTCGGGGTCAGCCCGGCGCTGGGCTTCGACTGGCTGATGGCGAAGATTTCCTGCTCGGCCTCATCGAGCACCTGCTCCATGGGCTTGGCCTGATCGAAACCGAGGCGGATGACGTTGTTGCCCGAGCGGATCAGCTGACGCCGCAGGTGCTTGTCCATCACCAGGCGGGCGACCGTCTCGAGGGAGGCGGTGCTGAGGGTGCGGTCGACCAGTTCGCTCAGTCGGGCCGTGCCCCCCACCTTCTCGAGCTGGCCGGTGTCGGCGAGCCAGGCCCCCATGGCCGTGAGGTCGGTGGGTTTGCCCTGGCTGTGCAGCATCAGGGCGGTGCGGTAGATCTCGCGGTGAGCCCCCAGGTAGAAGGCCTCCGGCTGGAGGATGTCAGCGACCCGGCCGATGGCGTCGGGGTCGAGGAGGATGCCGCCCAGCACCACCTCCTCGGCCTCGAGGTTCTGGGGGGGCACCTGGTCGGGGAGGGCTTCGAACAGGTCGTTGCCCTCGCGGCCCGCACCGTCGCGACCCTGACGCCGGGGGCGTTCTGCCTCCGATGGGGACTGGGGCATCGAGACCATGGCTCACCGGGAGGGCGAGGGGCCCTCCATGGTGGCCTGTGGATCGCTCAGCTGCCGACCACCTCGAGGTTGACCTCGGCCACCACCTCGGGGTGCAGCTTCACCTGCACCTTGTAGTGACCGGTGCGGTGCACCTCGGGCACCTCGATGTCGCGGCGGTCGAGGCTGCGCTTGGTGGCGGCCTCGATCAGCTCGGCCACGTCGGCATTGGTCACGGTGCCGAACAGCACGCCGTCGCCGCCGGTCTGCTTGCGGATGGACAGACGGCCGATGGTGTCGAGGGCGGTGCGGAAAGCCACGGCCTCGGCCTTGAGGGCGGCCTGCCGTTCGGCCTCCTTGGCCCGGCGGTGCTCCACCTGCCGCAGCACCGAGGCGGTCACCGGCACGGCCTTTCCAGTGGGGAGCAGGTAGTTGCGGGCGTAGCCCGGGGCCACTTCCACCAGATCACCGTCCTTGCCCAGGCTCAGGATCGATTCATTCAGGACAACTTGGACACGCTTGGCCATGGCGGGGACGGCGGTACGGACGGCGGATGGGCGATCGATCACCCTAGGTCACGCACGGCCGCCGGCAGCCGCACCTGGGTGGCGAGGCCCAGGGCCCGCAGCAGGCGGATGTGCTGCCAGGTGAGGTCGATCTGGCCAGGCTGCAGGCCGTGGCGGGCCGAGTGGGGGAAGGTGTGGTGGTTGTTGTGCCAGCCCTCGCCGAAGGTCAGGGCCGCCACCCAGGGGTTGTTGCGGGAGCGGTCACCGCTGGGGTAGGCGATGCTGCCCCAGCAGTGGGTGGCGGAGTTCACCAGCCAGGTGCAGTGGTACACCACCACCAGGCGCAGGGGGATGCCCCACAGCACCAGGGCCCAGCCGCCGGCCCCGGTGGCCGTGCCGATCCAGAAGAGCAGGGCGGCCAGGGGCAGCTGCAGCAGCAGGAACCAGCGGTTGAGCCAGCGGTGGTAGGGATCGCGGGCCAGGTCGCCAGTGAGCCGGGGCACCGCCGTGATCGCGGGGATCTCTTCAAACATCCAGCCCATGTGGCTCCACCAGAAGCCCTCGAGGCTCGAATGATGGTCGACCTCGGTGTCGGAGAACTTGTGGTGGTGGCGGTGCAGGCCCACCCAGTCGATGGGGCCGTGCTGGCAGCTGAGGGCGCCGCAGGTGGCGAAGAAGCGCTCCAGCCAGCGGGGCACGCGGAAGGCCCGATGGCTGAGCAGGCGGTGGTAGCCGATGGTGACGCCCAGGCAGGCCGTCACCCAGTACAGAACCAGAAAGGAGGCCACGGCCGGCAGGCTCCAGAAGCGCGGCAGCAGCGCCACCAGCGCCAAGACATGGATGGCGACCATGAACAGCACCGTGCCCCAGCGGCGGCCCGGCTGCGGCACCGGCGCGGGTTCGCCGGCCCGGGGCCTGTGCAGGCCGGCGGAGCGGACGGGCGCCGAGATGGCGGCGACCCCGCCGGGGGCAGGAGGGGTGAGACAGACCATGGCCGTGGACAGCAGGGTGGGGGACGGGGAAACGGGGACGGCGCCGTGCGGGGGCGCCGGGGATACCGACAACCTAGCGCAACCGATACGGATTCTGATCAGCATGGCCGCAATGCGGATTGGCCTCGGCGTCGCTGCATCAGTACGGATCCTGATCACTTAACCTTCAAGGCAGCGGGTCGTGGAGGACGCAGCCGATGGCAGACCAGGCGCGCGAGCGTCTTGAGGCCGGGCGTGCGGCCTTCGGGGCCCTGATGCGCGCCTGGCATGAGCGCAACGGCTGGTCCCACCGGGTGCTGCCCCTGCTCTGTGAACGGCTCGATCTCGGCCGGCTCCACGGTTCCCAGCTCTCGAACCTGCGCAACCTCAAGCTGGCCTCGCCGGGGCCGGAGGTGTTCCTGGCCCTCGGCGCCGTCAACGGCTGGCTGGCCCAGGCCGCCCCCGGCGGGCGCCTGGCGCCCGCAGCCCTCGAGGCCCTGGGGCCCGAAGCCCCTCCCGACCTGGTCGACGCTCTGCAACGGTCTTCTCTGGCCCTCGTCGATGGCGACGGCCACCCCCTCGGCGCCGGCTCGCTGCTCGAGATCTTCGGGGGGCTGATCCCGCCGCCCCCCGGCTTCGACCTGCGCATCAGCAGCGATGAAGCGCCGGCCCTGAGCGCCGCCCTTGCCGAACTGCTGGCCGCCGGCCAGCCCTGGCGCCGTTGCCGCGAGGAGGTGCTGCAGTCCTATCCGGTGTCCCGTCGTCAGCGACGGGAGCGGTTCATCGCGGTCATGGCCGGGCTGCGCGATTACTCCGCCGCGGAACTCGATGAGGAACTGCCAGACCTGCTGCTCACCCACCAGGCCCTGGTGGGCGAACAGCAGGGCCTGGCGGGGGTGGATGCCCTGCTCGAACGGCTGCGCGCCCTGGCCGCCGCTCAGCCGGGATAACGGGCCAGCCGCACCCGCCGGGCCCAGCCGAGCCGCCGCAGGGCCTGGATGTGCAGCCAGGTGATGTCGACCTCGAACCAGCGCAGGCCGTGGCGGGCCGAATGGGGATGGGCGTGGTGGTTGTTGTGCCAGCCCTCACCGAACGACAGGATCGCCACCCACCAGCAGTTGGTCGACCGGTCCGGGCAGTCGAAGTTGCGATACCCGAAGAAGTGGGTCGCCGAGTTCACCAGCCAGGTGACGTGATAGACGATCGTGAGGCGCAGGGGGATGCCCCACAGCACCAGCCCCAGGCCGCCGCCGGGCACCTGCAGCCGTTCGCCCAGCACGTACAGGCCGAGGCCGAGGGGCACCTGCAGCAACAGGAACCAGCGGTCGAGCCAGTGATAGAAGGGGTCGGCATCCAGGTCGCGGTTGAAGCGCTCGCTAGCCTCCAGGGCCGGGATGTCGTGCAGCATCCAGCCGCTGTGGGCCCACCAGAGGCCACGACCGGCGTCGTGGTGGTCGTTCGGCTGATCCGAATAAAGATGATGGTGGCGGTGCAGGCCCACCCACTCCACGGGTCCCCCCTGGCAGCTGAGGGTGCCCATCAGCACCAGCAGCCGTTCCAGCCAGCGCGGCGCCTCAAAACTGCGGTGGGCCACCAGCCGGTGCAGGCCCAGGGTGACGCCCAGCACCGTGGTCCAGTACAGAACAGCCAGCACCAGCAGCGCCTGCCAGCTCCAGAACATCGGCAGCAGCGCCGCCACGGCACCCACGTGCATGCCGAACATGAACAGGAGCGTGCCCAGCTTGAAGCGGGCCTGGGCCGCCGGCAGCGGCTGGCGGGGGGCGTGCACACGGGCTTCGATGGCCAGACGCTTGCTGCTGCTGTGGCTGCGGCTGGCGGAAGCTGCGGAATCGATCGCGACCAAGGCGTGGTTCGGCGGGTCTGTCGCTGCGACGACAGGGGAACGGGGAGCAACCTAAGCCCCGGCCCGCGGGAAGCTGGGACAACCCTGCGGGACCCCACCCATGGCCGCCATCGCCCCTCCCTGGCCGGAGGCCACCACCGCGGCCCGTGAGGCCGTGGCGGCGGCCCTTGAGGCCCTCGCCCCCGTGGCGGCCCGGCGCACGGCGGCGGTCCAGCCCCGCCTGGCCCGGGTGCTGCAGGCGTTCCAGGCCGAACGGATCGGCACCCACCACTTTGCGTCAGTCAGCGGTTACGGCCACAACGACCAGGGCCGTGACGCCCTCGACCGGGTCTTCGCCCGGGTGCTGGGGGCCGAGCAGGCCGCCGTGCGGCTCCAGTTCGTCAGCGGCACCCATGCCATCGCCGCCGCCCTCTTCGGGGTGCTGCGGCCGGGGGACCGGCTGCTGTCGATCACCGGTCGCCCCTACGACACCCTCGAGGAGGTGATCGGCCTGCGGGGGCAGGGCCAGGGCTCCCTGCAGG
>CAZWFG010000152.1:0-5102 GCA_964632245.1 uncultured Synechococcus sp. | reverse complement strand
GCTGCCCGCACGCCTCGAACGGCAGAGCCATCGGGACGGCTGGCAGCCGGTGCTAGAGGCCGCCACAGGACCCATCGACCTGGCGGCACCGGTGCGGATCGAGGCCACGGCCGGCCTGCGCTGGAAGGGGGGGCGCCACCCCGGTCGGCTGCTGCTGCTGCCTGATGCCTACGGCACCTGGACCCTGATCGAACAGCTCCCCTTTGAGACCTACCTGGCCGGAGTGGTTCCCCATGAGATCGGGGCCGGCTCTCCGCCGGCGGCCCTGCGGGCCCAGGCGGTGCTGGCCCGCACCTGGGCCCTGGCCAACCAGCGGCGATTCGCCGTCGATGGCTACCACCTCTGTTCCGACACCCAGTGCCAGGTGTACAGCGAACCGGGGCTGGCCGATGGGCCGCTGCGCCAGGCCCTCAAGGCGTCAGCGGGGCAGGTGCTGATCTGGAACGGCCGGCCGGTGCAGGGGGTCTACAGCGCCAGCAATGGCGGGGTCATCGCCGGCTTCGACGAAGCCTGGGCCGGTTCGGCGCCGCCCTACCTGCGCCCCGCCCTGGACAGCGACGCCACCCGGTCGCGGCTCACCCGCCTGCCCCTCAAAGACGACGCCGCCGTCGCCCGCCTGCTCGCCGACCCCCGCGGCCTGTGGGGTCAGGACCATCCCCGCTTTCGCTGGCAGCGCCGGCTGACGGCGGAGCAACTGCAGGGCGTCGCCGGTGCCGAGGCCTTCGGCCGCCCCCAGAAGCTGATGGTGGCCGAGCGGGGACCGAGCGGCCGGGTGCGCACCCTGCGCATCGAGGGAAGCAGCGGTGCCCTCAGCCTGCGGCTGGACCAGATCCGCCGACGGCTGCCGATGCTGCCGAGCACCCTCTTCACCATCCAGAACGATGGTCCCGAGGCCTGGCTGATCACGGGCGGCGGCTTCGGCCACGGGGCCGGACTCTCCCAGGCCGGCGCCATCGATCTGGCCCGACGGGGATGGAGCACTGAACGCATCCTCAACCACTACTTTCCCGGCACCCGGCTGCAGGCCCTGAAATCACTCCCGCCAGAGGGATCCCTCTAAAGTCGCCTGGACAGCGGGGAGGTCATGGGGAGAACCGATCCCGGCGACGATGCGGTGACGCTGGAGCTGAGTGACAGCCCCCAGGACTGGTCCCATGGCCGCCGGCGCAAGGCGCTGATCTTTCTGGTGGCCTGCCTGGGGGTCGGTGCGGCCCCCCACTGGCTCGGTCCCCTGCGGGGCGTGGTTCCGGCCCTGGGCTGTGCCCTGGTGCTGGGGGGCTACAGCCTGCGCACCCTGCTCGCCGGCCGGTCACCCCTGGCCGACCGGTCCGAGACCGATGCCGAGGGCCTGCAGGACTGCGGTCCTCTGCCCTCGGTCGACGTGCTGGTCGCCGCCCGGGACGAAGAAGCCGTGATCGAACGGCTGGTGCAGTCGGTGAGCGCGATCGACTACCCCGATGACCGGGTGAGCCTCTGGATCGTGGATGACGGCAGCCAGGACCGCACCGGACGGCTCCTCGACGAGCTGACCCAGCGCCATCCGCGGTTGCAGGTGCGCCATCGCCCCCGGGATGCCGGCGGCGGCAAGTCCGGCGCCCTGAATGCCCTCCTGCCCCACCTGCATGGGGACTGGTTGATGGTGCTCGACGCCGATGCCAGCGTCCCCCCTGACCTGTTGCAGCGCCTGCGACCCTGGCTGGCGGGTTCCGACTGGGATGGCCTGCAGCTGCGCAAGGCGGTCGTGCATCCCGAAGCCAGCCTGCTCACCCGGGCCCAGGCCCTCGAGATGGCGTTCGACGCCGAAATCCAGCAGGGGCGCATCGCCCAGGCCGGGGTGGGTGAGCTGCGGGGCAACGGCCAGCTGCTGCGTCGCACGGCCGTGCGGTCGTGCGGTGGGTTCAACGAGGACACCGTCACCGATGACCTGGACCTGAGCATCCGCTTTCTGCTGGAGGGTCATCCCGTGCTCGTGCTCTGGGATCCGCCGGTGCTGGAAGAGCCGGTGACCCGCTGGTCGGCCCTGCTGCGCCAGCGCCAGCGCTGGGCCGAAGGTGGATTGCAGCGCTACTTCGATTACTGGCCCGCGCTGCTGTTCACCGCCCCCCTGTCCCGTCGGCAGCGGCTCGACGTGGTGCTGTTCTTCCTGATCCAGTACGTGCTGCCGGTGGCCTCCTTCGGCGATCTGCTCGGAGCCCTGGGCTGGCGCCAGTCACCGCTGCTGTGGCCCCTGTCCCTGTCGACACTCACCCTCAGCGCCCTGGCCCTGGTCCGTGCCGGACGGCGCAGCAGCGAGGGTCCCGCACTGCCGGCCCCGACCCTGCCGACGGTGCTGCTGGTGAATCTCTACCTGCTGCACTGGTTCCTGGTCATTCCCTGGGTGAGCCTGCGCATGGCCACCCGCCCCAAACGCCTGGTGTGGGCCAAGACGGTGCATGCCGGTCTGCCCGTGACCACCGGCTGAACGCCGGCAGCAGGCCCTCAGGCCGCCTCGCCGCCGTCTTCGGCCTCGGGCTCGACCACCACGTCGCCGTTGAAGAAGTCGGCCAGACGCCTGGCATGGCTGCGCAGGCGATCCTCGGTGTAGCTCTGGGGAGCCGGCGCCGAAGGTGTTGTTGTTGTTGGTGGTGGTGGTGTTGGTGGTGGTGGTGAACTTGGCGGCGCGGACACGGAGGCCGACACCGCAGCGGACTGCGGCTGGGGCGCCGGCGATGGCTGGGCGGGCGGCGGCGGAGCCTGGGGCGCCGGCGTGGTCTGAGGCGCCGGCGGGGTCTGGGGCTGGCCGCTCTCCAGCAGCACCTGGCGGGAACTGCCGAGGGTGCGCTCAGCGGCCTTCTCCAGCAGGGGCAGGCGGGTCTGCACCATCGACAGCCAGTTGGGGGCCACCCGCACCACGGCCCGCTGGGCATCCAGCCGCACCAGTTCCGCCTGCTGCGACAACAGCATGCGGGTCGAGGGCAGTTCGAGGTTGGCCAGCATCTGCTGCCACAGGGCCGCCAGATCACCTGCCGGTGGCGCGGGGGCCGGTGCCACGGGATCTGGTGCGGCAGGGGCCGGTGCAGCCGTCGGTGGGGGGGATGGCGCCGGTGTCGGAGAAGGGGGTGGCGAGGCCGCAGGGGTGAGGGATGGCGCAGGGGCCGCCTCCGCCAGCAGGCTCAGCAGCAGCACCTCAAGCCAGAGCCGTGGCTGGGCGCTCTGGCGCAGCTGGGCTTCGCTGCCCCGCAGTCCCTGCTGCCAGCGCAGCAACCGCTGGGGTCCCAGGCGCCTGGCCAGGTCGGGCAGCGCTCCGCGGCTGGCCGGCGAGAAGGAGGTCAGTTCGGGCCGATCAGGGGCGACGGCCACCAGCGCCAGATCCCGCAGCAGCCCCGCCAGACCCTGCAACACCGCGGCCGGCTCGCGACCCCGGTCCAGCAGGGTCCGACCGGCTGCCAGCAGGGCCACAGGATCGGCGTCCGCAAGGGCTTCCCCCAGCTGCAGCAGTTCCTGCTCGGGCACGGCCCCCAGCAGGTCCCACACCATCTGGGGCTCGACCGGCGCCGGCAGCAGACTCAGCTGATCCAGCAGGCTTTCGGCATCCCTGAGCCCCCCCTGGGCCAGCTGGGCCACCAGGTGGAGTGCCTCCGGCCGGATGGCAATCGACTCCTCGGCGGCGATCCAGGTGAGATGGCGCTCGAGGGCATCCAAGGGGATGCGCCGGAAATCGAACCGTTGGCAACGCGAGAGGATCGTGGGCAGCACCCGCTGGGGATCGGTGGTGGCCAGCACGAACACCACCCGTGGCGGCGGCTCCTCCAGGGTCTTGAGCAGGGCGTTGAAGGCGGCCGTCGAGAGCATGTGGCACTCGTCGATCACATAGACCTTCCAGCGGGCCTGCACAGGGGCAAAGCGGGAGCGCTCGATCAGATCGCGGATGTTGTCGACACCGGTGTTGGAGGCAGCATCGATCTCGATCACATCGAGGGCGGCTCCGGCGGCAATGCTGCGGCAGAGCTCACAGACGCCACAGGGCTGGGGGGTGGGGCCGGCTCCGGCCAGGCAGTTGAGCGAGCGGGCCAGGATGCGGGCACTGGAGGTCTTGCCAGTGCCGCGGGGTCCACTGAACAGATAGGCCGGCGCGATGCGGTCGCGTTCCAGGGCGCGGCTGAGGGTGGCGGCGATCGCCTCCTGCCCCACAAGCTGGTCAAACCGCTGGGGCCTGTACTTGTGGTGCAGCGGTTCATAGGCCATGGGCCGAGGCTACTCAGGGGGAGTCGGCGGATCGGCGCCAGCCTCCGGATCGGCCTGACCGAGCAGCCGCTGCAGGCGCGACTCGAGATCTTCGACCGCCTCGAGCTGTTCGGCCAGGGCCTGGGCCGCGAGCCGATGGGGACGCCGCTGCTCGAGGGCACGACGGGCCTGCCCCTCCTGGCCCTCCCGCACCGCTTCGCCGGCAGCGGTCCACCAGCCCTCGGTCTGCTGCAGTTCCCGTTCCAGCCGGGCCTGCAGGCGCTGGCGCAGCTGTTCCAGATCGGCAAGGGTGCGGCGGGCCAGGGCCAGTCCCTGATCCATCGACCCCGGGCCGAGACCCTGCTGCAGCAGGATCCGCAAGCCCGCCAGAGCCGCAGCCGGCAGCAGCTGGCCCATCGCCAGGGCCCCGAGGGCACCGCTGCCGAGGGCCTGCTCCACCTGGGAGCTGCGGTGGCGACCCGTCTTGCACCAGACCGCGAAGTGCTCGCAGTTGTTGAACAGCAGGTTGTACTGCTGTTCACCGATGCGGCTCAGGGCCCGCCGCAGGGTGCGGCCAACGGCATCGGCCCGGGGATGGGGAACCACCGAGACCGCTTCCCCCTGACTGAATTCCGCAAGGGGGCTGCGCAAGATCTCCTTGCCTTCGAGGTAATGGGCCACGGTGCCATCACCCAGATCGATGCCATGGTGCATGAACAGCCCATGGCGCCGCGGCACCTGCAGATGGTCCGCCGCCGCCATCGGCTCAGGCGGTCTCCTGCTGCTCGAAGCTGTTGGGATGGGGCACCACCTTCGCCCCGTGGCGCGCTTCGACCATGTCCTGAGTGATCAGGAACTTGCGCACGTCACTGCGGGCGGGCAGGTCGTACATCAGATCG
>CAZWFG010000151.1:0-5149 GCA_964632245.1 uncultured Synechococcus sp. | reverse complement strand
GGCTTTTACGGCCTGGTGAACCGCTGGGGCCTGGCCGATCTGCACGGCCAGATGCTCGAATGGTGTGGTGACCAGTGGCATCCCGACCCGATGGGTGACGGCTGGCCTGTGGCTGGCGAACCATGGAACGGGGTCGACCCGGCCCTTGAGGCCCGCAACACGGCACAGAAAGACTGAAAGCTTCTGCTCGGCTGTTCCTGGTTCAGCGAACCTCACCTCTGCCGCGCCGCCAACCGGTACTGCAGCCGCCCGGCCTACGTCGACGCCAACGTCGGCGTGCGGCCCTGCTGCTTCCTTCCCCCAGGTTCCCTTCTTGGCCCTTGAGCCCTTTTGCCCTTGGCCATGCAACAGTAAGAAGACCGGCCCGCCCTCCCCATGGCAGATCGTTCGGCCGACTGGTTGGCGCAGGGGCAGCGGGATCTTGAGCAGGCACAGCAATCCATGCAGGCCGGGCGCCACGAGTGGGCCTGCTTTGCCGCCCATCACCAGCAGGCCTGGGGGCACACCCTCACCCGGCTCTGGGCAGTCCTGCCTCTCCAGGCCTGGGATCCGGCCCCACCGGCTGACATTGAGGACCGCCTTCGCCTGCTGGATGGCTACTACATCCCCACCCGTTATCCCGACAGCTACCCCGAAGGCACACCAGGCGAACACTTCGGCAAGATGCAGAGTGAACAGGCGCTCCTTCATGCCGGTGCCGTCGTCGAATGGGTCAGTGCTGCGCTGGCCCGCACCCGCTGACGTGCTGCAGCAGGCCAGCCACTGGGCCCTGGTTCAGGTTCAGCAGCACCCTGATCTGGTTGCCGTGGGGGTGTTCGGCTCCTATGGCCGTGGAACGGCCGCTGTTGGCAGTGATCTTGATCTGCTGCTGATCCTGAAGACCTGCGCTCAACCCATCTGGGATCGCCTGCGCCGCTGGGACACCGGTGCCCTGCCCCTTGCCTGTGATCTGCTCGTCTACAGCCTGGCGGAATGGCAGACCCTGCCCCAGTGGAATCCACGCCTGGCCCAGGTCCTGCAGGAGGAGACCCACTGGCTGACGGCAACGCCGCCACCGTTCAATCAGCCCCCGGCAGAAACTGACGGTAGAAGTGATCCTTGAGCTGCCAGGCCGTATCCACCTGGTTGATGGCGCCATGCAGGGCCGCATTGCTGTCGATCAGGCCCGGCAGATGCCGGGCCAGCTCCTGGGCATGGGTGAGGCCGCCCAGCAGCTGCTGTTCGCCGATGTCACCCTGGCGGCGATCATGGATCATGTGGTAGTAAAAGAATTCAGATCGCACACCTTCACCGGCGCCCCCGGGGCTGAGCCGTTCCGACAACCGCGGCCACAGAAGCTCATATTCGACCGCCACCAGCACCTCGGCCCAGAACCGCAGGAAGCTCACCAGAGCCAGATCGCTATGCTCGTGATGCAGACAGGCCTGCAGATGCTCCAGGCTCTGGCGACACACCTGGGCGGTGGTGGCCGATTCGGGTTGCAGCAGAATCTGCTCGCGGCTGGCGCCCAGATGCAGCAGATCACGAAACAGCAGTTCGCGATGCGACGCCAGCGGCACCCCGCGGGTGTTGCGCGGATATTCCTCATGCAGGATCGAGCGCACCGTCGTTCTGATGGCGTCTGATTGCAAGCCGTCAATCACGAACTCATAGACATTGACAATCGACAACGACAGAAACCGCCGCTGGATCAGCACCATCAGCAGCTCATCCCATGCCAGGGTAGGCAACCGTTCGAACAGGGGATGATCCCTCAGGCGCTGCATCTGCTCGCGTTCGCGGGCATTGAGTTGGTCCAGCATCGTCATGGGTCGGTGAACAGAATCCTCAGGCTGTTGCGCCAGTTCCGGTCGGGATCAGGCACAAAGGGTCGGGCCACGGTCCACATCAGTTCGAAGTCGTTGAGCAACGTGCCGGTGACCAGCGGATCGCTGGCCTGCAGGTCGAGGTCGAGCTGAAAGGTGTGGATCGCCAGGGCCCCGTGCAGGAACGGCGCCGCCAGCAGGGTGGAGCCGGCCCGGTACAGGGCCAGCGACGGCAGGGTGTCGTACAGCCGGATCTGCAGACGGTCGGCCTGCGGATTGCCGCGGATCGTCGCCTCCAGCGTCTCCAGATTGGCGATCACACTGTCCTGGATGCCGAAGTCCTCGGCCAGCGGTTCGGCGGCGTAGCGCTTCAGCACCGCTTCCCGCAGGCCCGCTGCCAGCGAATACGGCCAGGCCAGCAGGATCCGCACCGACACCCCCGCCCGCAGGCAGCGGCTCAGCTGCTGGCGGTGGTGGTCAAGATTGGGGGCAAAGGTCTGCAGGATCGCCACCTCGCGGTCGTCACCGTCCTCGGCGGCAATCAGCTGCTCGAGGGCAGCCGCAAAGCGGTCGCTGGGGAAACCGGGGTGGATGGTCTGCAGGCCCAGCCGCCCGAACCCCTGGCCCCGCTGCTGATACTGCTGCAGCAGATGGCGATGCAGCTGCGGCAGTTTGTAGCCGCGGCCATGGATGTGGAACTTGCGATAGATGGTGCGCAGCCGCTGGGTGAAGGCTTCGTCTTCGATCGGGCTATGGGCTTGCAGATACGCCGCCAGCAGCTCCTGCTTGCTCTGTCCCGGTTCCTGCCGCAGGCAGAGAAACACCGCCATCTCATGGGGTGTGAGGGCATGGTCCTGCCGCTCGCCGATGGCCTGCAGGAAAGCGGTCCAGGTCGTGGCGGTCACCGCGTTGGTGTGACTGTGGGCAGTGGATGGCACGGAGTCTATCCAGACCGAGCGCTCTGGTTGCATGGTCCAACGGGTTCCATCTCGTTCCATCTGGCCATGATTGACGACCAGAGTTCCGGCTCGACACTGTTGGCATCAGCCCGACAGATGTGCCCATGTCAGTCGATCAACAACAGCTGTATCAGCGCCTCCTCGACCATGAACTGCACAACCCAGAGCATGTGATCGGGTTCAACGATCATTTGATGCGCAGCAATGGCTGGAGCCATGACTTCGCCCTGCGTGCCATTACGGAATACCGCAAGTTCGTGTTTCTGGCGATGGTGGCCGATCACCAGGTGACGCCGTCCGATCAGGTCGACCAGGTGTGGCATCTGCATCTGCTCTTCAGTGATGACTACTGGAACGACTTCTGCCCGCGGGTGCTCGGCCGGCCCCTGCACCACACACCCACCCGTGGCGGACCGGTGGAGCGGCAACGGTTCATGCAGCTCTACAGCGCCACCCTCAGCAGCTATCGACAGCATTTCGGCGAACCACCCCGCGATCTGTGGCCCCCGGTCGACGTGCGGTTCGGCCGTGATCTGCAGATGCAGCGGCGCCGCATCCGCCCCCCGTTCCGCCCCTGGCGTCTGCTGCGCTCGTGGTGGTCGGTTCCCGGCCAGGCGTTGCTGCTGCTGTTGCTGTCAGCCGCCGCCGCCTGGGCCGAGGACAGTCCCGAGAGCGGCTCCATCTCCCTCGGGGACGTCGGGCGCTGGCTCTGGATCCTGACGGTGTTTGTCATCACCCTGTGGGCGACCGTCAAGGTTCTGCGGCCGTTGCTGTTTCAGCCGGCCCGCGGGGGCGATGGCTGGCCCTTGACCAACCCCGAACTCGCCTATCTGGCCAATGGGCCCGAGCGGGTGCTGCAGCTGACGCTGGCCGAACTGGTGCTCAAGGGGCTGATCATGCCGGATGTCCAGAGTCGCTCGCTGGTGCTGCTGCGTGATCGTCTGGGCCCCCTCCACGATCTGCCCTGGGCGATGGTGTGCGTGCATCAGCGCCTGGCCCGCCCGCAGTCGTCCGTGGTGGCCTACAGCGAGCTGCTGCAGACCTCACATTTCTCGGAGACTCTCGCTCCCTTGCTGGCAACGCTGCAGGAGCAGCAGCTGATGCTCAGGGGGTGGGCCCGGCTGCTGGCCCAGCAAGTGGGGGTGGCGGTGCTGCTGGTGATGGGCGTGTGGTTTCTCTCCTGGCTGTCCTGGGTGTTCTGGCTGTCCGCAGATCTGACACCACCACCCCTGGCGGCCGTGTTCCACGATCCTGCGTTCATGCCGGTGTTCGCCGGTGTGACCCTGGGCCTGGCCGACGCCACAGGCCGCACGATCTGGGGCGACAAGGTGCTGGAGCAGCAGCAGGCCGACGGCAACCACGACGATCCCCTGCGGCGGGTGGCGCTGGTGGGGCCTGCCGCCATGACCGGCGGACGCCTGGATGACCTGCGGGCCTTGATCGAGGGTGTGGCCTCCGACGCCTCCTCTTCCTGCGGCTGCGGCTGCTGATGGCCGCGTTCGGTAGCGATCGCCACCAGCTGGCCCCCCGGCGGCTCCATAGGGTCACATGCCATCTCCTTGTGCCCCATGGCCGTGTCTGCGCTGACCCCAACCCTGCTGGCCGCCAAGAAACGGCTGGGCCTCAGCTTCGCTGAGCTGGGGCAGAGCATCGGCCGGGATGAGGTGTGGGTCGCGGCGCTGCTGTATGGCCAGGCCACCGCCACCGCCGAGCAGGCGGCCACCCTGCTGCAGACGCTTGAGCTCGACCCCGCCCTGGCCGACAGCCTCACCACGTATCCGGTCAAGGGCGCCCTCGAGCCGGTGGTGCCCACCGATCCGCTGCTCTACCGCTTCTACGAAATCCTGCAGGTGTACGGCCTGCCGCTCAAAGACGTGATCCAGGAGAAGTTCGGCGACGGCATCATGTCGGCCATTGATTTCACCCTGCACGTGGACAAGATCGAGGATCCCAAGGGCGACCGGGTGCAGGTGACGATGAACGGCAAGTTTCTGCCCTACCGCGCCTGGTGACGTCCCAGGGGGGACGTCGGCGGCTCAGAGGATGAACTGCAGGTCGGCGGCGGTGACCAACGCCGCCACCCCCAACGGCAGCTGCGCAAAGGCCACCGAAGCCTTCTTGCCGTTGGCATCAGCATCGAAGGCCAGCACGCCGGTGGTCGTGTTGAGCAGGATGAAGTCGTTGGCGTCGGCACCATTGACGACGCCGGGTCCCGCCAGGAACCGGTCGGCCGCCAGGGTCGCGCCGATGGTGCCGGCACCGGGCTCGAAATCGGTGATCCCATCCCGGTTGGTGGTGGCATTGAGTGCCGTGTCGAACACGAACAGGCAGTGTCGACGAACTGGTCGACCCATTCCGGGTATTCATCCGAGCCGAAGACCAGAT
>CAZWFG010000150.1:0-5178 GCA_964632245.1 uncultured Synechococcus sp. | reverse complement strand
GCTCACCACATGCCACACGTCATGGGTGCGGCGCACCCGCTGCTGCAACCAGGTGTCGTCGCCGTCGGTGCCGGGCGCCAGCACCGCATCGGGCAGGGGCTGGCCGCCGGCGTTCGCGAACCAGGTGGCGTAGCGATGGCCCAGGCTCTCCGCCGGCAGGGCCAGCAGCTCCGCCTGCGACGGCCACACCCCCCAGTAGCGCTCCGCCACCAGCGGGGCGATGGCCGGATCCGCCCGCAGGGCGGCGCGGGCGGCATCGGCCGCTGGGGTGGTGTAACTGCGGGTGAGCAGATCAAAACCGTGGGGCAAGTCGCTGGGGTTTTCCACCAGCTCCGCTAGATCGGTGGCCAGGTGCAGCAGCTGGCGGCGGAGCGAGGCGGGCATGGCGGAGCGACGACTGGCGCCACTCTGCAAGGGTGAGTGCCAGTTGCCTCCTTCCACTGATGCCGATTTCGCCCGAACCGGTGGCGTTGCCGTCGATCCTGATCGTGGCGGCCTTGCCTGAGGAACTCGACCATCCCGGCGTGCTGCACACGGGCCTCGGCAAGCTCAACGCCGCCTATGCCCTCACCCGGGAGCTGCAGCGGCGGCGACCCAAATTGGTGGTGAACTACGGCACGGCGGGCGGTCTCCACCCCTCCCTGGCGGGGCTGGTGGAGATCCGCCGCGTGTTGCAGGTGGACATGGAGGCCGAACCGCTGGCCCCCCGCGGCCAGACCCCCTTCTTCCCGGGCCCCTTCCAGCTCGACTCCGGCGCCGAAGGCGTGGTGTGCGGCAGTGGGGATCGCTTTGTGACGGCGGTGGATCCCTGGCTGCTCCAGCACGGCGTGGAGGTGGTGGACATGGAGCTGTTCGCCATTGCCTCCGTCTGCCAGCGTGAGGGCATTCCCTGGCGCTCGTTCAAATACATCTCTGACCATGCCGACCGTGATTCCGGCTCCAGTTGGCAGGATCATCTGCAGGGTGGGAAGGACTTATTTCTGCAGCGGCTGGCGGAGTTGGCGATGGCGCCCGCGTGAAGACGTCATTCGCAGGGACGAGACGATCAATGGGCATTCTTCCCTGCCCTGGGCCGCGGGTTCTCTGATTGGCGCCGGACCAACACTTGGCAGCGACCTTGGGCCTGAACGAGACCAGGGTCCGCCGAACTTGCTAGGCGTAGAGCTCCCTCTGCCGCCCTCTCTGCCATGGCCCACACCAGCTCGGTGATCTGTTTCCACCAGCGCCCCCTCACGGTGTTCGCCAGCCCGGGGCGCTATGTGCAGGGGCCAGGCGCCACCCATGAGCTGGGGAAGGAGCTGCAGCGGCTGGGCCTGAGCGGCCGGGTGCTGTTCGTGGCCGGCCGCACGGCCCAACGGGATCTGCAGCCGATCTGGCAGCACGTGCTGCCGGAGGTGGGCCTGGAGCCGGTGGTGATCGCCTTCGGCGGCGAATGCAGCGAGGCGGAAATCAACCGGCTGGTGGCCGAGGCTCGCAGTAGCCAAGCCGTGGCTTTGGTGGGGGCCGGCGGCGGCAAGGCCTCTGATACAGCCCGGGCCGTGGCGGATGAGCTGAATGTGCCGGCGATCATCACCCCGACCCTCGCCAGCACCGACTCCCCTTGCAGCGCCCTGTCGGTGATCTACTCCGAGGGCGGCAGCGTGGAGGGTTTCCGCTTCTACAACCGCCATCCGCTGCTGGTGCTGGTGGATACGCAGGTGGTGGCCCGCGCCCCGAAGCGCCAGCTGGTGGGAGGGCTGGGCGATGCCCTGTCCACCTGGTTTGAGGCCCGCAGCGTGCGCCAGAGCTGCAGCCACAACATGGTGGGAGGCCTGCCCAGCAGCACCAGCAGCGCCTTGGCCAAGCTTTGCTGTGACATCCTGCTGGCCGATGGACCGGCGGCCTGCGCAGCGGTGGAGGCCGGCGCCCCCACCCCGGCATTGGAGCGGGTGGTGGAGGCCAACAACCTGCTGTCTGGCCTGGGCTTCGAGAGCGGCGGCCTGGCGGTGGCCCATGCCGTGCACAACGGCATCACCGAGATTCCAGGCAGCCACGATTACATCCATGGCGAGAAGGTGGCTTTCGGGCTGCTCACCCAGCTGGTGCTAGAGGGCCAACCGCAAACCGAAATCAATGAGATCCTGCACTACCAAAAGGCGGTAGGGCTGCCGATCACCCTCGCCCAAGTGGGGGTCGATGCCAACAATGACGACCAGCTGCAACGCATCGCCGCTCGCAGCGTCATCCCTGGCGAATCCAGTCACAACGAACCCTTCCCCGTGACCACCGAAGCGTTGGTGGCGGCGCTGAAGGCGGCCGATCAGCTGGGGCGGAAGTTGGGGTGAAGAACCCATCACAGCGGCTGGCCACCCATGCGGACCACCAGTCGCCCTGCTTCCATCCCGCTGCAGACTGAAAAGAGAGTTTGATTCCCGTACAAGGCAGTGGCAGCTCCCAACGCCACTCCATGATCGGGAGACCTCCGCCAGCCAGTCATGCAGATCGTCGCCGCACTGATCGAAGCCCTGCGGCTGCGCGATGTGCGGCGCGTCTACGGAGTGCCGGGTGATTATGTGCTGGGCCTGTTTGCCGCCCTGCAGGCCTCGCCGATCGATCTGATCTGCACCGCCGGGGAGGAGGGGGCCGGCTTCGCCGCCGATGCCCACGGGCGTTTGCAGGGACTGGGCGTGGCGGTGGTCACCTACGGCGTCGGTGCTCTGAAGCTGCTCAATCCGGTAGCCGGCGCCTACGCCGAACGCTCACCCCTGTTGGTGATCTCCGGCGCCCCGGGCCTGCGGGAGAGCGAGGAGCACCCCCTGCTGCACCACCGCATCCGGGCGGATCAAACCCAGCTGCGCCTCTTCAGGGAGGTCACGGTGGCGAGCGCGGTGCTCGATTCCGGCCGCACCGCCGCCCAGGAGCTGGTGCGGGTGCTGGAGGCGATGCGGCGCGAATCCCGCCCCGGCTACCTGGAGCTTCCGGCCGATTGCCTCAACCGGGAGATTGCCTGGCCGATCAATCTGGCCCCGCCCGCCCCCGCGCCCCTGGCCATCCCGGAGGGTCTGCGGCGCGAGGGGGAGCGCTGGTTGGCCTGGATGCGCGGCCGCCAGCGCCCCCTGGTGCTGGGAGGCGTGGAGCTGGCCCGCTTCCGCCTGCAGCCCCTGCTGCGGCAGATCCTGGAGCGGGAGGGCTGGGAGTTGGCCACCAGCCTCTCTGGCAAGAGCCTCCTACCCGAGAGCCATCCCCAGGTCCTGGGCATCTACGAGGGGGCGATGGGGCAGCCGCAACTGCGCCAGCGCGTGGAGAGCAGCGACGGCCTGCTGGTGCTCGGCCAACCCCTCAACGACCTCGACACCGGCGTCTTCACGATGGCGGTGGATCCCGCCCACGTGCTGCAGGTGGACCTCGAAGGCGGGCTGCGCACGGCTGGGGCGCGCAACGAGAATCTCGATCCCCTCACCCTGCTGCGCATCTGGGCGGAGGCGGGCGCGCCGGAGCCCGCACCTTTGCCGCTTGCGGCCCCTGGCCCCGCGCCGGCCGCCACCTTCGAGCCGGCGCCCGACCAACCGGTGGGGGTGGAGCGGTTGATGGCGGCGATTGAAGCGGTTCTGCCCGCCGATGCCACCGTGCTGGCGGATCCCGGCGATGCCCTCTTCGGCGCCGCCGATCTGCACCTCGGGGAAGACAGCCATTTCCTCGCCAGCAGCTTCTGGGCTTCGCTCGGCTTTGCCCTGCCCGCCGCCGTGGGGGCCTGGGGAGCCTGCCCGGGGCACCCGCCCGTGGTGCTCCTCGGCGACGGCGCCCTGCTGATGTGCGCCAACGAGCTGGCCACCCTGGCCCGCTATGCCGTTCCCGTCCTGGTGGTCGTGCTCGACAACGGCGGCTATGGCACCGAGCGACCGATCCTCGATGGACCGTTCAACGATCTGCAACCAGTGGCCCATCGGGAGCTGGCCCTGGCGATGGGCTTCAGCGCCGCAGAGCGGGTGAAGAACGAGGAGGAGCTCTGGAGCTGCCTGGGCCGCTGGCGATCAGACGGGATGACGGACCCCACATTGATCAGCGTGGCGATCCCCTCCGGCGCAATGTCAGCGGCGCTGAGGCGGCTCTCCACGGCTCTGGCACAGAAGCTTGCGAGCTCACCGCCACAGGGCTGAGAGCGCCCCGCCAGCATCGGCTCCCGCTCCGCCTTGCTCTAAACCAAGGTTCTTTCGGAGCTGGGGGCCTAACAACATCATTCACCCGACCCGATGTCCAGGTACGGTATGGCTACATACATTGCTGCGGGCGGGTGATGATGAGCGTTAGTCCGTCAGAAGGCCCCCAGTGGCGCGCATATAGGTGCGATCTCGCCTGAGGCAGATATGATGTCGTGGGAGGTGCCTAAATGGTTGGCGTGCTCGTAGACAAAATGGATGCGATACGACAGGCGTGCAAGCGCTACAATGTTGTGCGTCTAGACATCTTCGGATCCGCTTTACGTGAAGATTTTGAGCCCGACCGTAGCGACATCGACTTCCTCGTTGACTTCGGATCCATGACCCCGTTTGAGAAACCGGACGCGTACTTCGGCTTGCTAAATGAGTTGCGCACAATTCTCGGGACGGAAGTTGATCTAGTGATGGTCGGCGCTCTCAAGAACCGTTACATCCGTGATGATGTCAACCGGACTAAGCAGCAGCTTTATGCAGCGTGATTCTCGCGCCTATCTTGCTGACATCCTTGAGTCCTGTGACGCGATCTCCACAGCACTTTCTGGTATGCAGATTGACGACTACCTCAGTAATCGTCTCGTGCGGTCATCGGTGGAGCGGGAGTTCACCATCATCGGTGAAGCAGTTCTAGCCCTGTCGCACAAGGCGCGGGATATCTTTGAATCCATCACCAACGCACGGCGAATCGTAGACTTTCGCAATCGGCTAACCCATGAGTATCCAACTATCGACGATGAACTGGTCTGGGCGCTCGCAATGGTCGACCTACAGATTCTCAGAAGAGAGTGCGCTGCACTGGTTTCGCAGCTGGATTCTGCGGACTAACATCAAGATCCAGCGGTAAGGACCACGGATGCTTGTTGCATGCAAAGTGGAATTTGCCCGTCGCTGATCTTGAGCGTCAGACAGACCAAACAGCCCGTTGCACAGCCGTATCTCCTGGGATACAGTGGGGCATGCTTGAAATCAGGGAGACGCCTGCCTA
>CAZWFG010000149.1:0-5244 GCA_964632245.1 uncultured Synechococcus sp. | reverse complement strand
TCCGCGGCGGCAGGCCTGGCATCGGGCCGCCGACCTGTTGGCCGCCGAGGTGGCCCAGGGCACGTCTGTGGTGCTGCTCTGCGAAGGCGACGCCTCCCTGTTTTCGTCAGGGTCGTACGTGCTGATGGCCCTGGCCCGGCGCCACCCCACCGTGCCGCTGGCGGTGATCCCCGGCATCACCTCCGTAGCGGCGGCAGCGGCGGCCGCCACGGGGCCCGGTCCCTGGCCCCTGGCCCTCCAGCAGGAGGGGCTGCTGCTGCGCCCCACCCCTGACCAGCCGGCGGAGCTGGAAACGCTGCTCGAGCGGGCGGCGACGGCGGGCACGGTGCTGGCCCTGCTCAAGCTCGGCCATCGCTGGGGCTGGGTGCGACCGCTGCTCGAGGCCCGCGGTCTCCTGGCCAGCAGCCTCTACGCCGAACGGGTGGGCTGGCCCGACCAGCGGCTGCTGCCGGCGGAGCAGGTGCCGGCGGCGGCCGCCCCCTACTTCTCGTTGCTGCTGGTGCGGCAGGGCTGGCCGTCGGTGCTGCCCTGAGGTCCGCCGTCGGCCTCGGCCGCCGCCTGGGCAAGCAGGGCGAGGGCCCGGGCCGGTTCGGTCGTCTGCATCAGGGCCGCCCGCAGGGCTCCTCCCCCGGGCACCCCCGCCAGGGCCCAGCCGAGATGGCGACGGGCGATCAGCAGGCCGTGGGGTCCGTGGGCCTGCAGCAGCAGCTCCAGGTGGTCGCGGGCGAGCAGCAGCCGCGCCTGGGCCGGGGGGGCACCTGGGTCGGGACGGCCGTCCAGCTGGGCCTGCAGCCGCCCCACGGTCCAGGGGGCCCCCAGTGTCGCCCGCCCCACCATCACCCCGTCGGCACCGCTCAGGGCCAGGCAGCGGCGGGCATCGGCGGCGGTGCTGATGTCGCCGTTGGCGATCACCGGAATCGCCACAGCCCGTTTCACGGCGCCGATGGCGGCCCAGTCGGCCCGGCCGGCGTAGCCCTGGCGCCGGGTGCGGCCATGGAGGGTGAGCCGCCGGGCGCCGGCGTTCTGCAGCAGCAGGGCCAGCCGCACCGGATCGGCGCTGTGCTCGCACCAGCCCAGGCGGGCCTTGACGCTCACCGGAACGGCGACCGCCGTCGCCACGGCGGCGACGATGCGAGCCGCCAGATCGGGATCCCGCAGCAGGGCGCTGCCCCCACCTCGACGGGCCACCTTCGGCACGGGGCAGCCCATGTTGATGTCGATGGCGGCCGCCCCCAGGGCCTCGGCCCGGCGGGCGGCTTCGGCCATGGCCCCGGGCCGGTGGTCGAACAGCTGCACCCCCACAGGCCCATCCTCATCCCCCAGACCCGCCAGCTTGCGGTGGCTGCGGTCGTCCTCCAGCCTGGAGGCCGGCACCATGTCGGTGAACAGCAGCGTGTCCCCAGCCCAGCGCCGCACCAGATCCCTGAAGATCCGATCGGTCACCCCGGCCAGGGGGGCCTGCAGCACCAGTGGCCCCATGGTCGCCGCGGTTCTCGCCACCATCCTGCCGGCCCTGCTGGTGGTGCCGCTGGCGGGGGGAACCCTGCGGGCCGAGCCGCGGCAGGTGATCCTCGTCCGCCACGCCGACAAGGACGTGGACCGGGGTGATCCCAATCTGTCGCCGGCGGGCCTGCTGCGGGCCATCCGCCTGGGCCGCCTGCTGCCTGCCTGCTTCGGGCCGGTGGAACGGCTGGGCAGCTACGGCTTCAACTCCGGCAGCCAGAAGAACGCCCGCAGTTATCAGACGGCCGTCCCCCTGGCCGTGGCCACGGGGCTGCCGATCCGTCTGTTCAGCGGAGGGGAGGACGACAGCCCCGCCGCCCCGGCGGACCTGCGCCAGGACCCCTGGCTGGCGGGGCGTTCGGTGGTGTTGGTGTGGGAGCACCGTCGTCTGCCGGCCCTGGCGGCGGTGCTGGGATGGCCGGCCATGGCCGCGATCGCGGACGACGACTTCGACGACCTGGTGCAGCTGCGTTACAGCGGCGTGCCGGGGCAGCCGCCGCAGGTCACACGCCACCGCCAGAGTGCTCTCCTGGGGCTGCCCTGCTACCGGCGGGCCGTGTCACCCTTGCCCCTGGTTCCCCTGCCCTGAAGGACCACCATGGCCGCCGGCGATGCCATCGAGGATGCGCTTGACGACGCCCTGCTCTGGCGGATCCTGGAGGGCGGGATCGATGACGCCAGCGTCTGCCGGCTGATCTGGGAACGGCTGGGTTATGAGCCCGTCGGCGACCCCGCCACCGAACCCTGGCGGGCCGGGCCCACCACACCCCCCGACTGGGCCGAGGCCCATCCCCAGGCGCCCGACTTCATTGCCGAGCGCCCTCCCACGGTGCGGCTCACCCGCTCGATTCCTGCCCAGCACAAGCAGCTCCTCAAGGAAGAGCTTGGCTTCCGCGGTTACAGCGTCACGGAGCTGGTGCCGCGGCTCACCCGCCGGGCCACGGCGGTGAGCTGGCTGCTGGCCTGGCGCCGCCGCGCTGACCTCAGAGCTGAACCGTCACCGGAGTGCCAGGATTGACGCGCTGGAACAGCCAGCGAGCCTGGCTGGTGGGCATGCGCACGCAACCATGGCTGCGGGGCACGCCGAATGCTTCGCCGGCGGCCTCCTGCCAGGGGGCCCCGTGCAGGCAGATCATGCCGCCGGGCATGCAGAGGGCCCAGGGCACCCCGGGGGCCACGTACCCCCGACCCTGCATGGTGACGCTGCTGTGCTTCGATTCCACCTGGCTCTCGAAGGTGGGGGTCGGATTGGCGGCCTTGCCGGAGCTCACCAGGATGGTGCGCACCACCTGGTCGCCGTTGTAGGCGTACAGCTTCTGCTCCGAAAGGTCCACCACGATGCTGGTGATGAGGTCAATCATGGCTGGCACAGCCCGTCCTGGGCCGGGTTGAGGGGTGACCCGGAGCTAGCGATGGCGCCCCATTCTTTCTCTCGAACAAGGAAATCTCTTCCCGTTGATTAACTCCAAGACCCGCAAAATAAGGATTCTAAAAATACTTCTGCCGGGGAAAATATCCTGCCGCTGCAGTTGCCATGCGGGCCTGGACCCGCCGGTCTGTAGGGTCACAAGACAGCACAGGGAGGGACGGGAGCGTGGCATTGCCGGTGGTGGCGATCATCGGCCGGCCCAACGTGGGCAAGTCCACGCTGGTCAACCGGCTCTGCCGCAGCCGCGAAGCCATCGTCCACGACGAACCCGGCGTCACCCGCGACCGCACCTACCAGGAGGGCTTCTGGGGTGACCGCACCTTCCGGGTGGTGGACACCGGCGGGCTGGTCTTTGATGACGACACCGCCTTCCTGCCCCAGATCCGCGAGCAGGCCTCCCTGGCCCTGGCCGAGGCGGCGGTGGCCGTTCTGGTGACCGACGGCCAGAGCGGCCTCTGCGCCGCCGATGCCTCCATCGCCGAGTGGTTGCGGCAACAGCCCACCCCCGTGCTGCTGGCCGTCAACAAGTGCGAGTCACCCCAGCAGGGACTGGCCATGGCGGCCGAGTTCTGGGGCCTCGGCCTGGGGGAACCCCAGGCGATCTCGGCGATCCACGGGGCCGGCACCGGCGATCTTCTCGACCGGGTGCTGGCCTTTCTGCCGCCGCCGCCTGCCGAAGGCGACGACGACGAGGAGGCGATCCAGCTCGCCATCATCGGCCGTCCCAACGTCGGCAAGAGCAGCCTGCTCAACAGCATCTGCGGGGAAAGCCGGGCCATCGTCAGCCCCGTGCGCGGCACCACCCGCGACACCATCGACACCACCATCGAGCGGGAGGGGCGGCCCTGGAAGCTGCTGGACACCGCCGGCATCCGCCGCCGCCGCAGCGTCAGCTACGGCCCCGAGTATTTCGGCATCAACCGCAGCTTCAAGGCCATCGAACGCAGTGATGTGTGCCTGCTCGTGCTCGATGCCGAAGACGGTGTCACCGAGCAGGACCAGCGGTTGGCAGGCCGCATCGAGGAGGACGGCCGGGCCTGCGTGGTGGTCGTCAACAAGTGGGACCTGATCGACAAGGACAGCCACACCCTCCCGGCGATGGAGCGGGAGCTGCGGGCACGGCTGTACTTCCTCGACTGGGCGCCGATGCTCTTTGTGTCGGCCCTCACCGGGCAGCGGGTCGAGAAGCTCTTCGCCCTGGCCCTCAGGGCGGTGGAGCAGCATCGCCGGCGGGTGCCGACCGCCGTGGTCAACGAGGTGCTGCAGGAGGCCCTGCGCTGGCGTTCCCCCCCCGCCACCCGCGCCGGCCGCCAGGGCCGCCTCTACTACGGCACCCAGGTGGCCGTGCGACCCCCCAGCTTCACCCTGTTCGTCAATGACCCGAAGCTCTTCGGGGACACCTACCGCCGCTACGTCGAACGTCACATCCGTGAAGGTCTCGGCTTTGAAGGGTCGCCGCTGAGGCTGTTCTGGCGGGGCAAGCAGCAGCGCGACGCCGAGCGGGACCAGGCCCGCGCCGCCCAGCGCTGATGGACTGGTTGCGGCAGCTCCCCATCGGTCAGTACGTCGATGGCAGCGGCGGCTGGCTGCGGCGGCTGGATCCACGGCTCAAGCTCGCCTGGGTGATGGCCTTTCTGCTCACGCCGGTGCTGGCCGGGCCTGTCTGGCGCCTCGGGCTGGTGGCGCTGCTGCTGCTGCTCACCCTGGTGTCGGGGTTGCCCCTGCGCCTCTGGCTCCGCAGCCTCACCGGGCTGGTGATGCTCAGTGTGCTGGTGGGGCTGCTCAGCGCGGTGCTGCCCACCGGCCCCGACCGGCCCCTGCCGCCCCAGCGCCCCCCCCAGGAGCTGACGGCGCCGCCCCTGCCGCCGGCCCCCGCCTGGGAGGTGGCCCGTCTGGGCCCGTTGCGGGTCACCCGCCGCTCCCTGCGGCTGGGGGTGAGCAGTGCGACCCTGCTGCTCACCGTGGTGCACAGCGCCAACCTGCTGCTGCTCAGCACCCCCCCGGAAGAACTGGCCTGGGCCCTCGCCAGCCTGCTGCGCCCCCTGCGCCGGCTGGGGGTGCCCGTCGATCGGCTGGGGTTCCAGCTGCTGCTGGCCCTGCGCTTCCTGCCCCTCGTGCAGGAGGAGCTGCAGAACCTGCTCAGAGGGCTGGCCACGCGGGCCGTCAACCTGCGCCAGCTGGGCTGGCAGGGGGGACTGGGGCTGGTGCTGGCCCTGGGGGAGCGGCTGCTGGCGAACGTGCTGCTGCGGGCCGACCAGGCGGCGGCGGCCCTGCTGGCCCGGGGCAGCCTCTGGCGTTCCCCCGATCGCCTG
>CAZWFG010000148.1:0-5382 GCA_964632245.1 uncultured Synechococcus sp. | reverse complement strand
CTCGTCGCTGCGGAAATGGGCCCGGAAGCGGCCGAAGGCCACCACCACCGGTAGGGTCGGGCTGATCGGCCGGCCTTTCCACTCGTTCAGCACCGAGACCACCTCCCCTTCCTGGCCCTGCAGGTCAAAGGGCTTGCCCCTGTGCTCGGGGTGGGTGAACACCACCACCGACTGGCTGACGCGAACCCGTTCCCCAGGCGTCATGCGCTTTCCGATCTCGCCGTCATCCTGTCACGGGCGCAGCCGCAGGCAGCTGCTTTCGGGGCCGTCTTCGACGATGCGGCCCCCAAGGTCGCCGCAGGCCCGCTGGAAGGCGGCCCAGTCCGACAGACCCTGGCCGAGGAGGAGGCGGATGCGGCCGTCGAGCTGCTGCGGATCGACGGCAACCCCTCCGCCGTGGCCGCCGCCGTGGCTGTCTTCGTTTTCCTGGTGACGGCGCAGGTCGGCGATGGCGGCCAGCACCTGCTGGCGCAGGGGGACCGCCTGCTGCTGCCACCACGGGTGGTCGAGGTGGTTGAGCCTGTTGAGGGCATCCCACCAACGCTGATCGCCGGCGGCGCTGCGGGCGGCGGCCAGGTCGTAGCGGTTGGCGGCCCAGTGTTCCCGCAGGCTGTTGCGCAGCTCCTGACCATCGGGGAAGCGGCTCTCGCCGCTGGCGTGCAGCAGCTCCTGGGCCGGATCCAATCCCTGTCGCCGATACAGCGCAAGCACCCGTTGCCGCAGGTCCTGGCGCCAGCGCTGCAGCTGCTGACCCTCGGCCACCGGGTCGGCGCTGCGGGCGATGAGTCGGCGCTGCAGGTCGAGGGCGGCCCACCACTGGCCCTGGTCCCAGCGTTGCCGGGCCTGCCGCCGCAGGCACCCCTCCACCAGGGCCTGCTGGGCGGGCTGCAGGGTCTGCAGGGCCCCCAGCTGGCGCCCGAGCCGCACGCAGCGTTCGAGGCGACCGGTGGCGGCGGCCTGGCGCAGGCGGCCCGGCAGCTGCCGCTGCCACCAGCCCAGCAGGCCCACCAGCACAAGAAAACCGCCCAGGCTGGTGAGCAGCCAGAGGCGGGCGAAGGTGCTGGGTGTCCTGGTCTGACGGGGCATCGTCAATCCAGAATGCCCAGCCGCTGGGCCGGGATGGCAGGTCCCCCGGGCAGTTCTTCGCCTTCGACCCACAACTGGCGGTCGTCATCGATGCGAAACCGCAGCCGCAGGCGATCGTCTCCATCCTGGCCCGGTTGCTGCAGGTCCAGGCACAGGGGGGGGGCTGGCCACGGGATCACCGTGGTGCCCCCGTCGCCGGTGGCCCGCAGCACCGGCCGGTCGTCGATCAGCATCAGCTCCCCCCGGGCCTCGGCCACCACGGTGCCCAGCTGCAGTTCGAGGCTGGTGGCGGCGGCATCGGCCCGCAGCACCAGTTCGAGGGGATCGGGCGTCGGCCAGGCCTGACCCGCCAGATAGAGAGGATGCCAGCGCCGCCGCCCCTGGCGCCGGTCCCAGATCCGCAGGCTGACGCCACGGCTCAGCACATCCCTGACCTGCAGGGCTGGGGTCATGGCCAGAGCGCCGCGCACCACGGCCTCGAGGGGGCGATCGCCCGGCAGCAGCCGGCCGGGCAGCCGCTGGTCCAGCCAGCGGCGCAGCCAGGGCAGCTGGCTGCCGCCCCCCACCGCCAGCACGGCGTCGATGCCACCCCCACCAAGGCCGGCTCGGCGGGCGGCGGCTTCCACGGCCGCCATCAGCTCCTCGAGCTGCAGCGCCAGGCCCCGCCGTTCCAGCTCCTGCTCGAGGTCGCGCCGGCGGCCCCGCAGCAGCCGCGCCGAGGGCCCCAGCAGGCTCACGCTCGCCTCATCGGCATGGCTGAGGGCGCACTTGAGCTGTTCGGCCGCCTGCAGCCAGTCGGGCGGTGGCGGCTGGGGTGCGCCGAGGGCTTCGGCCCACCAGCGGTCGATGTCCTGGCCGCCGAGGCCGAGGCCGGCCTTGCCCAGCACCTGGGCGCAGCGGGGGCTGCGGTCGGCCCGCGGCAACGGCCGGCCCGCGAAGCGCAGCAGTTCGGCCATGGGGGCGGCCCGCCCCTGGCCCCCCTCCAGCCGCACCAGCGACAGGTCGGTGGTGCCGGCCCCCATGTCGAGCACCAGCACGACGCTGCCGGGGGCAAGGCCGGCGCCGAGGGCCGCGGCAGTGGATTCATCCACCAGGGCCACCTCAGCGACGGGCAGGCTGGCCGCCCAGGCCGCCAACCATTGCCGGTAGGCCACGTAGCCCTCGACGGGGGCCGTGAGCACCAGCCGATGGGGCCGGATGTCGGTGGGCAGGGCCCGCCAGATGGCATCGAGCAGCCGTTCGGCGGCCCAGCGGGCCTGCGGGTCGGCGGCATCGCCGGCCAGGCGGGTCTTGAAGCCCGCCAGGGTGCCTGGCGGGCGACCGGCATCGACCACCTGCTGGCCCACCAGGGGCTTGAGGGGGGTGGGCAGCACCAGGGAGGGAATCAGCGGCGCGGCGTCAACGCTGGGGGCCGTCAGGGGCGGCAGGGTGAGCAGCTGCAGGGAGGCGCCGGGGCTGGCCTGCCAACCCACCAGGGTGGTGCTGGTGCCCAGGTCGATGGCGAGGGTGCCCTGGGATGGCGTCGTCACGGACGGGCGGCATCAATTCTGAAACCTTTGCAGAGAGCCCCGCAGGAGCGCGTCGCCAGGCTCAGATTGAGAGCAGCGGGTCCACATTCAAGAAGATGGCGGGTGATCGTCTGCTGCGCATGGTGCTGTCCTTCTACCGGGAGGATCCGACCGAGCTGGCCCGGCTCGAGCCTCTGCTCGATTGCCGTCTGAGCCGCGGATGGTCGGCCCTGCGCATCGACTGCTGTGATCGCCATCATCTGGAGGTGGTGAACGGTCTGATCCATCTGCTCCGGGATCCCCTTGACGCCCTGCAGCTGGTGCGGCAGATCCGTCTCACCGCCCCTGGCATGCCCGAACGGGTCTACCCCGTGCGTCTGCCGCTGCATCGTGACGGGCAGGCTTCGGCGGCCGAATGAGGCTCCAGCACCTAAAGTCGAGGGCTGACGCCGAGCCGGTGCCGCCATGCAGTTGACCCAGCAACCCGACGCGAAGGAGCTGGCCCGCCGGTCCGAGAGCCTGATCCGCAAGGCCAGCAACCGTTACCTGACCACGGTGCGCATTGCCTTCAGGGCCAAGCAGCGTCGGTTCGACGATTTCGAGGGGCTGCTCGACGACAGCATGATCAAACCCGTGCAGCGGGCGATCATCGAGCTCAGCGACGAGCAGGATCAACCCAACCTTCTGACCGTTTGACCCGACCTGCTGCGTGTGTGCGTTGGCCGTGGGAACGGTGAGGGCAAGTTGCTGCGGGAGGGTCATGGATGGCGCTATGGCCACGACCCCGACCGCGGGCCGTTCACGGTGCTGATCGCTGGTGACCACTGGGCCACCGAGCTGAGTCGGTCGGAAGCTGAAGGATTGAGGCGGCTTGTCGGACGCCTGGTCGCTCAGCATGGTCAGTTGGCGGATCAGCTGATGGCCGAGGAATCGGTCACGATCTGCGCCGAAGAGGGCGACTGGTGGCTGGAGCTGGAAGGCGATCGGGACGCCTGGTCCCTGCGGTTCGTGCTCAGCGGCAGCGGCCGCGGTGTCGAAGGCACCTGGCCGGCGCCGGCGGCGATGGCCATGGCCAGGGCGCTGCTCAATGACGGCGGCTGGTGAGGTCAGCCCGCCAGAAAGCCGGTGCGATCTTCATCGCCGAACAGCGACTGGTAGGCCGCCACCAGGGAACAGACCACGACCGGCGCAGCCACCAGAATGCCCACACCGAACAGCAGCACGCCCAAGACGGTGATGGCTGTCATCAGCAGACCAAAGGCCAGCAGACGCCAGAACTGGGGTTGCACCACCTGAAGACCATGCTGGAAGGCGGACCAGGGCTGGTCGCCGCGAGCCACCACCAACGGCAGGTGGAACATCTGGGTGACGGTGAGCCAGATGAACACGACCACACCGGCCACGATCGGCAGGATGCTGAGCTCCAGGCGGATCATGCTCAGCAGGCCCCCGGTGAGCAGGGTGATGAGCATCACGGCGCCATAGATCACCAGCAGCAGCAGACCCATCAGAAACAGTCTCACCATCGCCGCTAGGTCCCAGCGGATGAAGTCGCGCAGTTGCGGAACCTGGCCGCCGACCGCTTTCCAGGCGCCACGGAACAGGCCGATGTTGGTCCACAGGCTTGCCAAAACCCCCAGAACGAGGCCGATCACGAACAGAATCACTGGCCCGATGGCCACACCGCTGCCCGCCGCGAGGGCTTCGTTGGCCTTCTCCTGAATGGCTGAAGCGAGCCAGTTGACGATTCCGGCCACCAAGGTGAAGCCCACAAACAGCCACGGGGCCCGTCGGAATCCCTGCCACCCCTTCTGCAGCATGCTGATCACCGCCAAGGGAGCGGGCTCGGTCGAGGAGAGAGCCATGGTGGGATTACGGGGCAGGGCAATGGGCGGACCGTAGCCACGGTCGAAGGTTTCGACCACCCAACGCTCTGGCTCATTCCCCATTCGGGGCGAATGTGAGAGAGTCGCGCCGTTTGAAGCGGTCTGCGACCAGGGGACATTGCGATGCTGATCCTGGTGACCGGCGGGGCCGGTTACATCGGTTCCCACACCGTCAAGGCCCTGCGCCAGGCGGGCCATGCACCCCTGGTGCTCGACGATTTCTCCACCGGCCGGCGGGCCGTGGTCGAGGAGGTGCTGCAGGTGCCCTTCGTCGAGGGCGGTGTGGGTGATCGCGCCCTGGTAGGGGCCGTCCTCACGGGCGACCATCCCGCCTGCGGGGGCGAGCGTCCTGAAGCGGTGATCCATTTCGCCGGCCGCAGCATCGTCGGCGAGTCGTGGCAGCGGCCGGCGGAGTATTACGGCGCCAACGTCGCCGATGCCCTCAGCCTGCTGCAGACCGTGGTGGAGGTGGGAGCGACAACGGCCTCCGGACCGGTGCCGTTCATCTTCTCCTCGAGCTGTGCGGTGTATGGCCTGCCCCGCACGCCGACCCTCACCGAAGAGCATCCGCTGGAGCCGATCAATCCCTACGGGCGCTCGAAGCGGATGGTGGAGGAGCTGATCCGCGATTTCGCCCTGGCCTACGGCCTGCCCAGCATCATCCTGCGCTACTTCAATGCCGCCGGCGCCGATCCCGACGCCGAGATCGGTGAGGTGCACGACCCCGAGACCCATCTGATCCCGCGGGTGCTGGATGCCATGACCGGCCGTTCGCCCTATCTGCAGATCTTCGGCGACGACTTCGACACCCCCGATGGCACCGGCATCCGCGACTACACCCATGTGTGCGACCTGGCCGATGCCCACCTGCTGGCGGTCAACCGCCTGCTGCTGCGTCGGGC
>CAZWFG010000147.1:0-5408 GCA_964632245.1 uncultured Synechococcus sp. | reverse complement strand
CCGTATCTCCTGGGATACAGTGGGGCATGCTTGAAATCAGGGAGACGCCTGCCTAAGTCGTGTGGTTTGCTGCCCTGCGTGACCGGACTGCACGGGCCCGTATCAACATCCGGATCAGACGACTCTCGCTTGGCAACTCAGGAGATATTCGCCCTGTAGGAGATGGCATCTCAGAGCTGCGGATCCATTACGGCCCCGGCTATCGGATCTATCTGACAAAACAAGGAGAAGCCGTCGTCATTCTGCTTGCGGGCGGCGACAAGAGTTCCCAAGACAAATATATTCGTCTCGCCAAAGGCCTTGCTCGAAATCTCTAGGAGAATCCTATGACCAAAACCTCCACGACAATCTGGGACCCAGCCACACACCTTGCCACTGCTGATGATATAGCGGCATATTTGGAAGCCGCGCTTCAGGATGGTGATCCTCAGCTTGTCGCAGCTGCCTTAGGCGATATAGCTAGGACTAAAGGCATGAGCCAAGTCGCCCGTGATGCTGGCCTTGGCAGGGAAAGCCTATACAAGTCATTATCCTCTTCGGGCAATCCTGAGCTGGCAACAGTATTGAAGGTGATTTCGGCACTGGGCTTGGAATTGCATGTCACTGCTGTTGATGAGGCAAAGATGGCTGTCTAACATCCAGATACAGAAGATGGGAGCGGGGAGGGCTCATCAGGCCGCTCAACCTCCGCCCGCTTGTAATCTAGATCGTTGTCAAGATGCTAACAGCCTCATACGCATGGATCCTGGCATGAACCTGTGGGATCTGCTGCAGGAGCTTTTCCCCTTCTCGGAGGACGAAGCAAGTCTATGGTAAGAAGCAAGTGGTGGAGCTGGCTTGTTGCCAACCGTCTTCCGTGAAGGTGAGTTCCGGTTTTTCTTCTTCTCTCGAGAGGAAAGCCAACGATGAAAGGCAGTGCGCCTCGTCAAAACCCGCAAAAAGGAGATCACCGATGCTTGGAACAACCACTTTGGGGGCTGAGTTCATCAATGTTTCCGGACATTGCGTCTGGATGCTTCTTGGTGATGAGGAGCTTGCACTTCCGTACTCAGAGTTTCCCTTGTTCAAGGCAGCCACGATTCAGCAGATTCTCAATGTCCTACGGCCTACTGCCGACCACCTGTTTTGGCCTGACTTGGATATTGACTTATCTGTCGAGTCAGTACGCCATCCTGGGAAGTTTCCGCTTCGGGCTAAGAGCACTTTCCAACCAGCTTCTTGAGTCAATAGGTCGCCGTAAAATCCCTGCTGCGCTACCGCAAGCTGCCTGCCACTGAGGGGCAGCGTTCAGTGCCTGTGCCTGTGAGGGGCGACGCTCACATGCGGATGGGCATTCTCGATCTCCCGGTGGTGGTGTTCATGGGCATGCCAGAAAGGACGTTCAGCGGGAAGTCCCTCAAGATCATCTGGCGCGTGATCACGCTCGTGATGGGGATCGACAAGGCCCTGCTCTCCTCCGCGCGGATCGTGCCGGTGGCGATGTCTGTGGCTGTGGTGCTCCGCCAGCAGCAGGGATGCTGAGAAGGTCTCCCGCAGAACCACCAGCGAAAACAGAGCTCCCACAAAAGGGGCCGAGGAGAACAGCACCGCTTCACGGGTGGCGCCCAGATCGCGCAGGGCCAGCAAGTCCAGCCAGATGGAGATGCCGTAGCCCAGGGCGCCGAGCCCGAGCAACGCCAGGGTGACGGGGATGGGCGGAAAGGCATGCCCGAGCAGCAGAGCCAGCACCAGCATCGGCACCGAGGCCATTGGCGCCGCTGAGCGATCCCTCAAAGAGCACCGGCGGACCCACCACTCCGCCGAGCAGGGTGAGGGCCCCAAGCGCGGGCCAGTGGACAACCAGCAACGCGATGGTGGCTCCCGCATGGAGCAGCCCCGCGCATCAGTCCTGGCTCAGCAGCGCCGCCAGCTCGGCCCCGAACTCCTCATGGGCACCGAGGCGGCCCGGCAGGTGCAGCACCCGATCGGCCACGACGGCGAGCGCCTGCATCTCCGCCAGCGACTTGGGGGGCGATTGATCGGCGACCACCACCGTCAGGGGTGATGGAAGGCCCCGGGCTGCCTGGATCCAACCCTCGGGATCGCTGTAGGGATCCAGCCCTCCGGTCACAAAGGCGGCGCTGGCGAAGCGGGCGCCTGGCTGGCGGGCGATGCTTTGGCGTGCTCGAATCCCCGCGGGTGTGAGCCCTGGGCCGGCTACATCCACGTGGCGGCGGCTCATCCAGCCAAGCACCGAGCGGGTGGTGTTGAGGCGGTAGAGCAGTGGGCCCAGCAGCGGTGCCTCCACCAGGCTGCGGATCAGCGGGAAGGCGCGGCTCTGGCGGCGGGCCATGGTGGGGAAGGGGCCACGCCAGGTGGGCGCCACCAGCACCCACTCCCTGAACACCAGTCCGTGGCGCTCGGCGGCGAGCAAGGCGATGCTGGCGGCATGCCCAGCGGCGATCACGCCGCAGTCCGCCAGGCCGTGATCGCCCGCGAAATCGGCCAGGCATCGGGCCAGCAGCTCGGCGTCGTAGGGCAGGCGGGGGCGCTCACTGTCGCCGAAGCCAGGCCAGTCGAGGCTGATCAGGCGCGGGGTTTCGGCACCTTGCCGCCGGCTGATGGCGGCCACGAACGGCTCCCATTCCTGCCGGCTGGAGATTGTGCTCAGGGCAGGCAGCAGCAGCCAGGCCGGGCCGGCGCCGCCCTGCTCCGTGATGGTGATCTCGAGGCTGCGTCCGGCGTGGTTCCAGCGATAGGTGCTGCTGCGTGCTGGCGGCAGAGCGGCAACGGAGGGGGTCAAGGCGGGGGAAGTGACGGAGCTTCTCGTACATGTATACAGTGCCCAAAATCGCCTGGGTCGTCGATGGCCGCCAAGCGCTGTTCCTCCAGCCGCGAGGGCAAGGTTCTGCTCTCCTGCTGGATTCCAGAAGAGCTGCGCATGGAGCTCGATCGGGTCTGGGCAGCCAAGGGATTGCGGCCCCATGGGCGCACCCAGAAGGGAATGGAGGAGATGATCGCCGCCTACCTGGCGGCCCAGCAGGAGGGCTGAGGCCATGGGAAGCCGTCATCACGAGCATGCGCATGGGCACGGGCACGATCACCACCGCGCCAGCGGCCAACGCTCCGGCAGTGCGTTTCGCTGGAGCATCGTTCTCAACAGCGGCCTGACGGCGCTGCAGTTGGTGATCGGCGTCGCGTTCGGGTCGCTGGCGCTGATCGGTGATGCGCTGCACAACCTGGGTGATGTGATCGGCCTGGCGCTCGGCTGGGGTGCCGATCGGCTCAGCCGCCGGCCGGCCCGCGGGCGGTTCACCTATGGCTACGGGCGCAGCACCCAGATGGCCTCGCTCATCAATGGCCTGCTGATCTTTGCGGCCGGGGCGGTGGTCGTGGTCGAGGCGATCCAGCGCCTGTTCCACCCCGTGCCACTGCTGGCTGGCCCCGTGGCCTGGGCGGCCGCCGCGGGCATCGTCATCAACCTGCTCTCGGCCCGGCTGTTCGGCCACGACCATCACCACGACCTCAATCAGCAGGCGGCGGTGCTGCATCTGCTCACCGATGCCGCCGTTTCTGTGGCGGTGCTGTTCAGCGCTCTGGTGGTGGGTGCCACCGGCTGGCTGTGGCTCGATGCCGTCACGGCCATCGGTGTGGGGGGCGCGGTGATCTGGAGCGCCCTGGGCCTGCTGCGTGAAGCCATTGCCCTCAACCTCGATGCCGCTCCTCGCCATGTCGATCTGGGCCAGGTGGAACAGGCCCTGGCCTCCTTGCCGGCGGTGATGGAGGTGGAGGAACTGCACGTGTGGGGGCTGAGCACCTCCCGCACGGCGCTGACGGCCCATGTGGTGATTGATCCGCAGCTGCTGGAGTCAGAAGCCCTCAGCCGCGATCAGCTGCTGGCGCTGGCGCGCACGCGGCTGGCGGAGCTGGGCATCCGCAAGAGCACCCTGCAGCTCGAGACCAGCGAGGCGCCATGAAACTGTTGGTCGTGGAAGACGACCCGCCGTTGCAGGCCGCCTTGCTGCGGCTTCTGGCGCAATGGGGTTATGCCACTGAACTGGCCTCCACCGCAGCCGAGGCTCTGGCCTGGTTGGAGCGCGAGCTGTTCGATCTGGTGCTGCTCGATCTGGGCCTGCCCGATTGCGATGGCCTGTCGCTCTGCCGCCAGTTGCGCCGCCTGAGCCGCCATCAGCCCCTGGTGCTGATGCTCACCGCCCGCGATGGCCGTGCCGACAAGGTGCGGGGTTTTGAGGATGGGGCAGACGACTACGTCGTCAAACCCTTTGATCCGGAACTGCTGCGGGTGCGGCTGCGGGCCCTGTTGCGTCGCGCCCAGTGGCCGTTGCAGTCGGAGCTGGCGTTCGGACCCGTGCGCCTGGTGCCTGGCCAGACCTCTGTTCTGGTGCACGGTGAGCCTGTGGAGCTGACCCGCAAGGAGACCCTGCTGCTGGAGCAGCTGTTGCGGTCCGGAGGCTCCAACCTCAGCAAGGCCGAGTTGCTGCATGGCATCGGCGATGGCCGCCGTGAGGTGGGTGAAGACGCCCTGCGTGCCCACATGCGCAACCTGCGCCAGAAACTGACGGCTGCCGGCTGCCATCCCAACCTGATCGAAACGGTATACGGCGTTGGCTACCGGCTCCATCCCACGGTTTGCGCCTGATCCGCTGCCACCTGATCCGCTGCAACTCCGGCGCCGGCTCGCGCTGCAGGGGGGAGGCTTTGCGCTCTTTCTGCTGGCCGCCTTTTCTGGCTCCCTCTACTGGGGGATCGCCGGCCAGCGTCATGAGGACCAGCGCACCGAGCTGCGCCAGCTGGCGGGCAGTGCGGCCGCGCAGCTGCCGCTGATCGCCCACGAGACCCGCGAGGCCGAGGGCAGCGCCAAGTTCCGCGCCGGGCCCCGGCTGATTGACTCTCCAGCGCTGCGGCAGCAGCGGCTCCAGTGGTTCGATGCCCAGGGGGCCCTGCTCAGCCAGCAGGGGGGCCTGACCGTGCCTTCGCTGCCGGTGCAGCCGCGTGGTGCCCTTGCCTCCACCCGCGGGAGCAGCCTCCCCAGTCAGGTGCTCTGGCAGCGCTGGCCCGGGGGGATGAGCCTGTGGCAGCCGGTCGACAGCCAGGCCGGGCGGCTTGGTTATGTGCGGGTGGCGCTCTCCGACCAGGCAGCCCGGGCCGATCTGATCCGGCTCCGGCGCGGGTTGCTGCTGGGTGGTGTCGTCACGGTGCTGGCGGCGTTGCTGGTGGGTCGCCGCATGCTGCGGATGGCCTTCCTCCCCCTGCAGCGTCAGGTGAGCGCACTGCAACGGTTCACCGCCGACGCCTCGCATGAACTGCGCCACCCGCTCACGGCCCTGCGCACCCAGCTGGCGGCGGTGCCGCTGGAGCTGCGCCGGCAGCCGGCCCTGGCCTGGGCTGAGCTCGATGGCCTCAGCCGC
>CAZWFG010000146.1:0-5503 GCA_964632245.1 uncultured Synechococcus sp. | reverse complement strand
CCAGCCAGCGGGGCCCGTTCTCGGCGAACAGGGCCACCACGTCCCCGGGCTCCACCCCGAGGCTGCGGAAGCCGGCGGCCGCCACGGCGATGCGCTCGGCCAGCGCGGCATAGCCGAGGCTCTCGGGTGCCGGGCCATGGCTGGCCTCCAGGGCGGTGATGGCGCCATGCCGCTCCGCCAGCACCGGCCAGAGCCCATCGAGGCCCTGCAATGCACTCCAGTCAGGGTGGTCGGCCAGGAAGCGCCGATCGTCGGCATCAGCGCTCCAGCGCACCAGGGCCTCGCCCGTCGGCATCGGCATCAGCATCGGCAAGCAGGCTGGCCAGAGTCTGGGGCGCCAGCGCCGCGACTGTCGACCAGCCCAGGCAGCGGGCGAGGGCGTCGGCCAGCGGTTGCCGCAGGGCCGCCACTGTGAGGCCGGGGCGATGGTCGACCAGCCGTCCCACCGGCAGGTCGAGGCCACAGGGGGCAATGGCGGCGAACCCCGCCAGGTCGATGGTCACGTTCACCGCCAGGCCGTGCTGGGTGACCCAGCGACGGGCCGACACGCCGATGGCCGCCACCTTGCGGCCCTGGAGCCAGATGCCGGTGAGCCCCGGCCGCCGTTCCCCCGCCAGTCCCAGCCCCTGCAGCAGCTCCAGCACCGCCCCCTCAAGGCTGCGCAGGTAGACGTGCAGATCGGCCCCATGGCGCCGCTGCAGATCGAGCACCGGATAGGCCACCAGCTGGCCTGGGGCGTGGTGGGTCACCTCCCCGCCCCGGTCAAGACGATGCAGCGGGGCCGGCGGGCGGGCCGGATCGAAGTGCAGATGGTTCAGGTCGGCGCCGCGGCCGAGGGTGTAGCAGGGCGGATGTTCGAGCAGCAGCAGCAGGTCGGGGCAGGGGGGACCTGCGGCCTGGGCCGCCAGCAGCCGCCGCTGCCACCCCCGCTGCCAGGCCCAGGCCTGCCCATGGGGCACCGGCTGGGGGCAGGCGCAAAGGAATGCATCCGGCAGTACCCCTTCCGTGGCGTCCTCCGTACATTGAAATCACCCTCAGGATGCCCGGGAGGTCCCTGATGAAGCTGTTGATCCATGGCCGCAACCTCGAACTCACCCAGGCCCTGCGCGATTACACCGAAAGCAAGCTGACCCGTGCGGTCAACCATTTCAACGGCCTGGTGACCGAGGCCGACGTGCACCTGTCGGTGGCCCGCAACCCGCGGGTGCCGCAGCAGACCGCCGAGGTGACGGTGTTCGCCGCCGGCACCGTCATCCGTGCCCAGGAACGCAGCGAAAACCTCTACGCCAGCATCGACCTGGTGGCCAACAAGCTGGCCCGCCAGCTCAAGCGCTACAAGGATCGCCGCGCCGACCACCACCACGGCCCAGCGGCCGAAGCCGAGACCGAACCCGGACTGCAGGGGGATCTGACCCAGGGCCGCACCGCCGCCCTGCCGGCCCCGCCGGTGCGCCGCAAGTACTTCGCCATGGCGCCGATGACGCTCGACGAGGCCCTGCACCAGCTCGACCTGATCGACCACGACTTCTACGTGTTCCGCGACCGCGACAGCGGCGAGCTGCAGGTGGTGTATCGCCGCAACCACGGTGGATACGGTGTGATTCAGCAGCGCGCCTGACCACTTGGCTGATCCCCGCTCCGAAGCCCCCGACCTGGCGCCGCTCATCGACCACGCCCTGCTCGATCCGCGCCAGGGCAGCGAAGCGGTGCGCCGCTGCTGCGATGAAGCCCGCCATCACGGCTTCGCGGGCGTCTGCCTGGCCTCCCGCTGGATGCCCCAGGCCCGGGAATGGCTGGGGGCGCGCGGGCCCACGCGGCTGGTGAGTGTCATCGGCTTTCCCTTCGGAGCCGTGGCCGGCCCCCTCAAGCGGGCCGAAGCCGAATGGGCGGCCGAGCACGGCGCCGAAGAGCTCGACGTGGTGCCGGATTTCGCCCTGCTGCTCGACGGTCGCCCCACCGCACTGCACGACGAGGTGGCCGCGATTGTCGAGCTGGGGCTGCCGGTGAAGCTGATCCTCGAAAGCGCCCAGCTGGAGGCGACGGCCCTCGAGACCCTGGTGGAGGTGGCCCTCGACGCGGGCGTCGCCTTCCTCAAGACCGGCACCGGCCTGGGGCCTGCCGCCACCCCCGCCGAGGTCGCCCGCCTGCGGGAGCTGGCCCGGGGACGCTGCGCCATCAAGGCGTCCGGCGGCATCCGCGACCTCGACGGGGCCCTGGCCCTGGTGGCGGCCGGCGCCAGCCGCCTGGGCACCAGCCGTGGCGGGGCCCTGGTGGAGGCCCAGCGGCGGGGAAGCCGCAGCACCTGAGGCCATGCCAGCGCTGCCCGAACGTCGGCTGGAGGGCCTCTGCCTGCGCAGCCATCCCCTCGGCGAGGCCGATCGGCTGCTCACCCTGCTCACCCGCGAGGAAGGGCTGCTGCGGGTGGTGGCCGCCGGCGCCCGCCGCCCCCGCAGCACCCTGGCGGCCGCCGCTCCGCTGGTGCTGCTTGAGGCCTCGGTGGCCCGGGGCCGCAGCCTCGACCGGCTGCGGCAGCTGCAGGTGCGCCACAGCTACACCCGCCTCGGCCAGTCCCTCGAGACCCTGGCCACGGCCCAGTGGCTGCTGGAACTCACCCAGCTGCTGCTGCCCGAAGGGGCCGCACCGCCGGGGCTGCTGGAGCTGCTGCTGCACCGCCTGGGGCAACTGGAGGAGCTGCTGCAGGGTGATCCCGCCCTGGTGCGCCCCGAAGCCCTGGGTCTGGCGGCCCAGGGGGGGGTGCAGCTGCTCAGCCTCGGCGGCTACGCCCTGCCCCTCGACGTCGACGCCGACCGTGGCGAGCCGCTGCAGCCGCCCCTGGGGGACCGCACCTGGCACTGCAGCCTCGATCCAGCCATCGGCTTCCGCCTCGGTCGCCGGGCCGGGGCCGCCATGGTGCTCACGGCCTCGGAACTGGCCCTGCTGCAGCGGCTGATCCGGCCCCAGCTGCCGCGGCGGGCCGACGGGGCGCTGATGGGTCCCGAACCCGTCTGGTTGCGGCTGCTCAGCCTGCTGGAGCTGTGGTGCCGCGAGCATCTGGGCCGCCGTCCGCGCTCCCTGGCGCTGCTGAGGCAGGATTGCGGGGCTGCGGGCGCAACGGAGCCAGGGTGAGCGACGGCAGGGAGAACGACGGCATAGAGAACGACGCGACGCAGCCATCCGGCGGATTGCAGGCCGTGCTGGCCCTGCCCCAGTTCCGACGGCTGTGGCTGGGACAGGTGTTCTCCCAGCTGGCCGACAAGTTCTACATCGTGCTGATGGTGTTCCTGATCGCCCAGACCTGGGCCGGGAGCACCACGGTCGAGCACGGTCCCCTGGCCGATGCAGCTGAACTGATCCGCCAGCGGGGGATGGGCAGCGAGACCCTCGAGGCCGCCGGCGGCAACGACGCCCAGCTGATCACCCTGCTGGCCACCGGCATCTATGTGGCCAACACCCTGCCCGCCATGGCCCTCGGCAGTGTGGCCGGGGTCTGGGCCGACCGCTGGCCCAAGCGGGCGGTGATGGTGAGCTCCAATGCCCTGCGGGCGCTGCTGGCGCTGGCCGTGCCGTTGATGCTGCTGCCGGGTCCCCCGGTGCTGGGCATCAGCTGGGGGTACTGGGGGCTGCTGCTGATCACCTTCCTCGAGTCGTGCCTCACCCAGTTCTTCGCCCCGGCCGAACAGGCCACCATCCCACTGCTGGTGGACCGGCCGCTGCTGCTGCCCGCCAATTCGCTGTACACAACCACCACGATGGCCGCGACGATCGTCGGGTACGCCATCGGTGAACCGGTGCTGCAGATTCTGCGGACAACGCTTCTGCAGATCGGCATCCGCGGCGGCGAATTTCTGCTGGTGCCGCTGTTCTATGGGCTGGCGGCCGTGGTGCTGCTCTTCGTCAGCCCCGGCGAACGGCCCCTCGACGGAGCCGGTCGCAGCGTCTGGGGGGATCTGCAGGAGGGGCTGCGCTTTCTGCAGGAACAACGCAGTGTCCGCGGGGCCGTGCTGCATCTGGTGCTGCTCTACAGCCTGCTCGCAGCTCTTTATGTGCTGTCGATCGGGATGGCCTCCAGAGTGCAGGGGCTGGGCCCCACCCGTTTCGGCATTTTGCTGGCCCTGAGCGGGCTGGGTCTGGCCGTCGGTGGCCTCCTGGTGGCCCAGCTGGGCCACCGCTTCAGCCGACGCCTGCTGGCCACCGTCGGCCTCGGCACCATCGGCTTCTCCCTCGTGGGGCTGGCGCAGCTGCGGCCCGCCCTCACCCCCACCCTGGCCCTGTGCGTGGTGCTGGGATTGGGGGCAGCCTGTCTGGGCATTCCGGCCCAGACCACCATCCAGGAGGACACCCCCGAGCATCTGCGGGGCAAGGTGTTCGGCCTGCAGAACAACCTCGTCAACATCGCCCTCAGCCTGCCGCTGGTGCTGGCCGGCACCCTGGTGAGCAGTTTCGGATTGCGGCCGGTGCTGATGCTGCTGGCCCTGGTGGTGCTGGCCGGCATCGCCCTCGAGTTTCCCTGGCAACGCCCCTGAGCACTGCCGCTGCTAATTTTCTGTGCTGGACGGACCAACCGGCCGATGCGGATCGCCTGGCTCGGCAAGAAGTCACCCTTCTGCGGCAATGTGAGCTACGGCCTGGCGCTCACCGAGGCCCTGCGCCAGCGCGGCCACGACATCAATTTCATTCACTTCGAGACCCCCGCCGCCGCCACCGAGAGCGAGGTGGCCCTGCCATACCTGGTCAAGTCGCAGGTGTACACGATCCCGTCACCGGGGGCCCAGCGGGAGCTGCGTGAATCGCTTGAGCGGCTGGCGCCGGATCTGGTGCATGCCAGCCTCACCCTCTCCCCCCTTGATTTCCGCCTGCCGGAGCTGTGCCAGCAGCTGGGGGTGCCCCTGGTGGCCACCTTCCATCCCGCCTTCGATGCCGGCCTGCGCAACATCACGGCAGGGGGTCAGCAGCTCACCTACCAGCTCTATGCCCCGTCCCTGTCCCGCTACGACCGGGTGATCGTCTTCTCGGCCCTGCAGGCCGAGGTGCTGGCGCGGCTTGGGGTGCGGGAGGACCGGCTGGCGGTCATCCCCAACGGCGTCGATCCAGACCGCTGGCGGCCCGGTCCATCCCCCCTGGCGGAGCGGTTCGGCGGCAGGCGGGTGTTCCTGTACATGGGACGACTGGCCACCGAGAAGAACGTCGAAGCCCTGCTGCGGGCCTGGCGGCTGGTGCAGCCCCGGGGCTGTCTGCTCGTGCTGGTGGGCGACGGCCCGCTGCGGGCCCCCCTGCAGTCGGCCTACACCGACGAGAACGTGCTCTGGTGGGGATTCGAACCCGATGTGGACCGTCGGGTGGCCCTGCTGCAGGCAGCCGAGGTGTTCGTGCTGCCCTCACTGGTGGAAGGCCTGTCCCTGGCCCTGCTGGAGGCCATGGCCAGCGGTGTCGCCTGCATTGCCACCGACGCCGGCGCCGACGGGGAGGTGCTCGAGGGCGGCGCCGGCATCGTCATCAGCACCCA
>CAZWFG010000145.1:0-5516 GCA_964632245.1 uncultured Synechococcus sp. | reverse complement strand
GGTCGCAGGTTCGAATCCTGTCGCCCCGACTGACTTTTCAGGGTTTGGCCAAGGCGGGTGTGGGCAAGAGTGGGCAGATGCCCCCCCGGTCCAAGATTCGCTTGCGTCGGCCAGACAGCACCGATGGGTCACCATCTCATCATTTCGGCCAGCCGAGCGAGCGATCCAGGCAATCCGTTGATCCGCGATGGAGACGCCAATGATGCCGCTGCAGATGCCCCCCTGGCGATCGGCAAACCAGTGTTGATCGACATCCCGATCGACGACTCCGAAAACCTCAAATGAACTGCCCACCCTCCTCCAGCCATCACATCAATGTTGGTCTTGGCGACGGCCTGTACACGGCCCTTCAGGAGCGTTGCAGGCGCACGGGTGAAACAGTCAGCCATGTGATCCGTGAGGCCCTGGCGGCGGCGCTGGATCTGGAACACCACACCATCTATCAAGTGTCCACCTCCGCCGCGCTGGTCCAGGGCGTCTATGGGGGCTGTGTCCGGGTGGGCGATCTGCTCCAGCACGGCGATTTCGGCCTGGGGACCTTTGATGGGCTCGATGGCGAAGGGATCTTGCTGGATGGCTGCTGCTGGCAGGCCTGCTCAGATGGAACGGTGCGGCGGGCTGCCGACGATGCCATGGCTCCCTTCTGGGTCGCCACGCACTTCCAGGTGGATCACCGCGAGACGCTGACCGAGGTGGGCAGCTGGGCCGATCTCACAGGCCGGCTCGATGGCCTGCGCGACAGCGCCAACATGTTCGTGGCGATTCGCCTGCGCGGGGTGTTCGAGCGGATTCGCTACCGGGTGGCCTGCAAAGCCCAGCCTGGGGTGGATCTGGTGAGCGCCACCAAGACCCAGGCGACGTTTGATCTGGAGAACGTGGCCGGCACCCTTGTGGGCTTCTGGACGCCCACTTATGCCCGCACCATCAATGTGCCCGGCTATCACCTGCATCTGCTCAGCGACGACCACCGTTACGCCGGCCATGTGCTTGAGCTGCAGAGCCGCGAGCTAAGCCTGGAGATGCACCGGGAAAGTCACCTGCAGCTGGTGTTGCCGGAAACGCCCGAGTTCCTGAAGGCAGATCTCAGCGGTGATCCGGCGGCGGCCCTGGCCCGCGCGGAAGGGAATCACAACTGACCCTGATCGTCAGATGCATGACCGCGCGGTTCAGCCCAGGGGGGTCGAGGAGGACGTTTCGTTAAGTCCAGGGCACCTCAGACGACGCAGTGGACGGCGTGGGTCCCCTCCAGGACAACAACGCCAGGAACGTCAGAGATCCGTCGAGGATGTTGCAGTAGGGGGTCATGCACAGGGCGGATTGAAAGTGTCTCACAAGGGCTCGGGTGACGGCGGCTTTCTTGGTCGGCCTTCTGCGATCAGGCACTGAACGCCTTCCGTGCCGGAATCGGGTAAGGAATGCGGCGATGGCGCATGCGTTTCCACACCCTCACGAAGGCCCGCACCAGCAGCTCGATGTCGCCAGGTCCGAGGCCACTGTCGGCCAGCTGGCCTTCGCGTCGGCGGGCCGCGATGATGCGCCGCACCCCTTCGCAGGCTTCGGCTTCGTTGGTTTCGGGCGGCATCGATCGCAGCGCCGCTTCGCAACCGTCGGCCAGCATCAGCACAGCGGTTTCCTGTGACTGGGGTCTTGGGCCGCGATAGCGGAACGGCACATCACTGGCCTTGGGGTTCTGCTCCCTGGCCTTGTGCAAGAAATAGCCCATCCGCAACGTGCCCTGATGTTCGGGGATGAAGTCGCTCACCGGCCGTGGCAGCCGGTAACGGCGGGCCATCCGCAGACCTTCATCCACATGGGCCTGCAGCACTTCGGCACTGCGCCATGGATCATCGAGCCGGTCATGGGGATTCACCCCATCGTTCTGGTTCTCGATGAACCACTGCGGGGCATGCAGCTTGCCGACGTCGTGATACAGCGCACCGGTGCGCACCAGATCCACATCACCGCCGATCGCCCGCACCCCCTCTTCGGCGAGGCTGCAGATCATCAGGGTGTGTTCGAACGTGCCCGGTGCTTCGTTCGACAACCTCCGCAGCAATGGCCGCTGCAGATCACTCAGCTCCAGCAGTCTTGAGCGGGTCACAAGCCCGAACAGGTCTTCGACCCATGGCGCCAGCAGCAGCCCCAGCAGCAGCAGCCCCCCCATCAACACCCCTTCACCCAGCAGGTCGGTGCCGAACGGTCGCACCACTCCCCCCAGCAGCGGGATCAGCAACGCCTCCAGCAGCAACGCCCCCACCGACAGCAGCACGGCGTTCTGCAGCATCTCGGCCCTGGTGCGCTGCCGTCCTGCCAGCAGCGTCGCCACCGCCGCCACGGTCGCCGCCACCAGCATCCGCGCCGTGGCCACCCCGCCCAGCGGAATCGGCCACAGCAAAGTCGCCAGCGCCAGCCAGGCCAGCCCGCAGGCCGTGCCCAATCCCTCGGCGATCAGCACGCTGGGGGGCACCAGCAGCGCCAAAGGACTGGCCGCTGCTCCGAATCCCAACTTGCAGGCCTGCACCACCGCCAGTGTGCCCAGCACCAGCAACGCCTGCGCAGGTTCCAGATCCGGCTTCCAGCGGCGGCACACCCCCACCAGGAGCAGGCATCCGATCAGGGCCTCGAGACCATGGGCCACCACCTGCCCCAGGGCCGCGCGGCGGCCGATCAGGCCGAAGTGATCCAGCACGTCGTATGCCCGTGCCGACAGCGGTTCACCCCGTCGGGCGATCACCTCGCCCGCCCGCACCTGGATCCGCGGCACCCCCCCCTGGTGGATCACGTCATCCAGCAGCAGCTGCGTCAGGCCGCTGTCGGTGCGCAGATTTGTGCTGCCCTGCAGTGAGCGGGTGAGCACCTTGGCCCCCAGGCTCCGCTGCGGTTCCGGAACACGGTCGAGCTGCAACCAGGTGGCCTGCAGCAGCCGCCCCGGCGCCAGGGTGCCCACCACCCCCTGGGCCAGCATCCGCTGCTGCGCCAGGCGCACCTCGGCGCTCCACACCTCCAGATCGGCCGGCGGCGTTTCTTCCAGAAAGGCGCGCTCGCCGGGGGTGAGCGACAGCGGTGGCAGTTCCTGCTCCTGCTGGTTCGGCCCCACCGACTGCAGCAGTTCCTGCATCAGCCGGTCAAGCCGTTGCTGCAGCTGCTGGCTGGCCCCCGCATCCGGCACCTGCACCTGCAGCCGTGGCCCCAGCTGCGACCGCCGCTGCTCCAGCGCCTCGCGATCGACCACCGACGCCGCCCGCGGCGCCCGTGCATCGAACGGAGCCGGCACCCCCGGCCGCAGGGTGGGCTGCACCACCCAGGGCCACACCGACAGCACCGCCACCAGCGCACTGGCCAGCAGCAGGCCCACCAGGTCGTGCCGCAGCCACACCACCACCAGCCGTCGCGGCTGCTCGCGCCGCAGCAGGGCCCGCCACGCCCGGGTCAGGCCGGCACGCAGGGTCTGCAGCTGCCTGGGCTGATCGCGGGCCAAAGGCAGGGCTGGATGGCACCCTGACGCTAGCTCCCACAACAGTGATGGCAGCCCAGCGCCTCGATGGCCGCGCCCTGGCGGCCCGCTACGAAACCCGGCTGGCCGCAGCGGTTGCCGCCGGCCTGCCCCAGGCCGGTCGTCCCCCGGGCCTGGCGGTGCTGCGGATCGGCGACGACCCCGCCAGTGCCGTCTACGTGGCCAACAAAGAAAAAGCCTGTGCCCGCATTGGCATCGCCAGCCTCGGTGGCCACCATCCCGCCGCCACCCCCCAGGCCGATCTCGAAGCCGAGATCCACCGGCTCAACGCTGCCGCCGAGGTCGACGGCATCCTGGTGCAGTTGCCCCTGCCCCCTGGGCTCGACAGCCGCGCGCTGCTGCTGGCCCTCGACCCTGATAAGGATGCCGACGGCCTCCATCCCCTCAACCTCGGTCGGCTGGTCTGTGGCGACCCCGGCCCCCGCAGCTGCACCCCCGCCGGCGTGATGGCCCTGCTGGCCGACGCCCAGGTGCCCCTGCGCGGAGCCCGGGCCGTGGTGATCGGCCGCAGCGTGCTGGTGGGCCAACCGATGGCTCTGATGCTGCAGCAGGCCGATGCCACCGTCACCGTGGCCCACTCCCACACCCGCGACCTGGAGGCCCTCACCCGCCAGGCCGACGTGTTGGTGGTGGCGGCGGGGCGTCCTGGCCTCATCGGTGCCGCCCATGTCCGGCCGGGGGCCGTGGTGGTCGATGTGGGCATCCATCGTCGTGAGGGCGGTGGCCTCTGCGGTGATGTGCGTTTTGACGAGGTCGAACCCCTGGCGGCCGCCATCACGCCGGTGCCGGGGGGGGTGGGGCCGATGACGGTGACGATGCTGCTGGCCAACGCCGTGCGGGCCTGGGCCCGTCGCCATGCTTTCCCTGACCCCCTGGCCTGACCGTGAGACCTCTTCCCGTTCTTCTGCCTCTGCTGTTGCTGCTGGCCCTGCCCGGTCGCGCCGCCCCGGCCCCCACGGCCACGGTGCTGGGGGTCGAAAGCGGTGATGTGCTGCGGGTGCGGCTGGCCGACCGCCCCCGGCGCATCCGCCTGGCCTGCATCGATGCTCCGGAACCGCTGCAGCAGCCCTGGGCCGATGAGGCCCGCCAGGCCCTGGAGCGCGCCCTGCCCGTCGGCACGCAGGTCACGGTCGAGCTGAGGGCCCGCGATGTGTATGACCGCATCGTGGCGGTCGTCCGCCGCGGGGGCGGTGACGTGGCTGCCGGGCAGCTGCGGAGCGGCCGCGTCTTTCTGCTCGAGGGTTACCTGGGCCGATGCGACGACCTGCCCTACCGGTCCCTCGAGCAGGAGGCCCAGCAGCGTGGCCTCGGGGTCTGGGAGGTGCCGGGGGGTCTTGAACGTCCCTGGGACCTGCGCAACCGTCTCGACGATCCCGGCGAGCCCTGACCCCCCGGGCGGCAGACCATCCCACCGGCGCCTTAAGATTCTCTTTAGGTTCTGGGAGTTGGCCATGGATCATGCCGATCCGGCCCGGGGTTCCACCGATCCGACCGCGGCCGAGCTACGGGCCATGTCGGGGCTGCAGGTGCTCGTCACCATGGAGCGCTGCCATGGCGCCATCGCCTGGTCCCATCCCCAGGTGAGCGAATTCGCCGCCGTCTCCCTGGTCATGGAGTTGCCCCAGGCCCTCCTGGCCCTGCTGCGCTCCGTCCTTGAGTTGCCGGCGCTGAGGGAGAATCCACGCAGCTGAGCCTTGGTCCTGCGCATGTCTGCCCCGGTGACCACCGGCTTTGATTTCGCCGCTTACCTCGCCGGAGCCCGCCAGCGCATCGAAGCGGCCCTGGATGCGGCCCTGCTGCCCGAACGGCCCGAATCCCTGCGGGAGGCCATGCGCTACTCCCTGCTGGCCGGCGGCAAGCGACTGCGGCCCGTGCTGTGCCTGGCGGCCTGCGAACTCGCCGGTGGCGATGCCGAGCTGGCTGTCCCCACCGCCGTGGCGCTGGAGATGATTCACACCATGTCTCTGATCCATGACGATCCGCCGGCCATGGACAACGACGA
>CAZWFG010000144.1:0-5520 GCA_964632245.1 uncultured Synechococcus sp. | reverse complement strand
TCTTGCTGATGGCGCCGGTGGTGAGCAGGTAAGGCATCGGCGACAGGATGTGGGCACCGTCGATGCCGCCCTTGTCACCCCCCAGCTCGAGGTTGTCGCGGGTCACCGCCCAGGAGGTCTGCTTCTTGAGCTCGACCCCGGTCATGCCCTGCTTGGCGAAGAAGCCCTTCTCCTTGGCAATGATCAGCGGTGCGGCATCGGTGAGGGCGATGAAGCCCAGGTCGACGCTGGTGGTTTCAGGCTTGCCCGGGGCCGCCAGGGCCACCAGGGGTGACAGCAGCAGCGAAGCCGAAACGGCAGCCGCAGAGGTGACGGCGGTTCGCAGCACGAACCGGCGGGACAGCGCACGCATGGGGGGGGGAAGTTCAGGAACGCCCGGTGTCGAAAAGCAGCACCCGGGGATGGTTGACGGCGCAACAGCTGACCGCCTGACCCAGAACACCACGCCACCGCGCCCGGGCCTGTGACGACCGTTACCGAATCGCTGGCTGGTCGCCGAGGCCGAACTCCTTCAGGGCCCGGGCCAGGTTGTGGCGACCGTGACCCGGCAGCGACAGCTTCAACAGGGCAAACCGTTGCAGTTCATCCAGGCCGGCCCAGCCGGCGTCCGCCACGGAAACGCCCAGCTCAGCGGTGGCGGTGGCCACCACCGGCGGCACCGGCCCGGCCCCCTGCCAGGGCTCCCCGCGGGCCGGCGGCAGGGGGGTGGTCTCGTCAACAAGAGCCTCGGCCAGACCGGCCAGACCGGCGGCATCGTCGGGCCACTGCAGCAGGGCGCGTCGGCGCTCCTCGCTCCAGCCCAGCCACGTCTGCAGCCGCAGCTTGCAACCGCAGAGGTCAAGCTTGCGCCGCACGGCCATGGGGATGCAGCGCAGGTCACCGACGAAGTCGCTCTCGAAGGCGAACAAGCGTTGGTGCAGATCGGTGTCAGCCATCGCAAACCCTCCGCAGCTGTCCCAGCCGCTGCAGCAGCGCGCCGCCCGTGATCAGGCCGTCGGCCCGCCGCAGGCCCGCGGCCGCATCGGCGGCCTGGCCGCACAGCCACAGCTGCACCCCCAGGTTCCAGCGCAGGGCCGGGGCCAGGGGACCCTCGCCGCCGAGGGCGGCCAGGGCGGCGGTGCTCCAGCCTTCGAGGCCCTCCCAGGGGGGGTCCTGGGCCGGCAGGCCGTGGTCGCGGGGATGCAGGATCAGCCGCTCGCTCTGGCCCCGGCGCCGCCGGCCAACGATGGCAGCCCGGGCCAGGGGCAGATCGGTGGAGCCCTCCAACCCCTTGACCGTGATCACGTCGTCTTCCCCGGCCAGGTCGAGGGCCGCCCAGGCGCGGGCTTCGGTGGGGGGATGCACGAAGCCGCTGATCAGCAGATGCTCGCCCCGGTGGGGGGTCCAGAGCAGTTCGAGACTGGCCACCGGCGGCCGCTTGCCGATGGCGTCGCGCACCGGCAGCAACCGTTCGGCCGCCACGAAGTGGCGCGGCTGATGGCACAGGGCCAGGCCCTCGGCCGTGAGCAGGGCCTGCATCGCCGCCAGGTCGAGCCGGGCCAGGGCCAGCCCCAGGGCGGCCCACAGTTCGGCCAGGGTGATGCCGTACTTGACCGGCATCGGGTCGCCGCCGCTCAGCACCACGCATTCATCGGCCGCCAGCAGGCCCAGGGTCACCAACGGCAGCAGCGGCGCCGTGCGGCTGCGGCCGTCATAAGGCACACCGAAGCAGAGGGCCCGCCGGCCGGGGGTGCTCAGCTGCGGGCCATGGCGCCGGTAGCTGGCCAGCATCCCCGCCAGTTCCTGCGGTTCCGGCCGGCGGATGCGGTGGGCGATGAGGAAGGCCCCCAGCTGGGCGTCCGACACGCCCCCCAGCAGCATCGCGTCCATTGCCTCCTCGGCTTCGGCGATGGTGAGGCCGCTGCTGGTGTGTTCGCCACTGCCGACCTTGCCCAGCAGCTCGCGGAAGCGGCGCTGGACGGCGGGCAGCTGGGAACCACGGGCGGGGGCCTGGGTCATCCGCAGGTCGACGCGTGCAGGCCCCATTCAAGACACCGGCCCGCAAAGCCGCCCGTTCGGTAGCCATGCCTACAGGCGTCGGCCGCTTCGGCCCTGAGAGTGGTGCGCGGCAGGCCCCTGGACCGATGGGCGGCCATCCTTCCTTTTCTTGTTGTCTCCATGACCTCCACCGCCGGCCGCCTGAGCAAGGTGGAGCAGGCAAAAGCCGACCGTTGCGGCCTTGCCCTCGCCCCCGAGCTGGCCGACCTCGCCAGCCGCGGCTGGGAGCAGCTCGATGAGGCCGACCTGACCATCCGGCTCAAATGGCTCGGCATCTTCTTCCGACCGGTGACACCAGGGCGGTTCATGGTGCGGCTGCGGCTGCCCAACGGGGTGCTGCAGGCGCACCAGCTGGAGCTGCTGGCCGACACGGTCGACCGCTGCGGCAGCGAGGGCAGCGCCGACCTCACCACCCGCCAGAACATCCAGCTGCGGGGGCTGCTGCTGGATGACATGGCACCACTGCTGCGCGACCTGCAGGCGGTGGGGCTCACCAGTCAGCGTTCGGGTCACGACAATCCCCGCAACATCACCGGTCATCCCCTCGCCGGCATCGACCCCGACGAAGTGATCGACACCCGGCCGCTGGTGGCGGCCATTCAGGAAGCCGTGCTGGCGGCCGACGACATCGACAACCTGCCCCGCAAGTTCAACATCGCCGTCGGTGGCGCCGCCGACAGCTTTCTGCTGCACAACGACCTGGCCTTTCTGCCGGCCCTGCGGGACGGCGTGCTCGGCTTCTCGGTGCAGGTGGGGGGCTTCTTCTCGGGCCAGCGCAACGAACTGGCGGTGCCCCTCGGCCTCTGGCTCGCCCCCGGGGCCCTGGCGGCCTTCAGCCTGGCGGTGCTGCGGGTCTTCCACGCCGAGGGGGACCGCGGCAACCGCGGCAAGGCCCGGCTGATGTACGTGATCGACCGTCTGGGGCTGGCCGGCTTCCGCGAGGCGGTGCTGCAGCGCTTTGACGGCGAGGCCCATCCGTTCGACGGCGACCATCTGGTGATCCGCGAGCCCCGCTCCCTGCTCGGGATTCACCCCCAGCGCCAGGAGGGGCTGCACTGGGCGGGGCTGCATGTGCCCCTGGGCCGCCTCGATGCCGAGGGCATGGCGGGGCTGGCCCGGCTGGCCACCACCTACGGCAACGGTGAGCTGCGCCTCACCGAGAACCAGAACGTGCTGCTGGTGGGCGTGCCGACAGAGCGGCTGGAGGCGCTGCAGGCCGAACCCCTGCTGCAGCGCTACGCCCTCGACCCCGGGCCCCTGCTGGCCGAAGCGGTGAGCTGCACCGGCAGTGCCTACTGCGGTTTTGCCCTGATCCCCACCAAGACCACGGCCGCCACGGTGCTCGAGGCCCTGCAGCAGCGGCTTGAGCTGCCCCATCCGGTGCGCACCCACTGGACCGGTTGCCCCAATTCATGCGGCCAGGCCCAGCTCGGTGCCATCGGGCTGATGGGGGCCAAGGCCCGCCATGAGGGGGCGATGGTGCCGGCGGCGAAGCTGCTGGTGGGGGGTGCCACCGGCGCCGCGCCCGCCCTGGCCGAGGTGCGCCACAAGGGCATTCCGCTGCCCCAGCTGCCTGAAGCCCTGGAGCAGTTGCTGGTGGATGAGTTCGCGGCCCGGCGGCGGGCCGGTGCAGGATCGGTGTGACCGTCGCATCAGGGTGTGTGGAGCCCGGTCTGTACCGCGCCCTGCGGGGCAGCGACCGTTGGCAGACCCTGCAGCAGTTGCGTCGCGGCGGTCTTGACCGTCCCCTCGACTGGCTGGAGGCCGTGGCCGATCCCGACGGCGGCTGCGATGGGGCTTTGCTGCGGTTGATCGCCGAGGCGGTGGATCCCGACGGGCCCGAGGCGACGACACTGCTCGCCTGGGTGCTGGCGGCCCCGGCCGTCGGCTGGACCGAACCCCTGGCGGCCCTGACGCCATTGCTGGTGCAGCGGCGGCCGGCCCTGGCGGCGGGGCTGCGGCGGGGGCTCGGTCGTGGCGGTGATGCCCTGCTGCTGCCGCTGCTGGGCAGCCAGCGGGATCCCGCCGATGCCGGCCTGCTGATCGACCGCGCGGGGCAGCCGGGGCCCGTGGCCGAGCGTCGTGCCGCCCTCGAGGGTCTGGCCCGCGGCTTCTCGGCCTGGCCGCTGCGGCCCCTGCGGCAGCTGCTGCTGGCGCTTGCCCACGACCTCGATCCGCCGCTGGCGGCGGCCGCCGTCGACCTGCTCGATCGCCTGCCCTGGCCCCTGCTGGGTCTCGAACGTCTGGATGCCCACCACCTGGCACCGGCCGTGGCGGCACGGCTGGCCCGGCGGCGGGCCCGCCGCCGCCCGTCCGATCTGCTGCTGGTGGCCCACGGTCGCGCCGGGGGCCTCGCCCCCGCCGAACTCACCGACCTGGTCGATGACCTGGCCCGACGGCGGGGGGGACGGGTGATGCTGCAACTGCTCACCGGTGCCGACGCGGGCGAGGCCCGGGCAGCGGCCGAGGCGCCGGCCCCCCTCACCCTGGTGCCGCTGTTCCTGCTGCCAGGGGAGCACGTGCGCCACGACGTGACCGCGGTCGCCGCCAGCTGGCGGCGACGGGGCTGGCCCGTGCGGCGGCTGCCGTACCTGGGGGCCTGGCCGGCCTGGCAGCAGGGTCTGGCCCAGGCCCTGGCCGAGCAGCGCTCAGCCGGCCGGTCGCCGCTGCTGCTGCACCATCCCCTCAGTGGCCCCCTGGCCGGCCGCCATGGGGAAGCCCTGGCGCAAGTCCTGGGGGTGCCCTGCCGACCCTGGGATGGCACCGGGGCCGATGGGGCGGCTGCTTACATGGACAGTCAGCCGCCGCTGGTGCCCGTGCCCCTGGCCCTGGCGACCAACCGCCTCAGCGAGGCCGTCGCCGTCCAGCCCGGCGCCGCCGCCCCCCCCTGGCCGCCGTTGCTGCTGCAGCCCCGTTTCCGCAGCCTGCTGCTGGAGCAGCTGCTGGCCCTTCCCTGATTCCCCACCGCGTCTTTCACCCCGCATGAGCAGCGGCATCGTCTACCTGGTCGGGGCCGGCCCCGGCGATCCCGACCTGCTCACCCTGCGGGCCCACCGGCTGCTGCAGCGCTGCGATGCCCTGGTGCACGACGCGCTGGTGCCCCTCGAACTGCTGGAGCTGCTGCCCGAGGGTTGCGCCGTTCATCCGGTGGGCAAACGCCGCGGCCATCATTCGGTGCCGCAGCCCAGCACCAACGAACTGCTGGTGGAACTGGCCGGCCGCCATCGCTGTGTGGTGCGGCTCAAGGGAGGGGATCCCTTCCTGTTCGGCCGTGGCGGCGAGGAGGCGGCCTATCTGGCCAGCCGGGGCATCGCCGTCGAGGTGGTGCCCGGTGTCACCGCCGGCATCGCCGCCCCGGCCTATGCCGGCATTCCGGTGACGCACCGGCGGGCGGGATCCTCGGTGACCTTCGTCACCGGCCACGAGGAGATCGACAAGGATCGGGCCGGGGTCGACTGGCGTGGCCTGGCCCGCAGCAGCGAT
>CAZWFG010000143.1:0-5526 GCA_964632245.1 uncultured Synechococcus sp. | reverse complement strand
ACAGCCTTCCCGATTGCCTGCATCTTGCGGTCTTTCCTGACTGCCAGGCAACTCATCATGGCGACACGTACGCCAATTGATCATCCAGTTTTAGCTTGGCTTCAACCCTGCCAAGGAAGCTCTCAGCCAGCATCAACCGAAACACCATCAGGACTGGGTGCAGATTTTCTTAAGATCTCAATCAGCAGATGTTTCCTGTCCACGGTGAGCTCCTTATGGCTTTGACCAACACACTTTTTACCGAGGGGTTGTTTCGCAGCCTCGACTCTCTATTGCCTGGCAGCCGCTGGCGATGGCGCCCTTCTGCGGCTATGCAACGACAGCCGTCCCCGGCCGACTCCCCCCCGTTGCTGACTCCTACGACGGCCCCGTTCCCCGGCGCCACGCCCCCGTGGCCGATCCGGCAGCCATCGCAGGAGGTTGTTGACCGTCGAGCCGAACGGCCACGGCACATCGTCCCCCTTGGTCGACCGGATGCCCATCCCACCCCTGCGGAGCCCAGCCGCCATCTCCCCGCGGGCTCGCCCCCTCCCTCGCCCCCTCCCAGGGCCCTGCCGCCGGCCCAGCGGCTGCTGGTGCAATGGGCCCCGGGAACCACAGATCACGATCGGGCCACGGCTCTGGCCCAGGTGGGGGGGCGTCGCCTCGACACCATCCACACCCGCCCCATGGAGACCCGGGGGGATGGCGTGATGGAGATCGTGGGCCTGCCCGACGATCTGGCCCTGGGGTCTGCCCTGGCCTTCTATGCCCAGTGCCCCGGGGTGCGTTTCGCGGAGCCCGACCGTCGCCTGGGCCTCCATGCCGTGAGCAATGACCCCCTCTACGGGGCCGGGTCCCTCTGGGGCATGTTCGGCAGCGACCTGCCGACCACCATCGGCCCCGATGGCACCAGCAATCCCTACGGCAGCCAGGCCGAAACCGCCTGGGCAGCAGGCCACACCGGTTCCCGCAGTGTCTGCATCGGCATCGTCGACCAGGGGGTGGATTTCAGCCATCCCGATCTGATCGACAACGCCTGGGTCAATCCCTACGACCCGGTGGATGGCATCGACAACGACGGCAACGGCTACATCGATGACATCAACGGCTGGGATTTCGTTCACGACGACAACACCGTCTTCGATGCCGGCGGTGACGATCACGGCACCCATGTGGCCGGCACCATCGGGGCCAGCGGTGGCAACAGCCTCGGGGTGGCAGGGGTCAGCTGGGCGGTGTCGCTGATCGCGGCCAAGTTTCTGGGAGCCGACGGTGGCACCACCGCCGATGCCATCAGGGCCATCGACTACCTCACCGATCTGAAACTGCGCCACGGCATCCGGCTGGTGGCCAGCAACAACTCCTGGGGCGGCGGCGGGCCCTCCCAGGCCCTGGCCGATGCCATCGCCCGCGCCGCGATGGCCGACATCCTCTTCATCGCGGCGGCAGGCAACAACGCCGGCGACAACGATGGCGCGCCGACCTACCCCGCCAGCTTCTCGACCACGGCGGCGGCCGGCTACGAGGCTGTGGTGTCGGTGGCCTCGATCACCGACACCGGCAACCTCTCGGCCTTCTCGAACACCGGCCGCACCAGCGTCGATCTGGGGGCACCGGGCTCGGGGATCCTCTCGACCCTTCCCGGCGGCAGCTACGGCGTCTACAGCGGCACGTCGATGGCCACCCCCCATGTGACCGGAGCCGTGGCCCTCTACGCCGCCAGCCATCCCGACGCCACGGCCGAGGAGATTCGCACGGCCCTGCTCCAGAGCGCCACCCCCACGGCGGCCCTGGCCGGACGCACCGTGACCGGAGGCCGCCTGAACGTCGCCGGAATGCTGGAGACCGTCGTGCCCGCATCGCTGGCGATCAGCGCGGTCGATGCCGTGCGGGCCGAAGGAAACAGCGGCAGCACCAACGTCCAGTTCAACGTGAGCCGCACCGGCGCCACGGGCGGCAGCAGCAGCGTCGCCTGGTCCGTGACCACCCCGTCGGGGGGCGGCGCCACGGCCGAAGACTTCAGCGACGGCGTCCTCCCCGGCGGCCTCATCCAGTTCGCCCCCGGGGAGCGCCAGAAGACCATCACCCTGGCCATCGCCACAGACCAGCTCTACGAACCCTGCGAGGACTTCGTGGTGAGCCTCTCCGAGCCCTCTGCCGGAGCGGTGCTGACAACGGCGGCAGCCGTCGGCACGATTCTCAACGATGACGCCATCATCGAGGCCCGAACGACCGATCCCATCAGCATCCCCAGCCAGGGTGCCGCGCCGGGCTCACCCCTCACCCTCGCGGGGCTGGGGGGTGTGGTCGATGGTCTCACCGTCACCCTCGCCGGCCTCAGCCACAGCTGGCCGGACGACCTCGACATCCTGCTGGTGGGACCCGGCGGCGCCGCAGCCGTGCTGATGTCCGACGCGGGGGGGGGCGTGGCCGCCAACGGCCTCAACCTCACCTTCTCGGCCCGGGCCGCCAGCCCCCTGGCGGACCATGGTCCCCTCGGCTCAGGGACCTTTCGTCCCACGGACCATGAAGCGGGCGACCCATGGCCGGCGCCCTGGGGAACGGCAACCGCAGACCTGGGGGTGTTCGACGGCACCGACCCCAACGGCACCTGGACCCTGCGGATCAGCGATGACAATGCCGGCGACAGCGGTCTGCTGGCCGGCGGCTGGTCCCTGGCCTTCAGCCTGGCGCCCTGCAGTCTCAGCCTGCAGGGGCCGCTGCAGCCCGATCTCCTGGAAGGCAGCGGAACAACCACCAGACCCACCGTCACGGTCAACCGCCGCGGTGATCTTTCGGCCCCCTGCTCGGTGGCGTGGACGGTGGAAGGCACAGGCCCCGCCCCGGTCGATGGCGCCGACTTCGTCGGCGGCGTGCTGCCAGGGGGAAGCCTGTCCTTCGCCCCCGGCGAATCGAGCCGCACCATTGAGCTGACCGTGAACGGCGACCTCGATCCGGAAGCCGACGAGGGCCTCTGCATCCGCCTGCTGCAACCCCTGGGCACCCTGATCGCCGCCGGTGGTGGCGCGCTGACCCTCAGCCTGCGGGACGACGACAGCCGCTCCGACTGGCTGGCGCCGGTGCTGCAGCATCTGACCGTCGAAGGCAGCCAGCTTCTGCTCGACTTCAGTGAAGACCTGCGCGTCGACGGCCTGACGCCGGCTCCATTCAAGGCCCGCGTGGCCGGCAGCGCCCGGACCGTCACGACGGTGACCCCGGATGCCGATCCCCGCCGCCTCAGGCTCACCCTGGCCGGGGCCCCACCGACGGCCGGCCAGACCGTTGAGCTGCTCTACACCGACCCCAGCGCCGCCGATGAGATCAGCGGGGTGGTGCAGGACCTGGCGGGCAACGACCTGGCCAGCATCGGTGGCACCGGCCTGAAGGCCGACGGCTTCCGCAGCGCCATCAACCTAACCAGCCTGGCCCCGACCACCACCACCCTGGTGCTGACCGGCACCGCGGCCAGCGGCACCGGCAACAGCGGCGACAACCGCATCGTCGCCGAGCAGCCCACGGCGATTGCCAACGTGATCAACGGTGGTGATGGACTCGACAGCCTCGACGGGGTTGAAGGAAGCGATGTCTACCTGGTCACCCTCGGCAGTCATCACAAGGCCGGTGAGGTGCATGACAGCGGCAGCGTCGGGTCCGACGAACTGCGCTTTGCCTCCACCCTCAGCGGCGACACCCTGGTGGTGTTTGCCGACGACACCGGCCTCGAAGCGGTCACGACCGGCACCGGAACCGGGGCCTCGGCCAGCCTCACCGGCACCAATGCCCTCACGGTGGACGCCGGTGCGGCCCCCAACGGCCTCAGCCTCACCGGCAACAACGGGGCCACGACGCTGATCGGCAGCGCCTTTGCTGACCGGCTCGGCGGCCGGGGAGGCAACGACGTGCTGACGGGGGGCGCCGGGGGCGACATCTTCCGCTTCGAGACGGCCCTCAACAGCCTCAGCAACCGCGACACCATCACCGACTTCAACCCCGGGGAGGGGGATCGGATCGAGCTCGAGAACGCGATCTTCACCAAGCTGACGCTGACCGGCCCCCTGGCCGCCGAGGCCTTCGCCGTGGCCGCCAGTGCCACCACCCCCGCCCAGCGCATCCTGTATGACCCCGGCAGCGGCACCCTCACCTATGACACCAACGGCAACGCCGCGGGGGGCGCGGTGGTGTTCGCCCAGATCGGCCTGGGCTTTGAGACCAGCCTGCGGGCGGACTGTTTTCTGGTCACCTGATCCACGAGGGCGGAGGCCCGCCATCGGGACGGAACGGGACCGGGGCCGCCCGGCCCCTTAACCTCGGGGTCCGCAGGGGTCGGACCATGCTCAGCCTGGCGATGATCGTTCGCGACGAGGAGGAGCGTCTGGGTCGCTGCCTGAGCTCGGTGCAGGGATTCTGCGATGAGCTGCTGGTGCTCGACACCGGCTCGACAGACGACAGCCGTGCCGTGGCCGAAGCCGCTGGGGCCCGGGTGGAGGAGCTTGCCTGGCCGGGGGATTTCGCCCCGGCCCGCAACGCCTGCCTGGAGCGGGTCCAGGGGGACTGGGTGCTGGTGCTCGACGCCGACGAGGTGCTGCTGCAGGACGCGCGCGCACCGCTGCAGGCCCTGATGGCCCAGCCGGATGTGCTGGTGATCAACCTGCTGCGCTTCGAGGATGGCGCTCTGCAGTCGCCCTACTCGTCGGTGAGCCGGCTGTTCCGGCGCCACCCGGCCCTGCGCTGGAACCGCGCCTACCACAGCAGCATCGACGACAGCGTCATCGCCCTGCGCCAGCAGGAACCCCACTGGCGGGTGGTGGACTGCAGCGAACCGGCCCTGGTGCACGACGGGTACCGCCCCGACCGCCTGGCCGCCGGCGACAAGGCCCGGCGCCTGCGCGAGGCCATGGAAGCCGAACTGCAGGAGCGGCCGGGTGATCCCTACGCCTGCGCCAAGCTCGGCGGTCTCGAGATCAGCGAAGGGCAGCGGGACCGCGGCCTGGCCCTGCTGCAGGAGGGGCTGGCCCACTGCCCCCCCGAGGCCGCGGCCGAGCGCTACGAGCTGGAGCTGCACCTGGCCATCGCCCTGGCGGACGATGACCCCCAGGGGGCCGAAGGCCACTACCGGGCTGCCCTGGGGCTGCCGCTGGCCCCGCGGCTGACCCTCGGCGCCAGGCTGAACCTGGGGGCCCTGCTGCTGCGGCAGGGACGCGCGGAGGAGGCCGCCGTGCTCACCGACATCGCCACCCGCGTGGCGCCGGAACTGGCCCTGGGCTGGTACAACCTCGGCCTGATCCGCCGCCGGACCGGCGACCTGGCCGGTGCCCTGGAGGCCTATGAGATGGCGGTGGCCCTGGCCCCCGGCAATCCGGAGATCCATCAGAACCGCGGCGCCGCCCAGCTGCTGGGGGGGAACATCGACGCTGCCCGTGAGAGCTTCCGCACCGCCATCGGCCTGCTGCTGCAGCACGGTCGCCGCCCGGAAGCCGAAGATCTGGCCCGCCGGGCCGGCGAACTGGTGCGCCTCGATGCCGCCTGAGGCTCCCCTGGCGGGCC
>CAZWFG010000142.1:0-5530 GCA_964632245.1 uncultured Synechococcus sp. | reverse complement strand
CCGTGAGGTAGAGAGCCAGGGGCAGTTCCACCACGCGACCGCCGGGTGTACGGACCCCCTAGCCTGCCTGCACGCGCAACATCCAACGATGGCGGATGCCTGGAAGAAGGGAGCTCTGGTGCGGGTCAACGCCACCGCCTGGAGCGGCAGCCTCGAGGCCCGGGCCAGCGCCCCTGAACCACCGGCCTATCTGCTGGAGGGTCCGGCCGAGATTCTGGCCATCAAGGGTGAGCACGCCCTGCTGCGCTATCGCCGTCCGGTGCCCGATGTGTGGCTGCGCCTGGATCAGCTGGAGGGCTGGTCGGGCAGCTGAGCCTGCAGGCGATGCCTCTGGCGAATCGCCTCGCGGATCATCTCCCGACCATCGCGCAGGTAATCATCCACATAACCGGCGGTGTAGCGCTCCAACTCGGTGATGGCGTCCTGCACGGCCGCCAGGCACTGATAAAGCGCCAGACCGAACGCCTGCAGACCCGCGGGGCAGGCCAGCGAGCGGAACAGGGCTTCAGCCTGTTCGAGGCGCTCGCGGCAGTCCTCCAGGTAGCTGCAGAAGCCGGCCATGAGCCTGTCGTCGTAGGGATCGGCGGCCAGGGCCTGCAGCTGACCGGCGAAGGGGTCGAGCACCGACCCCAGCAACCGGTCGAGGGGGCTGTACACCCCAGCCAGCCACTGGACCAGGGCCGCATCGGCGGCGGCGCCACGGTTGCGGGGGGGAGCCGGCGCGGCTGCACCACGGCCAGGGCCTGCCGCGCGGCTGCGGTCGTAACGACGGCGGGCCTCCTGGTCCCCCAGCACCTCCCAGGCGGCGTTGAGGGCGATGATGCGGCCATCGTCTCCGCCGGCATCGGGATGATGCTGCTTGACCAGTCGCCGATAGGCGGCCTTGATCTCGGCGGTGCTGGCACCGGGCGACACCCCCAGCACGCTGTAGGGATCCGCCACGCCTAGGGATCAGCCGTCAGGAACATCGGCGTGCTGAGGTAACGCTCGCCGAAGCTGGCCAGCACGACCACGATGAGCTTGCCCGCCATCTCGGGCCGGCGGCCCAGCTGCACTGCCGCGGCCATGGTGGCGCCGCTGCTGACCCCGCTGAGCAGGCCCTCCTCCCGACCCAGCCGTCGGCCCATGGTCATGGCTTCGGCATCGCTGACGGCAATCACCTCATCGATGAGGGCGGCGTCGTAGTTGTCAGGCACAAAACCAGCCCCGATGCCCTGGATGCGGTGGGGCCCCGGGGAGCCGCCACCGAGCACCGGGCTGGCGCTGGGCTCGACCGCCACGGCCCGGAAGCCGGGCCGCCGCTCCTTGAGCACCCGGGCACAGCCCGTGATGGTGCCGCCGGTGCCGACACCGGCGACCAGGGCATCAATGGCGCCGTCGGTGTCGGTCCAGAGCTCCTCCGCCGTGGTGGCGGCGTGGATGGCCGGATTAGCCGGGTTGGCGAACTGCTGCAGCAGAAAGGCATTGGGCATCGCCTCGAGCAGCTCGTTGGCCCGGACGATGGCCCCCCTCATGCCTTCGGCGCCGGGGGTGAGCTCGAGCTCGGCGCCATAGGCCCGCAACATGGCCCGCCGCTCCTGGCTCATGGTGTCGGGCATGGTCAGGATGAGGCGGTAGCCACGGGCTGCGGCCACCATCGCCAGGGCGATGCCGGTGTTGCCACTGGTGGGCTCCACCAGCACCGTGCGATCGGGGGCGATGCGGCCGGCCGCCTCGGCCTCGCTGATCATTGCCACACCGATGCGGTCCTTCACCGACGCCGTGGGGTTAAAGCTCTCGAGCTTGGCCACCAGCACCGCACCACAGCCCTCGGCCTGGGGAATCCGGTTCAGGCGCACCAGCGGAGTGCGGCCCACAAGGGCGGTGATGTCAGGGGCGATGGGCATCGCTGCGGGGCCGTTCGGTCGGTCTGATCCCATTGTGGTCATCGATGTGCTGCCTTAACCGCGCGGCCACCTCGGCGATGACGGGCTGCCAGAGACCGGTGGCCGGCTGGCGAAACAGTTCGACCGACGGGTACCAGGGCATCGTGGAACCGGTGATGCCGTAACGCCACTCCGCCAGGCGGGGCAGCAGCACCCAGGCCGGAGTCCCCACGGCCCCCGCCAGGTGCAGGGCCGTCTGCTGGACGCAGATCACCAGATCCAGGGCCTGGGTGAGCGCAGCGGTGGCCAGCAGGTCGTCACCGACACCCGCGAAGGTGTTCAGAAGCACACCGGTGCGGGCTTCGAAAGCCGCCAGCTCGGCCCGGTCATGGCGGTGCTGCAGGTTGACCCAGCAGACGCCAGGCAGCCGCAGCAACGGTTCCAGCTGGTTGAGGGGCAGGGAGCGTCGCCGCAGGGCGGCGAGGCTGCCGCCGCCCTGCCAGGCCAGGCCGACCCGCAGTCCAGCGGGAAGGGCCCTGAGCCGATCCCGCCAGAGCCTCTGCTCCGCAGGGGGAATCTGCAGATACGGCGTGGCGCGGGCGAAGCGGTCGCGATGCTGCCGATAGTGCTGACCCAGGCTGCCCAGGCTGCCGGCGGCGTCCACCGCGTCCAAGGCCCCCTCGTCGAGGCGGTCGCAGACCCGGGCCGCGGGGAAGGAGGCCGCGAGCAGGGGCACCAGCCGTGGGGGCAGCAACAGCGTCACCGCCGCAGCCTCGGCGAGCAGGTCAGGCAGCATCGAGGCAAACAGGATGATGTCGCCGACCCCCTGTTCGCCGTACAGCAGCACCCGGCGACCCGCCGGTGGGGTCTCGAGGCCAAAGCAGGGGAAGCCGGGCGGGATGATCTGGGCCCTGAAGGCCCCGAAGCGCCGCGCCTCATACAGCGCCCAGCCCTGGGGCCAATGCCCCGCCGCGAGCAGGCAGCGGCCGACGGTCCAGGTGGCTTCGGGGTCGTTCCGCCAGAGCGCTCCATGGCGCTGCACCAGCTCCGCCCGTTCCGGAGCAGGCAGGCGTTCCACCAGATCACGGAAGATCGGCCAGGCGTCGGCTGGTTCGACGGCGGCCTGCAGGCAATCCTGCAGCCCGGCGAGGGCGGCGGCTTCCTGCCCTGCGAGCCAGGCGAGGCGGGCCTGGGCCAGGGAATCAAGGGGGTGACCACCCCAGGTCTGCAGCCGTTCTGCATCCTGCAGATCCCAGGCCAGGTCCAGCAGACACTGCCGCACGGCTGGCTCGGCAGGCCAGTGGGCCCCCAGATGATCGGCCCAGGCCAGGGTGGCTTCGGCATCCAGGGAGTCCTGCAGCAAGGTCAACCAGAGCAGCGCCATCGGCAACCGGTCCAGAAACGGCTGCAGGCGGGGCGCCAGGGAAGGCAGCACGGCCCCTTCCCCCCTGCGGCGCTGCACCGCCACCAGCAGGGCCAGCAGCTCTGGATCGTCGCCATGGTCCTGGCGCACACGTTCCAGGCAGGCTTCTGCGGCATCAAGCCGTTCGAGGCTGAGGTTGCAATGGGCCAGGGCCAGCCCGAACCGTGCCGGCGGCGGCAGCGGCAACCGGGGAAACATCGCGAGCAGCTCGGTTTCGGCCTCGGCCGCGCGACCGAGGGCGCAGAGGCTCCGGGCCCTGTCGAGGGGATCCTCGTCGACACGGCGGGCGGGCGTCACGGCGCTGGACCTCCATCAGACGCCGTCACCCTGCCACGGGAATCCATAAAAAACCCCCTCCCGAAGGAGGGGGTGGAAGGAATGGAGGCGGAAGTCGGCAGACCGACGACCGCCATCACGAGAGAGGCGATCAGAACTTGAATTCGCTCTTGATCACACCACCCCAGGCAGCACCGGCGCCGATGCCATCCGAGTTCTTGGTGCCCGAGATGTAGAACACACCAGGGGTGACGCTGATGTTGTCGGTGACCTGGAACTGGTACCAGGTTTCCAGAGCGGTGGGCATGCCACCGTCGGTGTTCCAGCCAGAAGCATTGGACACGACGGAGGGCACACCACCGATGGCGAAGCCGGCGCTGTTGCCCTTCAGGAACACGTCCTTGAAGTTCAGAGCGACCATCCAGCTGTTCATCACAGCGGCGTCGCCAGCATCGGCCATCTTCACGCCCAGCACGCTGCTGTCGTAGCGGGCATTGACGCTGGCATGGCCGTAGGCACCGGTGATGCTGAAGTTCTTATCCCACTGGTAGGCCAGGGTGAAGCCGAACTGGTTCGACTCGTTCAGGTTGGCGTACAGGAAGGGATTAAGAGCCAGCTGGGTACCCACTTCACCCATGGAGTTCTGGCCACGCTCGTAGGCGTAGTTGGCCGAGAAGAGCCACTTCTTGTCGTCGCTCTGCCAGGCAAGCTGGACAGGCAGACGGAAGCGGGTGTCGCCACCGAACCAGCCCAGGGTCTGGGCATTGGTGGTGTCGGGGGCCGCAGCATCAGCCTCACGGGTGAGGTAACCGATACCGAAGCTGACGCCCTTCATGCCGAAGCCCTTGTCACCCAGCTGACCCAGGCTCAGACCGGCACCAGCGCCGGTGTAGGAGGGGAACACACCGGCGGAGCTGTTGAAGAACTCCAGCAGCGCATCCTTGGTGTAGTAGGTGCCGCGGGTGGGCAGCACGGCGTCCTGGGGCAGACGGGTACCGACGGAAGCAACGGCGTAGTTGCTGATCGGGAAGCGGTAGAAGAGCTTGTCAACGAAGACGCCCTGCTTCTCCATGCCAGGCCAGGCCACGGTGGAGCCGTCGTAGGCGAGACGGGCAGCGGGGAAGGCAGCACGATCACCGAAACCGTAGATGGTGTTGGTGCGCAGACGGAACTGCAGCTGATCCTTACCGGTGAAGCTGGTGTCGAAGTTCAGATACGCGTCGTGGGCGAACGTGAAGGCGTTCTTGTCAGCGACGTAGTTCTTGTTGTTCTTGTAAGCCGCCAGGTTGCGGACGAACTTCTCAGCAGCATCCTGCACATAACCGACTTCCCGCTGACTTTCGCCCAGGGAGCCGTATTCCGCCATCAGATAGTTGATGACGTTGTTGTACACGAAGCTGTTGTTGACGAAGCCACCGGGGGCGACGACGTAACCCTGCCCGTTGCCGGACAGGTTGCCGTTGGCGAGGCCGCTGGAACCGGACTGGCCGGCGGGGTTGGCGGCGCTGGTGTAGACGCGGGTGGCGGCGGTGCCGAGCACGATCGGGTCAGCCACACCAGCCGGCTTGACACGCACGTTCTGGGCGTTATCAGCAGCGGTGCCAGCGCTGCCCAGGGGGGTGCCGAAGGCGTACTGCTTGACCTGACGCGAGGCGTTGGCCAGGCTCACCAGGGCCTTCATGTCCTTGGTATCGAGCAGGACGTTGGCCGAGTCGTAGTTGCTGCTGTTGGACCCGGAGGTCTGCATGCGCAGCACGGTGTCGTTGCCGTAGCGGTCGGTCGTGGAGATGGCACCGCCCTTGAGGGGGGTGTTCACGGCCGTGCCGGGCTTGAGGAACTGGCTCTGGGCCGTCACCGAGGAGCTGCCGCCGTAGGGACGCACCAGGGTCTGATAGCCGTCCTTGGTGTACAGCGATGCGCGGATGCGGTTGGCCTGGTAGGGGACCACCTGGGCGCCGGCGCTGGT
>CAZWFG010000141.1:0-5773 GCA_964632245.1 uncultured Synechococcus sp. | reverse complement strand
CCGGATCGCCACCTCGGTCTTGCCGAAGCCCACATCACCGCACACCAGCCGATCCATGGGCCGCGGCGCCTCCATGTCGCGTTTCACGTCGGTGATGGCCTTGACCTGGTCTGGGGTGGGGTCGTAGGGGAATGAGTCTTCAAGTTCCCCCTGCCAGGGGCCATCGGCGGGGAAGGCGAAACCAGGGGATTCGTGCCGTTCGGCGTAGAGCCGCACCAGGTCGAGGGCAACCTTGCGCACGGCCTTGCGGGCCCGCTCCTTGGCCTTGGTCCAGGCCGTGCCGCCCATGCGGTTGAGCTCGGGCGGCGTGTCGCTGCTGGCGCGGTAACGGCCGAGGCTGCCCAGCTGGTCGGCGGCGACCCGCAGCAGGCCGTCGGCGTACTGCACCACCAGGTAATCGCGGGCTTCACCGCCGAGGGCCAGCTTCTCGAGCCGCAGAAACCGGCCGATGCCGTGGTTGCGATGGACGACGAAATCGCCGGGCTGCAGGCGGTTGGGATCCACCGTGCGGCTGGCGGCCCGGCGGCGACGGCGCACCCAGCCGCTGGCGGCCAGGCTCTGCTGGCCGAAGAACTCGCGATCGGTGATCAGCACCAGCTTCCAGGCCGGCAGGTGCAGACCTTCGAGGTCGCTGCTGCCGCGCACCTTGAGCGCGATGGGCGTCTCCTGCTCGATCAGACGCTCGATGGCCGGGAAATCGTGGGGGTTGGGCACAAAGCGGCAGAGGCCGTCGTGCTCTTCAAGCAGGGCGACCGCCCGCGACGGCTGGGCCGACAGCACCCACACCCGCGCCTTGTCCTGGCGATGGCCGCGGATCAGGGCGGCGAGCTTGCCGAACTGATTGGGCAGGCAGGGCACCGGCCGGCAGGCCAGGTCGATGCTGTTGGCATGGCGGTCGGTCTCGGCCAGTTCCTGCAGATCGAAGCCGGCAAAGGCCTCGGCATCGGCCAGGGTCTCGGCGGTGGAACGGTGCAGGCTCGGCGGCAGCTGCGGGGCTTCTTCGCGCCGGTGCTGGTCGACATGGTCATGCCACTGCTGGCCGTGGGCCAGGCACTGGCGGCGTTCGTCGATCACCACCAGGGTGTCGGACGGCAGGCAGTCGAGCAGGCTGGCGGGCCGGTCCCAGGCCAGACCCATCAGACGCCGCATGCCTTCGGGGGTGCCACCTTCGAGCAGCTGATCGAGGGCGGCGGGACTGAGCAGCGTTTCGAGGTTGTCAGGAGGTTGTTGGCGCAGCGCCTCAGCGATCAGCGGGGCATAACTGGTGGGCGTGAGCCGCACCCGCTCGACGGCGTCGAGGGAGCGCTGGCTGGCGGGGTCAAACTCGCGCAGCTTCTCAAGCTCTTCGCCGAAGAACTCCAGCCGCACGGGCAGTTCGGCACTCACCGGGAACAGGTCGACGATGTCGCCACGGCGGCTCCAGGTGCCCTCCTGCTCGATGGTGCTGACGCGCTCGTAGCCGAGGCGGGCGAGGGTGTCGGCCAGCTGGTCGAGGTCGACGGTGCTGCCGCGCTCCAGGCAGAGGCATTGGCTGGCGAGGGCCTTGGGGGGTGGCAGGTGGGGCTGCAGGGCCCGTTCGGTGGCCACGATGGCGCCACGCCAGCTGCCGCCATCGAGCAGATCAGCCAGCACCTGCAGCTGGCCCCAGGTGATCTCGCTGGTGGGATCAAAGGCTTCGTAGGGGGATCCCTCGCTGGTGGGATAGAGCTGCGTCGACGGCCAGCCCATCAGCTCCAGCAGGGCCGTCCAGCGGCCGGCCTCCTCAAGGGTCGGCACCACCACCAGCAGCGGTGCCCCCTGGCGCCGGGCCAGGGCGGTGGTCAGCAGGGCCCGGCCGCCGCGGGGGGCCCCCTGCAGCCGCAGGCGCTCGGGCCGGCGGCTGCGGTCCAGCACCTCTCCGGTGAGGGGCACCTGCTCGAGCTGGCGCACCACGGCGGTGAGGGGCATGGGCGGGGGGCGGGACGAACGTGTGATCTTCGCAACCGCGGGGGCAGTGCCGCGGGAACGGTCGGCAGGCGACAGAGTGGTCAGGTCCTCCCCGGCTCGGCTGATGCTGCTGCGCCCCCTGGTCGGCCTGCTGCTGCTGCTGACCCTCGGGGCCGCGGCTGGCACCCCGCTGCGGGGAGCCCGCGACGAGGAACGGCCCCTGGCCGCCGCCGAAGACGGCGACCTGTGGCAGCGGCTGCAGCGCAGTGATGCCCTCTGGCTGCCCAGGGTCGAGGTGAGGGGCGATGGCCGCCGGGTCTACCGCCTGCGGCGCCTGGCCGGCGATCCCCCCCTGGATCTGGCGGCGATGCAGGCCCTGGAACGGGCCACCGACCCGTTCGCCGCCGATCGCCGCCAGGTGCAAGAGCTGCTCGACGGGCTGCGGCGCCATGGCGTGCGGCTGCGGCTGGGCACCCCCCGCCGCAGCGGCGCCCTGGCGGAATGGGAACCACGGGCGCAGGTGCTGCGGCTGCGACCCGACGCCCTCGACCAGGGCCATCGGGGCCTGGCCCGGATCCTCAACCACGAGGCGATCCATGTCGCCCAGAGCTGCGCCGCCGGTGGCCTCAGCCAGCCGCCGCGACTGCTGGGCCTGCCCCGGGCCCTGCCTGCGGATCTGGAGCCGGTGCTGGGTTCGGCGACCTACGCCCTGCTTGATGACGGGGCCAGGGAACTGGAACGGGAAGCCTTCGCGGGCCAGGGCATCCCGGGGCTGGGGGTGCGGCTCATCCGCCGCCATTGCCCGCCAGCTGATCGTCCAGCCGTTGGTTGAAGCGCTGCAGGTCACCGTCGTTGAGCTGCTGACGGCTGCTGACACCGAACTCGGCCTCCAGCAGCTGGCGCCCTTCGGCGGCCCCCCAACCCAGGCGGCGCAGACGTTCATCGCTGTCTTCCAGCAGCTGGGGCCGGCGCAGGGGCAGGGGGGCGGTGAGTGGATCGGCATCGGGTTCGAGGCGCCGCAGGGCCTGCAGCCAGGCCACCAGATCGCCGTAGTGCACGAGCCGATCGCGGCTGGGATGGCCGAAGGCCCGTTCGAGATAGAGCCCACTGCGGTCCCGGTCCCAGCCGAGGCGCTCCAGCTCCCGATCGGCCGCCTGCAGTTCGTCGCTCCAGTCGTCGGGTTCACCATCGGCCTCGGCGGCCGCAGGGGGCTCTGGGGTGGCGGGGGGGGATAGGGGGATGGATGGGGGAGACGAACTGTGGGGGACAGACGAACTCTGGGGAGCAGAGGAGGGTGCCGGTGCTTGTGGGGAGGCAGGAGTGGGTGGGGCCGGACTCCGCTGGGCCAGCCGCTGGCGGGCGCGGTCTTCAGCGTCCTCGGCGGTGTCGGCCTGGCCGAGGGCACTGGTGCAGCGGCCGGCCTGGAGGCGGTTGACGCGCACCACCATGCGACCGGGTTCGGCCAGCAGCAGCTCCACCTCGGGCAAGGGGGTGGCCTGGGGGCGGGGGTCGTTCATCTTTCTATGCTGCCGGTTGTGGAAGCCTCGTCCCTGCCGTCGTTATCGCCATGGCTGCAGGCTGCTGACCAGTGGCAGGAGGTGGCGCTGATCCTGCCGGTGCTGGTGGGACTCGAGCTGGTGCTGTCGGCCGACAATGCCATCGCCCTGGCAGCCATCGCCCGGCGGCTGCCCGAAGCCGACGACCAACGCAAGGCCCTGAACCTGGGCCTGCTGTTCGCGTTGGTGTTCCGCGTGGTGCTGATCGTGGCCGCGCGGTGGGTGCTGGCCTTTCCGCCGCTGCTGGCGGCCGGTGCGCTGTACCTGCTGTGGCTGTGCGGCAGCCACTTTCTGGGCGGCGACCGTGATGACGCCGAGGGCGATGGAGGCCACGACGCCATGGCCGCCCCCCGCAGTCTGGCGGCCACGGCCTTGACCCTGGCCCTGGCCGACCTGGCGTTTTCGCTCGACAGTGTCGCGGCGGCGGTGGCGGTGAGCGACCGGCTGGCCCTGGTGATCACCGGTGGGGTGGTGGGGGTGCTGGCATTGCGGCTCAGTTCGGGCTGGGTGCTGCGCCAGCTGGAGCGCTATCCACGGCTTGAGTCGGCGGGCTATGCCGCCGTGGGGCTGGTGGGGGTGCAGCTGCTGCTGCGGCTGGTGCTGCCGATGGTGGATGTTCCCGAATGGCTGCTGCTGGCGGCGGTGGTGCTGCTGGTGGGGTGGAGCGTGCTGGGCGGCGTGCAGGAGCCCCAGGAATGACCAGCGGCGACGGGCAGCTGGTGGAGGTCGAACAGGCCGGCAGCGGCCGGTTGCTGCATCGGCTGCTGCTGGATGAGGTGCCGCAACCGGGCCGCTGGTTCGAACTTGAAGGCCACAGCTACCTGGTGCTGCAGCGCCGCCACCGCTACCGGCTGGTGCAGGGCCGCTACCGGCTGGCCCAGGTGGTGCTGCAGGTGAAGGCCCAGCGCCAACCAGCCGATGCCCACTGGTGGCGCGACCGCTGGGTGATCGGCGATCCCACCTGCACCTACAACGCCCTCAATCCCCTGCTGCGCTGCGCCGTGCTGCCTGATGGACCCTGCACCGGCTGTCTGCACCATCGGCGGCGGTGAACATGTCCGGAAGATCACGTTGCACGGTCATTGGTGATGCAGCAATGCGTGTTTGGATGACCCAGCACATCAAAAGAAGCGTTGGTTTGACGAGGCACAGCCACATGCCTCCGGTTGCCGCTCTGGTTTCCGGCCAAGTTGGTTTGCAGAGATTTGTCTCATATCCATGGCACGGGGTCCATCGGCACATTTGCAGGAGATCCAGGATGCCTGCATTGCGATTGAAGACGTGACCGAGGATGTCTCCTTGGAGAGGATGTCTCCTTGGAGGAGTATCGAGCCCAGAGCGCTGTCAGGTCATCTCAAGGGCTATTGCTTATTTGAGGAATCTTCTTGCCCACGGCTACAATGCCGTAGCGGACCGCAAGAGACCCTGTTGGATCAGCCGTTCGAAATGATCCCAGACGTGATCAGCATGGGTGGAACTGCTGAGATGCAGGCCCAGCTCGTAGTTGAAGAGCTGGGCGGCATCCGTCAGGTTGGCGCTGGTGACGAGCAACTCTTGATCGGCCACCACCGCCTTGACGTGACAAACAGCTTTCTCCCGTTCAAGCGATAGGGAACGGGGGTCGAAGAACACCGCAGGAGAAGGAGTCTCAGGCCAAAGGCGTGACCAGGTTTGCTGTTGAAACTTACGAATCAAGGCCTCGGGGCTGGATGTGTCGCCACGATCTCTGTGGATGTTGCAGACCATCCGCACGTGCAACGTCGGGTGTGCCACCATCCGTTCCCGGATCAGCTGGAACAACTGTTTGATGAAGGGCCCGTTGTAGAAGGCGTAGGTGGTAAGCAGCAGGCGCTGTTCGGCACGCTCCACCAACTGACGAATCAGCACCGACTGATCGCGGGTGACCGACCCAGCACCTGCATCAGGGCCTGACCACACCAGTTCGATCGACCGCGCTGCTGTGTCACTGCGTCGCTGATCCAAGAGGGCCTGAACGGACAGGAGCAGGGCCTCTCTGCTGCCGCCGGAGGCACGCCAGTGCTCCAGCCAGGAACTCAGGGAACCTGGGCCGGTCGCCAGACCGATTCGGGCCAAGAAGGCTGGAGGATCAGCCAGGTCGGCCGCGAGTGAACCGGGATCGCGGCCTTTGGAATCGTCGCGGTGATGATCCAGCGCCGCCAGCAGGGTTTCCAGCTCAGCGGTGCTCAGATTGGGGAAGGCCGCTGCCATCAGGGGGCATCCGTGAAGAAGGCTGCGTCCTGCTGGATCAGGGTGGGCACGACAAGAGCGCG
>CAZWFG010000140.1:0-5783 GCA_964632245.1 uncultured Synechococcus sp. | reverse complement strand
GCCCCAGCACCACCGCCAGCCACTGATGCCAGGCCGACAGCCACGTGCTGTTGGAACCCAGCAAGGGCAACACCGCCAGGATCGGCAAGATGGTGCGCAGCATCGCCAGCTTGTCGGGCAGCATCTGCGCAAGCAGCTGGGCCATCAGCGTCACCACGGCGAAGGCCCACACCACGGGGGCCTCAAGCAACGGCTTGACCACGGTGCCCAGGCCCAGGCCCACCAGCACCAGCAACGGCAGCAGCACGAACAGGGGGGTTGGCCAGCGGCCGAAATCAGGCCGCACCACCAGGGCGGCGATGACCACGCCATAGGCGGCCCCCGAGCCGAACCCCAGGGCATGGGCCATGCTCCACACCAGCGCCGTGGCCAGGGCCACCACCAATGGGTAGCGCAGGGCCGCCGGGGCCGTCACTTCTCGCGCGCCAGGGCTTGCAGCAGCCCCACCACAAGGCTGATGAGCAGCAACGCCAGCCAGAACCACAGGCGCGGCGGTTCGGTGCGGGTGCAGAGCAGCAGCAGGCCGAGGCTCAGCCAGGGCCAGGGCTTGAGCCAGGGGGCCAGCAGGCGCCGGAGGGGGGCCGGGGTGCGCGTCATGGCCGCGACCCCGCCAGCCAACGCCAGAACGGCGCCACATAACTGACCAGCGAGCGCCGCTCCACCTCGGCCGAGGCCTCCAGCGGCAGCCGTGACGGCAGCGTCTGCGAGGGGCCGTCACCTCGGCTCCAGGCCAGGCCGGTGGGGGTGGTGGCCGTGCGCAGCTGCACCACCCCCAGCCGCAGCGGCGAGCCGGCCCGGCCCGGCAGCTGGGCGGTGAGGTCGCCGCCGTCGCCGTAGGAGCGCTGGCGGGCCGTGGCCATCAGATTGGCGGCTTCTTCGGTGCCGCCCACCTGGGCGGCCACGTCCTCGAGGCTCACGCTGGCGGGCGACAGCTGTTGCAACGTGCCCGTCAACGTACCGTAGCGCTGCTCGGCACCGCCGTAGCTGTCACGGCTGAGCAGCTGGGGATCAAGTTCCAGACGATCACCGGGGCGGAGGCGGCTGGCATCGGCGCTGGTGAACAGCACCAGGGCCACCTTGCCGCCATCCTCACCGGCCAGGGCCAGGCTGCCGAGGCGCTGGCCCGGCAGCACCGCCTGGCCGGGTTCCACCGCCAGGTCGAGGATGCGACCGCTGGCGGGGCTGAACACATCCTGCGACAGCTCCTGGGCCAGCAGGGCCGCCCGCTGGGCCCGCAGCTCGGCACCACGGGCCTGCACCTCGGCCCGCTGGGCCTGCAGCTGGGCCCGCTGGCCATCGATGGTGGCGATGTCAGCCCGGTTCCGCAGGAACAGGTCCTGGGCCCCCACCCAGAGGGGGCTGTAACGGGCGATCACCTGGTCCTTGCGCAGATCTTCGAGGGCGCGCAGCTGTTTCTCCACCGGCTGGTTGGTGGTGGTGAGCTCGCCCCGTCGCACCTGCAGGGCCTGATCCTGCGTCCCGAAGGCCTGCAGCTGGGTGTTGAGGCCATCCATCTGCCGTTCGAGGGCCTGCAGCTGGGCCTGGATCACGCGGGGATCAGGCGCGATGGCACCCCCGCCGGCGGCGGCCTGGCCGACGCGGTTGAGGGTGAGCAGCAGCTGACCTTCGCTCACCGCCGTGCCCACCCCCACCTTGAGGTCCTGCACCTGCCCCGGTCCGCGGGCATAGAACGCCCGCCGGCTTTCGGGCGCCGTGAGCAGACCGCTGCCCCGCACCTTCACCGGAATCGACGGGGTCACGGCCCAGACCACGGTCAGACCGGCCACGAGCCCCACCGGCGTCAGCCGCCACAGTTGCTCCAGCGGACGCACCAACCCAAGCCCCAAGCTGGCCAGACCCTAACCGCCGCTGCGGAAGCGTCCCCTAAGGTCCTGGCCACTCCGCCGCCCGTTCCCCGTGCGCCTCGCCCGCTGCAGCCTCACCCTGGCGGCCCTGCTGCTGGCGGCGGGTGCCGGCCAGGCAGCGCCATGGACCCTGGCCGAGGTGCTGGAACGGGGCCTGCCGGCGTCACCCGGTCTGGAACGGGCGCGGCGCGAACTGGCCCGCAGCGAGGCCGCCGTCGACTTCAGCCGCAGCCTGCGCCTGCCGCGGCTCGATCTGGTGGGCAGCGCCAGCGGCACCCAGGTGGGCACCTCGATCGGTGTGATCAGCAACCTGCCCACCATCGGCGACCTGAGCTTCGGGCTCAACCAGCAGGGGTATGCCGTGCTGCAGAGCCTCTTCGCCGGCACCGGTGTGGTGCTGAGCGCCAACCTGCTGCCCATCGGTGAAGGCTGGCAGGTGGCGGCCGCCGGCAGTGCTCGCCAGGCCTCAAGGCAGCAGCTGAGCGAGAGCGAACGGCAGGTGCGCTGGGAACTGGAGAGCAGCTACCGCGATCTGCAGCTGCGCCAGGCCCTGGTGCCGGTGTGGCAGGCCGCCCTCGAAGGCTCGTCGGCCCTGGAACGGGATGTGCGGCAGATCTTTGCCCGCGGCCTGGCGGCCCGCATCGATGTGTTGCGGGTGGCGGCCCTGCGGGCCAGTGATCAACAGGGGCTGGTGACGGCCCAGGCCCAGCGGGCGGCAGCCCAGGGGCGTCTGGCGGCTCTGCTGGGGCTGCCCACCGACGACCTGCCCGAGGCAGTCGATCCGATCCGCAGCAGCGCCGACCCCTGGCCGCTGGGGCTGGACGCCAGCCTGCGCCAGGCCCTCGACGGGCGGCCCCTGCTCGAGGCCCTGCAACTGCAGCAGCGGGCCAGCCGCGAACGGGCCCAGGCCGCCCGTTCGGCCCTGCTGCCGAGCCTGTCGCTGTTGGCCGGCGCCGGCATCAACACCAACACCATTGATGTGCCCGTGCTGCAGGCCTCGGGCCAGCTGCAGGGTGGAGCCCGCAACCTGACGCTGCCCTCGGTCGAATCCCCCGGCAGCCTGCGGGGCAATTTCTACGACTGGGGCGCCCTGCTGCAGCTGCGGCAACCGCTGTATGACGGAGGCCGTGCCGCCTCGGGGGCGGCCCTGGCCGAACGGGAGGCGGCGGTGCTCGAGGCCGACGCCGAGGTGGCCCGCCAGCGCATCCGCACGGTGGTGGTGGAGGCGTGGCAGCAGCTGCAGAGCTCGCCTGAACGCATCGCCGCGGCGCGCGAAGCGGTGGCCGCCGGGGAGCGGTCCCTGAGGGATGCGCGGTTGCGCTATCAGGCCCAGGTGGAACCGCTCACCGAAGTGCTGCTGGTGCAGCGCGACCTGCAGGTGGCGCGGGCGGCGCTGCTGGTGGCCGAAACCGAGCAGGGCCAGGGGCAGGCACTGCTGCGACGCGAGACCGGAGTCGACTGAAGGGTCAGCGGGCCTGGCCTGAACTGGTCACCCGCACAGGCACCGGGACCTGGACGCGCGCCTGGGCAGGTTGCAGCAACGCCGCCAGCATGCCGGCATCAAACGAGAAGCGGCCAGGGCCCAGCAGCAGCAGACCGAGGCTGCCCCCCAGGTACAGCGCCACCAGCTCGAGCACATAGATGTTGAGTCCGGCGGTGAGGATGTGCTGGTAGGCCGCGACGGTCATGGTGCCGGCGATGGCGAGGGCCCCCAGGGGCATGAACAACCCCAGAATCAGCAACCAGCTGCCGATCAGTTCCGAAAAACCGGCGGCATAGGCGAAGAACAGCGGGAAGGGAAGGTGCAGCGACGCGACGTAGGTGTTGGCGAACTGCTGGGGATCGGCCAGCTTTTCCTGGCCGTGGTGAATCATCAGCACCCCGATGCTGAGCCGCAGCAGCAGCAGTCCGACCGAGGCCCAACGGCCCTGGCCGAGCAGATAAGGGCTGAGCCAGCGATCGAGAAAACGACGCTGGGGGGCCGTGAGCACCGGAGCCGCCGTGGTGAGGGTGGGCGCATCGGCCTGGCCATGGCGGCTCAGAGAGATGAACCAGAGGGCGATGCAGGCGGCCCCGAAGCCGCTGAAGATCTCGAGAACAACAGTCGTGGTCACAACAAAGGCGCTGATGGCCGCGAGTCTGGCAACTCAAATGAAGAACCGTGAAGCAATCCTGAGAACCCCGCTCAGACGAGGGCGTCGATGCGGTCGGCCAGCTGCAGATCCAGGGTCGACAGACCTCCGAGATCATGGGTTTCGAGGGCGATGCTGACCCGGTTCCAGACGTTGCTCCAGTCGGGATGGTGGCCGAGGGCTTCGGCCGCCAGCGCCACCCGGGCCATGAAGCCGAACGCCTCCGAGAAGTCGGCAAACCGCAGATCACGACAGAGCCTGCCGTCCTGAACACGCCAGGCCGGCAGGCGTTGGGGCAGCTCGGCGAGCTGGGACGGGTCGAGCAGGGTCGCAGCCATGGCAGCGCAGTGGGGGCCCCGGTTCTAGCCAGGGCCGCCACCGCTGGATCCTCAGAGCCCGAACAGGGAGAGGGGACCACGGCCCTGGGCCAGGGGGCAACCCATCTGGGTGCCCAGCAGGGCGCCGAGGGGGACGGCCCAGCTGCGGCCGTCCTTGCGGGAGGCCATGTAGCCGATGCCGCCACCGGCCAGGCCACCGATCAAGCGGCCGGCATTGCAACGGCGGGTCGATTGTTCAGCGGTGAGGGGCTGGCCGTTGGGCTGCGAGGGCTGGGGTTCGGGCTCAGGGGCCGGGACCGGGGTCGGCGCCTGGGCGATCAGCCGCGGGGGCAGGGTCGAGGGCAGGGGGTAATCAGCCGCGATCTGATCCACGGGCACCAGCACATAGCGGGGCTGGGCCGCCACCTGCGGTGCGGTCTTGGGGGCAGGCTGGATCACGGTCTTGGGGGTGGTCACGTAGACCGGTCCGGCCGTCACGGGCTCAAGCAGGGCCGAGGCGGTGACCAGGGCCAGGCTGCCGGCGAGGGAGGCAGAGAGGCCGGTGGAGAGGGAGCGGAGGTTCATGGGTGAGGAGGAGTGAAGCTCACGGGTTCACTGTCCCGCCGCCGGATGACCGATCTGCAACCGCCCCGGCCCCGAATGGCAACACCCTGCAACCACTGTCACACTGCTGTCACATCTTCTGTCCACCACTGGCACAGCCGCCTACCCGCCCAACAGCGCCTCGACCCGCTGGCGCAGGTGGGTCAGGAAGGATTGAGCACTGAGGGGGCGGCCCGTGACGGTCTCGACGAGCTGTTCGGCGTTGACCGAGCGGCCCAGCGGCCACACGGTCTGGCCGAGCCAGGCCTGCAGCTGCTGCTCCTCTCCGGCGCTGATCAGGGCCTGGATTGAACCACGTTCCTTCTCAAACGTCTCCGAAAGCTGGGCGCTGATGAGGTGCCCGAGGGCATAGGAGGGGAAATAGCCCATGAGCCCCTCAGCCCAGTGAATGTCTTGAAGGCAGCCCTCAGCGTCAGTCTGGGGCTCGATGCCCAGCAGCTCCTTCATCCGTTGGTTCCACTGCTGCGGCAACTCGTCCACCGGCATCTCCTGCTCCAGCAAAGCCAGCTCCAGCTCGAAGCGCAGCACGATGTGCAGGCAGTAGCTGAGCTCGTCGGCCTCGACGCGGATCAGGCCGGGGCGCAGGGGATTGAGGGCCCGCCAGAAGCCGAGGGCGCCGCACCAGGGATCGCTGCCCAGGGCGGAGCAGAAGCGGGGATGCCAGCGCTCGGCAAAGGCGCGGCTGCGGGCCACGCGGCACTCCCAGAACAGCGACTGCGACTCATGCACCCCCATCGATGTGGCCTCACCGAGGGGCCAGGGAAACCAGTGGTCGTCGCGGCGGGGCAGACCCTGCTCGTAGAGCGAGTGGCCCCATTCATGGGCCGTGGCCAGAAACGCCGAGA
>CAZWFG010000139.1:0-5786 GCA_964632245.1 uncultured Synechococcus sp. | reverse complement strand
GTCGTCATCAGATTGCCGGCTGGGGCAGCAGTCCGTTCACTTCGAATTGTTGGCGCTGGAAATGGTGCACCGTGTTGTCATCCAGGCACCGGATGGCCACCTCATGCCTGCTGGCCTCGATGGCCACCTCGACCTGATCAAACGGTGTGCCGGTGAACACACAGCAGCTGATGACTCCCACCTGAATCACCTCTTCCATGCTGCGTGCTGAGTGGTATTCAAAGGCCTCAATGCCAGCATCGCGCATCTGCCGGCCAGTGCCCTGACAGAAGTGGCTGTCCACAGGATCGCGCAACCGGGTCTGCAGCCTTTGGTTGCCGTGGTCTTGCAATTTCAGGCCCCGTTCCGTACGCATCTGCACATGGAAGAGGGCCTTCCGCATTGCGCTGCTGCGGGGAAATGGTTGCTCTGGACCATCCTGAAACACCAATTCGTAGTACGCCCCCTCCAGCAGACAGCCCCAACGGCTGCGGGAGCCGTAGAACAGCCCCCGATCCCAGCGGGTGGCGAACCGCGATCCGTGGCGCTTGCGATAACGAAACGGCGTGAGCAGCAGCCGATGCCGCACCACACACTCCTCGGCACTGGGAAGTTCGGGCTTGCTGGTCTCCAGAAAGTCCTCCAGCCACGCCTGCTCATCCAGGCTGTCTGTTGTTCGACGGGTGGCCTGGGCGCCCTGTTGTTCCACAAGCCGCAGCACCACCCCATCGAGACAAACGAGCGCCTCGACATCCACCTCCGTTCGCTGACTCACGGTCGGCCACGCATGGCATCGAGGTACTGCACCAGCTCCACCAGTTGCTCCGGATCCTGCAGCTGCTCCCGCGGCAGGCCCCCCGTGTGGCGGTTGCCTGTGTTGATCCAGTGCCGCATCAGGGCAGTGTCGTCGCCCACCAACGCCGAAAGGCTGCGATGCAGACGCAGCACCAGGGCAATCATCCGCTGGGTGTGCAGATCGATCCGACCCTGGGCCCGTGCCTGCTCAAAGAAGGTGCGGCTCTTGCCGATCGCCTGGGCCGTCTCCTGGGCCGACAGCCCCAGCTCCTCCCCGGCGCGCTGCAGCGCCTTGCGCAGCACCAGGTTGCCGTTCACCCCGCTGGGCAGCGCACTGGTGAGCTGCTGCACCTCCATGACCCCACGCCATCTCCGCCCATTCTGCCTCAGATGAGGCTGAACAGGGAGCGTTGCCTCAAACGGCCTAACGCAGCCCCCCGAGGCTGGGTTCCGCCGGACGCTGCAGGGCCAGCCGTTCGTACGCACCACAGAACGACTCACCCAGGGCATCGCGCAGCACCGCATCGGCCGCCAGCGCCTCAAGGGCCTGGGACAACGAACCCGGCAGCGGCCGTCCGTCGGTGGGGCGGTCCTGATGCAGATCAGCCAGGCTGCAGGGGCCCGGGTCCAGCTGGCGATCCAGGCCATCGAGCCCGGCCGCCAGCACCGCCGCCTGCAGCAGGTACGGGTTGGCATCCCCATCGGGCAACCGCAGTTCGAGCCGCTGGTCATCCGGCACCCGCACCATGTGCGTGCGGTTGTTGGCCCCCCAGCTGATCCAGGCCGGTGACCAGGTCGCCCCCGAACTGGTGCTGGCCCCCGCCAGCCGTCGGTAGCTCTCGTCTGATGGGTTGGTGAAGGCGCACAACGCCGGCGCATGCTCCAGCACCCCCCCAAGGAACCAGCGCGCCGTGTCAGACAGCCCTGCGGCGCCGTCGGTTGACGCGAAGAGATTGCGGCCGCTGTCATCCCACAACGAATGGTGCAGATGGCAACCATTGCCGGTGAGATCGCTGAACGGTCGCGGCCGGAAGCAGGCCATCAGCCCCCGCGCTTCGGCCAGCGCACTCACCAGCCCCCGGAAGAACGCATGGCGATCGGCGGTGACCATGGCCTCGGCGAACGTCCAGTTGATCTCAAACTGGCCATTGGCATCTTCATGGTCGGCCTGATACGGCCCCCAGCCCAGCTGCTCCAGGGCCAGCAGCACCTCACGGATCAGCGGATACTGCCGCAGCAGCGCCTGCTGCTCGTAACAGGGTTTGCGCTGGCGGTCCAGCGGGTCCCCCAGGCTCCTGCCGCTGCCATCCAGCAGCATGAACTCGGGTTCCACACCGGTGCAGAACCGCAGACCCCGCTCGGCCGCCCGCTGCAGCTGACGCCGCAGCACCCCCCGGGGGCAATGGTCCAGGGGTTGCCCCTCCAGCCGCAGTTCCGTGGCCACCCAGCCCAGGTCGGGCTGGCCCGGCATCACCATCAGGCTGGCGGGATCCGGAAACGCCAGCAGATCCGCCGCCGCCGGCGACAGGTCAAGCCAGGCCGCAAAGCCGGCGAAGCCCGCTCCCCCCTGCTCCAGCGCCGGCAACGCCGATGCCGGCACCAGCTTCGCCCGCTGCACCCCGAACAGATCGAGGAACGAGAACAGAACGAAGCGCAGTCCCCGGTCGGCGGCGACGGCGGCAAGGCTGGACATGGCGGCGGTGGCAGAAGACGTCAGGAGGAACGGTCGAGCAGGGCGTCAAGGGCCGCCCGGATGCGCAGCTGCAGAGCCGGATCATCCCGGGGGTTGCCCGCCCGGTGCCCCAGGGTCGATGGCAGCAGCTCAAACCGCGCCCCGGGGATCAGGGCCGCTTCGGCGGCGCAGTCGTCGGGCAGAAAGTACAGGTCATGGCTGCCCGCCATCACGGTCACCGCCGCCGTCACCCGCCCCAGGGCCGCCGCCAGATCCTCCCCGCAACCCGCGGCAACGGCCACATCACTGGCCCACCAGGTGTCGATCATCGCCAGCAGATCGTGGGGATCATGGCGCCGGTACAGCGGCAGCCACGCCCGTTCGACGTGGTCTTCGAGGCTGCTCCAGCCGCCGGCCTGCAGCGACAGCTCGCGGTAATGGGCCTGGCTGGCGGCCCAGCTGGCGTAGATGCTGGCAAAGGCCCGCAACCCCCGCAGCGGTTCCGCCACGAAGCGCTCGCCGTTCCAGGCCGGATCCGCCGTGAGGGCCTGGCGCAGGCTGAGCAGAAACAGGCGGTTGTGGGGCGTCGTGCGGGCCGTCCCGCAGAGGGCCAGCAGCCGTCGGCAACGCTCGGGCTCCAGCACCGCCCAGTGGTATCCCTGCTGCGCCCCCATCGACCAGCCGTAGATCAGGGCCGGTGCCTCGACACCGAACACCTCCTCCAGCAACCGCCGCTGGGCGCGCACATTGTCGACATGGGTCACGGGCCAGCGGCCGCAGCCCCACCAGCCACCACCGTTGCTGGGACTGCTCGAGCGGCCATTGCCGAACTGGCTCACCAGCACCACGCACCAGCGCGCGGGATCGAGGATCGGACCCACCACCCAGTCGATGTCTTCTGGCCAGGCGCCGTACGAGCTGGGGTACAGCACCACATTGTTGGCCGTGGCGGTCGGGCAGCCCAGCACCCGATAGGCCAGGTGGGCGTCCTCCAGATGGCCGCCACCGGCCAGCGGGAAGCGGCCGAGGGCGAAACGGCGATCGTCACTCACTGCAGAAACTGCCGATGCACCGACCCATAGCCGCGGGCCACATGGGCCAGGTGCGGAGCGATCTCCTGGTGGGCAGCCCCCAGGGCATGGAACGGCAGCGAGGGATAGAGGTGGTGCTCGCAGTGGAAGGGCATGTTCCACATCAGCCAGCGCAGGGGCGCCAGGGTGAGGGTGGTGCGGGTGTTCTGCAGACCGTCGTCGGTGGCAGCACAGCCGCCATGCTCGGCCAGCAGCACGAAGCGCAGCAGGGGCTGGCCCACCGCCAGCGGCAGCAACCAGCCCCACCACAGCAGGCCATTGCCGCCGGGCAACGAGACCAGCAGCAACACCCCGTAAACCAACCACTGGCGGCGGATCGAGTCGCGCACGGCGATCGCTGCTTCGGTGGGGATGTAAGGACAATTGCTGAAATCGCCGCACAGCCCCCGCCAGTGGCTGCGCAGCTTGCCCAGCCACCAGCTCACCCCGCTCAGTTCCAGCAGGTAGGCAGCCCGGCTGCGGCTGGCATGGCCCTCCTCCAATTCGGGATCAAGCCCCGGCTGGTTGGTGTAGCGGTGGTGCCATTGGTGGTAACGGCGGTAGAAGTCGGCGTTGTAAAAACTCAGCACGCCAGCCCACCAGGCCACGGCATCGTTGGGGCCCCTGCCCGCGAAGGCCGTGCGGTGGCCGCATTCATGCATGGCGCAGAACCCGAAAGCCAATCCCCAGCCCAGCAACAACAGGGCCGGCAGCCGCAGCGCCCACGGCCAGGTGGGCTGCAGCCAGATGGCGGCACTCACCACGATCAGCCCCCCGTGGCCTGCCACCTGCCTCCAGCCGGCGGCATCACTGCGCCGGTTGAGTTCGGCCAACCGCTGCTGGCTGATCAGTTCGGTGACGCCGGAGGCCGCACGGGTCGTCACAACACAAACAACGTCAATAATTACACTTTGTCAGCGACAGCCCGGTGCTGCGGTTCAGACTGAACATCGGGCTTTCCGCGGCAAGGTTCTCCTTAGATTCAGGCCCAGACCAACGTGGCCATGAGCACCAGCGACGCCCAGCGCCAGACCCTGATCGCGTCCCTGCGCCAACGCTGGGCCAGGGCAGAGCAGACCGATGACGCCGAGGCCAAGCAGGCGCTGTTCAAGGAGGCGGTCTACCTCGGGATCCAGCCGGAAGAGTTCACATGGACCGGCCCCAACCCCTGATCTGCCACAGCCTCTGGGGTCACGACGGTGACCTCGACGCGGCCATCGCCCGGGCCCTCGCCCATGGCTTCGATGGTCTGGAGGCCAACCTTGACCATCCCGCCCTCACCGCCCACGAACCGCCGGCGCTGGTGGAGCGGCTGCACCAGGCGGGGCTGGCGCTGATCGTTGAACTCGTCACCGGCGGCGACTACGTCCCCACCCTCGCCTGCGGCCCCGACGAGCAGCTCGCCGAACTCGAACGCCAACTGGCCCGCTGCCGCCTGCTGCAGCCCCTGCGCATCACCGTCATCACCGGCAGCGACAGCTGGCCTGCACCGCAACAGGACCACTTCCTCGAACGGGCGATCGCGCTGGCCGCCAACGCATAGGCACCAGTGAGCTTCGAGACGCATCGCAGCCGCAGCCTCTTCAACCCCTGGGCCATGCCGGACCTGCTGGCGCGCCATCCCGGCCTGCGCCTCACCGCCGACCTGAGCCACTGGTGCTGCGTCAGCGAACGGCTGATGGAACCCCAGCTGCCGCCGGTGCAGGCCATGGCCGACCGGGTCGATCACATCCATGCCCGCGTCGGCCACGCCCAGGGGCCATCCGTCGCCCATCCCTTTGCGCCGGAGGCCGCCGCGGCCCTGGAGGCCCATCGCGACTGCTGGCGATTGTTTCTTCAATGCCAGCACGATCGCCAGCATCCCCACCCCACGATCACACCCGAATTCGGTCCCGATGGCTACCTGCCCAGCCTGCCGTTCACGGCCATGCCGGTGGCCGATCTGCTCGACATCAACACCGCCATGGCCCGCTGGATCCGTCAGGGGGCGCTGTCAGCCATCAACCGGGTGTAGAGCTGCTGCTGCTGCAGGATCCGCAGTTCCAGGCGATGGGGTGGTCCGGGCTGCAGTCCACTGGCATAACCCTTCTGGGCCCCCTCCACCAGGCGCCGATCTTCCTCCAGAAACCTCAGCAGGTCTGCCAACCAGCCATCGGCCATGGAGGCATGACCATCGTCCCCCAGCAGCCACAGATCCAGACGGCAGCGATCCACCGCCAGGGGGGGGAACTGAATCAGAGCCAACCGCCCATCGGGCCACAGCAGCAGGT